>JABDEI010000001.1 GCA_013287145.1 Chlamydiota bacterium
AGCGTTTTTTCATAGAAGGCTTCGTATTGGGGCAAGATCTTATCGACGCTGAAGTTTTCAGAAGCGCTTTGCATAGCAGCTTGGCTCATTTGCCGATAGGCCTGTGGAGAAGATAGGAGAAAAGTCGCATATTCAGCCATTTTTTCAATGGAGCCAATAGGAGCTAAAAAGCCTGTTTTGCCATGATCAATCAGCTCTGGAAGGCCTCCTGCATCGGAAGAGATAGGAGGGACGCCGTAAGCCATGGCTTCTAGGGCTGCCAATCCAAAGCTTTCTTGTTCGCTAGGAAGCAAAAAAAGATCAGCGCTTGCTACATAGGGATCAATTTCGCGGCTTTTGCCCAAAAAGAAGACTTCTTTTGTAAGATGGAATTCACTAACCATTTTTTTCACTTCTTCGATGCCGGCTCCTGCGCCAAGAAAGAGCAATTTGCATTTTATCTGTTTACGCACCTCTTTAAAGATGCGGACAACATCTGAGGCTCTTTTTACAGGACGGAAGTTTGATGAGTGCAAAAGGAGTTTTTCATCTTCTTGAACGAAGCAGTGACGCATGGGTTTTTGATTGATCAACTGCTTTTGAGGAATAAAGAAATTATAAATCACTTCTATTTGTTTTGCTCTATCGATCTCAAAGTATTTGAAGGTTTGTTGGCGAAGGTTCTTTGATACTGCGGTAACGCCGCAGCTTTTCTCGATGCTGAATTTAACAATTTGAAAATAGGCGTGATCGCGACCCACCAAAGTGATATCGGTGCCGTGCAAAGTAGTGATCACGGCAGGTTTTTTTGGAGAGCCTAGGATTTGCTTTGCAAGGAATGCGCTTGTAGCATGAGGGATAGCATAGTGAACGTGTAGAATATCGAGATTGAATTGTTCTGCAACAGTTGCGATTTTAACAGCTAAGGTTAATGCGTAGTCAGGATATTTGAATAAATCATAATGATGGATTTCCACTTCATGGAAGAAGATGTTGCTTTCTTCGAGGCGCAGACGAAAAGGAATATCGTAGGTGATGAAGTGCACTTCGTGGCCTTTGGCCGCTAGGGCATGGCCAAGCTCGGTAGCGACGACGCCGCTTCCGCCAACGGTTGGATAGCAGACAATACCGATTTTCATTTATCACTCATTTATTTGCAGAGTACAATTTTACATTTGTAGGATCAAGGCTTTATTGACATTTACTCTTTTGAAGCTATACTTTTGGTTTTTAAAAAAATATTGCTCAAGATGAGGTGTTTATGTCGGTTAATTCTATACCAAGTTCTTTGAATGTCCAATCTCATATTTCATTTCCAGCCAAGGTTAAAACAGCGATTATAAATGCTTGCACATTGGCATCGTTGCCGAATGAAAGTAAAGTTTTATATGTTATCCGTAAAACTATTGGCGCTGTAGGAGCATTGGGATTGGGAATAGGTGTGGTTTGGATAGGGGCTTTTACTCTAACCGGCCTTACTGTAGGCTTTATTACTGCTATCCCCTTGCTTATCGTTGGGGGTGTTTTGGCTATAGCCGGTACAAATGGCAAAGTACAAGCCTATAAAATTGGATCACATGCAAAGCCTTTAGATCAAAATGAGCTAGTGAAGCATCTGCAAGCTTTAGCCAATAGTAAACGCGAAGTGGGTGTTTTGGAAATCATTCATGGCGGTCAAGAGCTATTTGAGATGCCCTCAAACTTTGTTTCTCATCTCAAAGAAATTCAAAAAATAGATTCGGTAATTTTAAGAAATTGCAATCTTTCAGTTGATTTGCAAGAGAAACTCAGCGCCGAAAATTTTTGGGTTATTCCACAGAAAAACAACGGACAAGTTACAGGATATAAGATTTTGCCTAAGAAAGAGATCAGTGAATATTCCATTTTGGTGGACTCTCAAGAGGACTTAAATCAGCAGCTGAAAAAACTCACTCCGGTGGGGAATGCTGTAAAAATTAATGGTCTTATCATCATTAGCAAAGTCGATAAATTAGAAATACCGGACGGTTTGGCACATGATCTAAAAGCTACAAAAGCTAAAATGATTGGATTTAGAAATTTCAAGATTCCTACGGGCGACACCTGTGCCAATCTTGTCAATCAATTGGGTCAGACCATCTATTTCAATCCGCAACCTATTAGTGAAGAGGGCCAGAAGAAATTGATGGAAAGCGCTAAGAAATCTTTCGACATCGTGACCGAAGTCATAAAAGAACAAAATTAGTCTAAACGCAAAGGCCGATTTAATCAATCGGCCTTTGCGTTGATTTATTTAACCCAAGATCCGTCCCATAAATGCACCGCTAAAGATTCCGGGTCGACATAGGTTGCCAACTCCGCATCTGTTAATTTTTTCTTTTTAAGATCTGGATGAAAAGGAAGAGGATAAAAATAGGAACAGGGTAACACTAAGTAATTTTCACTTTGTGGTGTATTAAAAGCATTACTAAAGGCACGACTTAGGTGAATAGGACCTGTTCTTACGGAAATATGTGTATTGGGCGCTTTTGACTTAGATGTCAAGTTGTCAATACAGTATTTCATGACAGGGCTTCCTTTGGCAGCTCCTAACACTGCGTTACATAGCAGAAGACATTTTCCCTCATAACCAAGCCAGCGGTATTCTTGATTGCTTTCTTGACCTGCAAAGCAATTTATATTGTGGGAAATGAGATCTTTAAATGACCCATAACAGATTACGTCTGTGTCGCTGTAGATGCCGCCTTCATTGTAGAGAATTTCATAACGCAAAATATCTGCTTTTTCCGCCCAAACATCAGTAGCTTCAAAAGCCTCGCGGTTAACTAAGGGATAATTTTTGACTTCTTGATCAGTCCATATTTTAATATCAAAACCCGGATTATGTTGACGCCATGAATCAATAACAACTTTAACTTTATCGGGAACGGCAGAACCTAACCAAATAAAATGTATCGTCGGAGTGATGGAAAAAGGCTTTAAAAGGCTTTGAGAGATATTTACTTCACTTTTATCTTCGGCTACTTTTTTACAAAAAGAATTAAAGTTTTTTAAGGCGATCGTCATATCTGGATCAGTATACAATTTTTGATCGGTTTTGGGACGGTGTGAACCCATTGAATCCCAAAAATCTTGTGGGACAAACTTCGTTCCTTTGTTGATCCTGCCTAGTTTAGAAACTATTTTTGCACGAAGTGTGGCTTCTAATTCTTTGGCATATTGTTGATCTGATTTAAATTTATAGCCGGAAAAAAGGTTTCGGAAACGACTTAGAATAGTTTTAATTTTAGTAATTAAAGGATTTCCTGATGGTGTAGCCTTTTGAATAAAATAACGAGAAAGAGAAAACATTTTTTCTAGTTCAGATTCTTTTATTTTATCATTGGAAGCCTCATGAGAAAGAGAAGTTAAAATATTTGCTAATGAAATCTTTTTACATTTTCCATTCAGTTCTTGCTTTAAATTTTGTTTGTCCGTTGTTGTGATCGAGTTTCCCTTTCTTATGATGACTTTGTGTTGTGTAAAGCTGTTAGTATTATTTAAAAAGAATGCAGATTCGATCGTCGATAAATCAATAGATCTAGTACTCATAAATTTTTCCTTAAGATAGGGGGCTTTTAATTAAATACTTTTATCATTTTCCAAAGTTTTTTATTCGGTTGAATCAGAGGAAGGTCTCTTGAGGAAACGTTACTGAGATCACCACCTTGGTAAGCAATCGGTGGAACTGCCAAATATGTTTTGGAGTTTTCCATGAGTTCAGCGATGAGAACATCAACAGCTTTAAGAGGCTGACCTGGGATATCAATGATTTTTAATTTTTCGATAAGGGTATCATAAAATCTTGCATGAACGATATAAGCATTAGTCGCATGGCCATAATCAAGCTTGACGATTCTTTCATTCTCGATTTTTTTGAGTCTGTTACGAGTATTTTTAGCCCCAGGAATGTCTTTCATTTTTCCCCACGTCTCCTTTTCAGAAGTGATAGAGGCTAAAAATAGCATATCAAAATCATCCGGCAGTTCTTTCATCACTTGGCGAAAGACTACACCGACATTTTCCAAAGTCGTCTCTTTTTTAACTTTATCAAGAACTCTTCCGAAGCGATTATCATCTTCCATGACTAAAACGGAGGAAAATCTTTTGATCCGCTCTAATGCTTCGGCAAGTTCTTGATCCAACTGATGGATTTTTGCTTTTACATGGGCAGAACCTAAAGGAAGATGATAAGTGGGATTTTGTTTTTTTAAAGCGGTGAGTTCTTGTTGAATCCTTTCGTAATCGTCTTTAGCCTTGGTGTGATTCATTTTTGATTCTTGAATAATGCGATAATGGCTCATGTAACAGCCAGCTTGTGATTGATGCCATTTGTCAATACCCGCTATTTTTTCCGGTGTATCAAGTGGGTAATTCGGTGGATTGGGAAAGCGGTCCCAGATTTCACGAGGTAGTTCTCTTCCTAGAACTGCCGGGAATCTTTCCACACCACCAGGAGCTACGCCTATTTTTGCAAAATGTTCATTTGCTCCAGTTAAACGAAGATGATCTCTATCGAGATTGATAATGCGAGCGTGACCGACATATTTCAGCAAATGATAATCTCGATTTTGTTCCTCCAGTCCCATTTCTTTAAGTTCTTTAATAGCAAGGCTTTGATGATCAATGATGAAGGGATCGATTTTTTTATCTTGTGGGAGTTCTTTAATGGAAATATTTTTTAGAGAATTGAGTTTGCGTGTTTGATCTTTTGAAAATTGATCAAAAAGAAGTTTTGGATTGTAAACATAGCGAGGAGTATTTATTACGACTCCTATTGAACTTTTTTTGACAGCATCGAAATAATTTTTAGCTATTTTTAAAGTGTATTTTTTTCCGCAAAGCTTTTTTATTCCGGCTTTTTTCAAGGCACACAGAGAAAGAGTGGTGAGACCTGCTCCACAATTTGCTAGAGCATCCAGGAGTTCAAAGATAAAGGTTGATGAAGCAAGAATTCGGGTTGAAATCTCGCGTTTAACAAACCCTATGACATTTTTATTATTAGAGTTATGGTAAATTGAAGCGATCCCTCTTCCTAGGACATTTGTAGTTAAAGAAATTGTATCGCTCATAAACTTCCTCTGTTATGAAGACGCATTTAATGAATTTGGAATAGGGTAGTTAATAGAATTTTTTCTGTCTATTTGAAAATAGCTAAAAATATTTAATTAGATAGTAATTTTTTTCCAAAGTTTTTTATTCGGTTGAATTAAAGGTAGATTTCGCGACGAAACGTTACTCAAATCACCACCTTGGTAGGCAATGGGTGGAACGGCCAAATAAGTTTTGGAGTTTTCCATGAGCTCTGCGATGTGGACATCAACAGGTTTAAGGGGTGAACCAGGAAGGTTAATTACCTTCAATTTATTTAGAAGAGAATCATAGAATCGTTCATGAACAATATAAGCATTGGTAGCATGTCCGTAATCGAGCTTGACAATTCTTTCATTATTGACTTGTTTGAGTCTTTGACGGGTATTTTCAGCTGCAGGAATATCTTTCAGGTTTCCCCAATCCTTTTTTTCGGAAGTGATCGCAGATAAATAGAGTATATCAAAATCATCCGGCAGATCTCTCATCACTTGACGAAAAACAACCCCTACATTTTCCAGGGTAGTCTGTTTCTTATTCTTATCAAGCACTCTTCCAAAGCGATTATCATCTTCCATGACTAAAACAGACGAAAATGTTTTAACTCGTTCTAATGCCTCAGCTAGCTGTTGTTCGAGTTTATGGATTTCTGCTTTTATACTAGGAAGAGTGTGAAAGAAATTTTGTTTTTTAAAGGTGATAAGTTGCTGTTGGATTTTCTCATAATCGGATTTAGCCTGTATATGATTTTCCTTTGCTTCTTGAATAATGCGGTAATGGCTCATGTAACAGCCGGCTTGTCCTTGGTGCCATCGGTCATTTTCTGCTATTTTTTCTGGTGTATCGAGGGGATAATTTGGGGGATTGGGAAAGCGGTCCCAAATTTCACGAGGAAGATTTTTTCCTAAAACTGCAGGGAATCTTACAACTTCTCCGGAAACCACGCCAATTTTTGCAAAATTTTCATTTGCTCCTACAAGACGCTCCGGGTTTCTATCAAGATTGATAATGCGAGCATGACCTACGTACTTCAGCAGATGATAATCTCGATTTTGTTCCTCCAGACCCATTTCTTTAAGTTCTTTAATAGCAAGACTTTGATGGTCAATGATGAATGGATTGATTTTTTTATCTTGCGTAAGTTCTTTAATGGAAATATTTTTTAAAGAATTGAGTTTGCGTGTTTGATCTTTTGAAAATTGTTCAAAAAGAAGTTTTGGATTGTAAACATAGCGAGGAGTATTTATTACGATCCCAAACGAATTTTTTTTGGATGCGTTGAAATAGTTTTTGGCTGCTTTTAAAGTATATTTTTTTCCGCAAAGCTTTTTTATTCCGGCTTTTTTCAAGGCATAAAGAGAGAGTGTAGTGAGACCTGCTCCGCAATTTGCTAGAGCATCGATGAGTTCAAAAATAAAAGTAGAAGAGGCAAGGGTACGTGTTAAAATTTCGCGTCTTACAAAGCCAGAGACATTTTTTTGATCAGAGCTATGGTAAACTGAAGCGATCCCTTTGCCTAAGACATTTGTAGTTAATGAGATTGTATCGCACATAAACTTCCTCTGCTATGAAGATGCATTTAAAGAATTGAAAAAGAATAGTTAATTGAATTTTTTCTGTCTATTTAAAAATATCTTAAAACACGCTGTTATTTGATGATAATTTTTTTCCAAAGTTTTTTATTGGGCTGAATTAAGGGTAGATCTTGAGAAGAAAGGTTGCTCATGTAACCACCTTGATAGGCTATAGGAGGAATCGCAAGATAAGTATTTGAGTTTTCCATAAGTTCTGCAATTTCAACATCTACAGCTTTAAGTGGATGATTTACAATATCGATTTTACTTAATTTATTTAGAATCGTGTCATAAAATCTTGAATGAACTAAATAAGCATTTGCTCCATAGCCATAATCAAGCTTAGCTATGCGTTTATTATTTATTTGCTTAAGTCTTTTACGAGTTTGTTTAGCCCCAGGTATCCCTTTCATGTCGCCCCACTTTTCTTTTTTTGAGGTTATGGAAGAAAAAAATAGCATATCAAAGTCTTGGGGGAGTTCTTGCATAATTTGACGAAAAATAACACCTACTTTTTCTAAAGTGGCTTTTTTTTCTTTTTTATCGATGAGCTGACCAAAACGATTATCGTCTTCCATTATCAATACAGAAGAAAATTTCTTAATCCTTTCTTGAGCATCTTCTAGGTTTTTCTTTAGAAGATGAATTTGTTCTTTTGATTTGCAATTAGTATTGTCTGCACTCTTTTTTAATTCAATCAATTGAATTTGCATGCTTCTATAATTAGCTTTTGCAAGCTCGTGATTTTCTTTGGCTTTTTTAATGGCGTGGTAGTGGCTTAGGTAACAACCTGCTTGGGCGGCGTGCCATTTATCAATAACTTTAATTTTTTCTTGTGTATCGAGGGGATAGTTTGGAGGATTGGGAAAACGATCCCAAGTTTCTCGAGGTAACTCATTACCTATGACAGCAGCAAATCGCTCCACATCCTGTAATGAAAGACCGATCTTGCTAAAATGTTCCCTAGCTTCCTCTAGTCTTTTTTTATCTCTCTCAAGATTAATTAATTTGGCATGGCCTACATACTTAAGAAGATGCCAGTCTTCATTTTGTTTTTCATGCGACATCTCTTTAAGTTCTTTCTTTGCAACCTTTTGATGATCAATAATGAACAGATGTTCCTTAACGTCTTGAGTCACAAGTTGTCTAGGATCCCAAACTGAACGAGGGGTTCCGATAAAAATGCCTTTAGAGCTTTTCCGACAAGCATCGAAATAATTTTTCGCCATAGGCAAAGAGTATTTTTCTCGATTTAAGATTCTAATACCGGCTTTTTTTAATGACCAAAGAGAAAGGGTGGCGACGCCGCCCCCAAGATTTAAGAGGGTATCGGCAAATTCAAACAAGGAGGTTGATAAAGCCAGGATACGCGTTAAAATTTTACGCTTAACAAAGCCAAATGCAGTTTTTTCCTTAGGGTAATAAAGTGAATAAACGCTTTTTCCAAGAATGTGATTTGTTAAGGATATTGTGGTGTTCATACGAGGATAAATTTTATTCTTTTATTTGTTTCCAAAGTTTCTTATTCGGCTGTATAAGTGGTAAATCTCTTTGGGAAATGCTGCTTAAAAAACCACCTTGATAAGCTAATGGAGGTACGGCTAAATAAGTTTTAGAACTTTCCATCAATTCTGCAATTTCAACATCTACAGCTTTAAGGGGTTGTCCAGGGATTTCTATTTTTTTAAGCTTATTTAAAAGAGTATCATAAAACCTTGAATGCACAAGATAAGCATTGGTGGCATGGCCGTAATCAAGTTTAACGATGCGTTCTGAGGTGACATGTTTAAGTCTTTTACGGGTATTTTTTGCTCCGAGAATATCCTTCATGTTTCCCCATTTTTTCTTTTTTGAGACAATCGATGCGAAAAATAGCATGTCATAATCGTGGGGAAGTTCTTGCATCACTTGTCGAAATACGGTACCGACATTGGTTAAAGTTGTTTCTTTGCGTTGGCTGTCAATCACTTGGCCAAAGCGATTATCATCTTCCATGACTAATACAGATGAAAACTTCTTGATTTGCTCTACTGCGGCTTCTATTTTTTCTTTTATGACTTGAATTTGCTCTTTTTGAGCGTCATTATCGAGAGAGGGTGTTTTGCTTTGGAACTCAAGATATTCTTTTTGAAGGTTTGCATATTCTGTTTTAGCCTTTTCAAAGTTATCTTTAGCTTCTTTAATTATCTTGTAATGACTCATAAAACAACCCGCTTGAGCTTGGTGCCATCGATCAAAACCCGTGTTTTTTGTTATTTTTTTAAATAACTTCGTCAGCTTATTCATAAAGGGATTATGGTGATCAGGAAACCTGTTCCAAATTTCACTTGAGAGATTTTTACCTAAAATAGCGGAGAACCTTTCCACATCATCTTTTTTTAAACCTATTTTTGCAAAATGCTCATAGGCTGGCGTTAACCGCTCCAAGTCTCGATCGAGATTGATTAAGCGCGTATGGCCGACATATTTTAGCAAATGCCAATCTCGATTTTGTTCTTCTGAAGACATTGTCTTCAATTCATTTTTTGCAATGTCTTGATGATCAATGATAAAAGGATCGATTTTTTGATTCTCTCTTTCTTGGCTATAAGAAGGGGCTAATTTTATGAAATGGTGTTTAATGAGGCGTTTAGGATTGTATAATGCGCTTGGCGTTCCTGTAAGAATTTGGAGGGAATTTTTTTTACAGGCTTTAAAGTAGCTCAAAGCTGTTTGAATTGTGTATTTGTCACCTTTAAATTTTTTTACGCCAGCTTTTTTTAAAGCGCAGAAGGATAGCGTAGTCATCCCACTGCCAAAATTTAAAACCGCATCTATGAATTTAAATATGGATGTAGATAAGGCAAGAGCGCGAGAGAGAATTTCACGCTTTACAAAGCTGATGGATGCTTTTTCCTCTTTTGAATCATATAACGACGCGATCCCTCTACCCAAAATCGCCGAGCTTAAAGAAATGGCATTACTCATAAAAAATTCGATTGTCTTCGTTTATAAAGGCATTTATTAATGAAAAAAAAAACTTTTCTGTCAATTTAATCTTAACAAAGCCTCTCTAATATTCTAGTAAGCTTGACTTTAAATAACACTTTTTACATAATTTCTGGCTTTTTGAGGATTTCCTTCATGCAAATAAACGCGGTGTTGATCCATGATGCTTTTTTTGGGAACCATCTAAAGATTGAAGACCACGGCCTTATCGTAAAAAAGAAAGGCATTTTTTCTGTAATTTCTAAAACCCAGCTTAAAAATGAGAAGGGTATGGAAAGGGTGAAATTAAATAACCTTTTGCATACCCTAATTGAAAAAGTAAAGACCCCTATATCGAACCAGATAGAATTAAATGAAATTCTTATTCTCTCAGATTTTTTTAAAAAAAAACTTAACCCAACCCATTCAATCCTACGAAAAAAAATTATACAAGTCTTTAACCGTTTTCAGAATCTTTTTTGCGGATATGGCTTTAAATCTAATCTTGAAATTTTAAAACAACTAGAGATATTAGCTCAAGCAAAGCTTGCAAAAATTCCTTCTAAAATTAGTTTTCAGCCACAGGAATTTTGGGATTCCATGAAATCCCATCGAAGTAATACTAATCCTCTTTTCTTTAACGATCCCGATTTTAAATTAGTCGAGAAAAATTTTAGTTTATTTTGCCAGAAGGTAGAAGCGAATAAGAAAATTGAAACGATTAAACAGGTCCATGGTCAAACTTCTATACCGCCGATAGTTCATTTTATTTGGCTTGGTTCTCCAATCAATGCAGAAGTTAATTCTATTCTGAATACTTGGAAAGAAAACTGTAGTGATTTTCAAATTAAAGTGTGGACAGACAAAGATATCGAAAATTTTTCTTGGATAAATCGAAAAGCTTTTGATGAAGCGCAGACATTTGCTGAAAAAGCCGACATTTGGCGATACCAAATTCTCTATCGGGAAGGAGGAATTTATAGTGATACAGATGTAATTTGTTTCAAATCCTTTAAGGATCTTATCAACCATAATATTACCTTTTTTGGATGTCAGGAGACTAATCAAGTTGTTCCAGGATTAGGCTATGGCAAATGCTTAATTGTTTGTAATGCCATCATTGGGGCTGCTAAAAATAGCCCTGTTATGAAATATTGTATTGACAACCTTAAAACGGCATCTGAATCTAGTGAGCATTTAGTTGTTCGGACGGGTCCTATTCTTTTGAGTAAAGCTATTCACGAAGCTCTTAATTCTGCAGATAGTCAAAATAACTTAATTTTGCCTTGTTCCTATTTTTATCCTCTTCCCTTTTCTTTAGATCTTCGCAAGAAAAAGCTTTCTTTAGACCATATTAAAGAAAATTATGTTGATTATGAAACCATGGTTGTTCATCTTTGGAATGCTTCTTGGGTGGAAAAAGAACAGGAACTGCGTCTTAAGAAAAAAACTGAATAATGCTCTGCTTAAGTTTATTTTTGAAACTTTACTTAAAAATGATGATAAATAAATGACAGCCACTATTAAATTTAATCTCCTTGAAAAAGCTTTCTTTACTGATATTCCAAGTCTAGAAAAACACACTGTTATTGTAAAAAAAAAAGAAAATTTTAGTGTTGTAGATAAAGACAAACTTAAAAGGGCTTTAGCAGAAGGTGCTCAAAAAGTATCTTTGAGTAAAATTTTATGTTCACTCTATCTTAATGCTAAAAATGATCCTTTAAATACATCTGAATTAGAAGCAGTATTTAAGCTTTCACGTTTTTTTACAAAAAAAATCAATAACAATAAATTTACTTGGTTGAATGATGTAAAAGAAATCTTTAGTAGATTTCAAAACGCGATTCATGGTTGTGGTTTTAAAACACATAGTCAACTTATTCAACAAACTGAAAAACTTCTTTATCCTAGAATATTAAAAAGCAATGCTGTTGGGGGATTTATAGCCCAGGATTTTTGGGCTTCTATGAATTCACATCGAAATGAAACTTGCTCACAATTTGGCAAAGATCCCGATTTTAAAGTGATTAAAAATAATTTTAATGAGTTTTGTCGAGAGGTCGAAGCTACAAAAAATATTGAAAATTTGAATCACTCTATTCCTCCTATAATTCATTTTGTTTGGCTAGGATCTGCCGTCCCTGAAAAGGTCAATGGCATCATTGAATCTTGGCGAAAAAATTGCCTCGGATTTGAAATTAAAGTGTGGACAGATAAGGATGTTAAGGACTTTCCTTGGATTAACCTTAAGGCCTTTAATGAAGCCAAAACATGGGCGGAAAAAGCGGACATCTGGCGCTATGAGATTCTTTATAGAGAAGGCGGAATTTATAGCGACACAGATGTCGTTTGTATGCGATCTTTCAAAGATTTAATCTCGCATGGTATCGATTGTTTTGCAGGTCAAGAGGCCAATAAAATTTATCGGTTTATAGGTTATGGAAAATGTTTGTATGTCTGTAATGCCGTCTTTGGTGCCGCGAAAAATAGTCCGGTAATGAAGTATTGCATAGATAATCTTAAAACAGCTTCACAGTCGTCAAAACATCTTGTTGTTAGGACGGGACCCGTCCTTTTAAGCAAAGCTTTTCATGAGGCTTTGAATTCATCACAGAGTAAGAAATATTTAGTATTACCCTGTTCTTATTTTTATCCGCTTCCCTACTCCCCATCTATAAAAAAGAAAAAACTTTCAATGGAAAAAATCAAATCTGACTACGTTGATCCTGAATCATTTGTCGTTCATTTATGGGATGCATCATGGGAAGGTAAAGCATATGGTTGACCTAATTGATAAAAGAGCTTTAGGGATCTTACCTTGGCAAGAAGGTGTAAATCTAAGCTGTAACTTGCGGAGTGAATCAAAATTTAAAGTTCTCAAAGCTCCTTTCATTAAAGCTCTGAACGTCATTCGATATTTAGGAGAGGAGTTGTGCAAGCGCTTTTTGAGTTCGAAAGCACATTGGCAGTGGTTTTTTACCAAAAGGAAAATTGCAAACGATAAATCAAATTTTTCGAATTCTTCTGATTTCCTTGTCAAAATAGATCATCGCACAATTGCTCAAAATGACTTACTAACAAAAAATTCCTCGCAGTTGGATGCTCATTGGAATCTTAACGAGTTTTTTGGGCATATTTATGTGTTAAACTTAGATGACATCGACTCAAGCTCGAATGCACATAAACAGAGATTAGAGTCTATCCGAAGGCATCTAAAAGCTGTTGGGATAAATGAATCTCAATATGAAAGATTCAGAGGAACCTATGGGAAATATGAATTAAAAGAGGAAGTTTGGAGAAGAATCTACGATAATACTTTTTGCAAACTGCCTGGGAAAAAATTAGAGAATCAACATAAAGGACAAGCGGGTTGTTTTTGGAGTCATTATAAAATTATTAAAGACGCTAACGACAAGTACAACAACGCTTTAAATGTTTTCAATACAGCAACAGCAAACTTTAAGGCTGCTGCTCAATCAGAAAAGGGCCAAGCCCAAAATAAAATGGAAGAGGCAGCAAAAAAAGTCAAAGAATACAGTAGTATTCTTATCGTCGAAGATGACACGGGCTTTGGCAAGATTATTAATAAAGGCAAGAGTTATACTTTAGAAAAGGTGGGTACAACTTTCCGAAAGGCAATGCAAGAACTACCCACAGACTGGGATATGCTCTATCTCATGTCTTTGCATTTTGGCGGCCCTTTGAATCTTATCCCGGCAATAAAACCTTCAAAATTTAGCCTTAATCTCGGAAAATTATCTTGGGGAACCACAACTAGCGCCTATGCGATCAACTCCAAAATGTATGCACCTCTACTGAAAGTTTTAAGTAAAATAGAGACTGCTGGTGCCAAGTTAGAGGCCTTGGATCATGAGATTGCCTCTTTACATGCCTTTAATAACTGTTTTGTCATCACTCCTCCAGTAGCTTTTCAAGGGGGAGGGGAAAGCCACATTACCGGCTCGAAAGGAGTCGATTTCTGGGATGGAACTTGGAATCGGGGATATTAATTTGTCGATTGATTATTTTTCTTACATTAAATATCATGCTTTTCGAAAGAATTAATTTTAAGCGTTTATTCAATAATTTTATTTGGAATATTTATGTATATTAAGCTGCACGTTAATCGCTGTTTGAATTATGCTCAAGACCAATTAAAATTGTTGAAGAGCAATATTGACAAACTAACAACAAAAATTCACCTCGCGATACTAAGAATTTTTGGTTTTCAAGGAAAAATTCCAAAATCCCCACTTATTCATCCTGTTAATCGCTCATCAATACCGCCTGTAACGTCTATACCATCGATATCTTTACCCAGCTCGATCCTCTCAAATGGAAATGATATCAAAAAGGATGATGTTCTTAATTGTCTCTCTATAGCTTCTGGATCGAATGTAGCTTTAGATCAAGTTAAAGAGGCTAATGCAAATCCACCAAGCTCTTCTTTGGGCCCAACAATAAATAATAATTCTATACAAGTATTTCAAGACAATCCCAAGCTTTCTTTTATTTTCGATACTCTTGGGCAAAAATCCCCTTTAAATTTAAAAAAATATATTTCGAAGCTTGGAAAAGATAAAACTATTGAATTACTAAAAGATATCAAAGAAAATTACCGCCAATTTTTAAAATGGTTAATAAAATTTAGTTGCAGCATCGAACAAGAATCGAATGAGGAAATAAAAAAAGAAAAAATTATTAAAAAAAGTGAGGTTTTGGATAAAGTTTTTAATAGATATATTTTATTAATTAAGGAAATGCTCTTGCAATTTCCTGCGATTTTTCAAAATAAGTTATTACTCACAAACGATCCCGAAGCTAGTTATCCCTTTACTTATATTACTGCTGGAGGAATGCATCTGTTAGGGGAATATTACCAGGAAAAAGGGATATTTCCAAATGGAGTGATTGCGTGCAATAATTATCATGAATATAGCGAAAAGTTGAAATCTATTGCTGACCAACCAGAAGGCGATTGGTATTTTACAATCACTTGTTGCGAAAAGGGTGAGATTGGAATCCATCAAACGGGTGTACTTGTGGTTAAAAAGAATGGGGAAATTTCAGAATTTCATTTCGATAGTGGTGCATTTAACTATCCAATTTTAAAGAATTATGGTCTTAAAATAGCAACGCTTACTTATCCAAATTTTTCTGAATGTGAATTATATTCTTTGATGGATCTAAGGCAAAGAGATCCTTATGGCTGTAGCTTTTTCACTATGGATGACCTCAAAACTGTCGCTCTTGATAAAGAGCGCATCTTACAAGAAATTAAAGCAAACTCTGATAATTCCCAACCCTACATTTTCTTGCAAATTTTCATTGCGCTTTTGGATGAATTAACAAAAGAGTTTAAAGAGAAATATTCAAGCTCAAAAGAGTATTTATACCTACTCAATGATTTGTATAAAAAATCGCAAATTTCTGAAAGAAAAATTTCTGAAGAACAATTTAGTTCACTATTAGATGAATTGAAAAATAAAAGCGCTGGTATACTTACTGAAAAAGAAAATGATTTAATAAAACTTCAAGAAGAGAAAATTAATCAGGCCAATTCTTTTATCAAAAATAAACCAGCATTTGTAAAACATCTTCATTTGATAAAAAATATGCCGCTAGAATTTATGAAATCTGTTCAATCACTATCGGAACTCAAATCCGTTCTGCAAAAACCTAGTAAATGTGCTTTATCTAAAACCCTTAATAAACTTCAAACCCACAAACAAACATATGTTGCCTTTAAATCAGGCAAAGAAAAGTATTTATATACAGAGCTGAAAGGCATTAAGTATCGCTTGGAAATCCTTAATAAGACATTTCATAATGAATGGGATAAATTATAGATAAAATTTTATCTTTAATTAACTTTCTAATCACCTCGGTGCCAAAGTGCCATTCCAAGGATCAGTGTTGTTGTCCTCTTCTGTTGTCCATAACGATCCGATATTCATTTTTTCAAACAACACAAGAATTGTTTATTTAGCATTTTGGATTTCGGTGGGAAACTCGTGATTGGGCCCTTCGTAGTAATGGGCTGAGACCGCAATGGATCTTGTGCCAATAAGGTGTTCGCTGTCATTAATGACCACGATCGCTTGATATTCCCGCATGCTCCAGTCATCGCGAATAAAGTCTAAAAGAGCTGGCCAATGATGCTGGGTGGAAAAGGCAACATCAACATTTTGTCCTGGTGGAATCATAGGTAGGGTCGCTTTCTCCGTCTTAAAAAGTAGGCTTTGAGGCTGTGCATCAAGAGGTTTTGGAAAAACAAATTGAAGAAAAACTGTGGCTGGCGGATTGGCTTCTTTGCCCAGATTGCTCACTTTGACGCTGAGTTTTACCGGATTGCCCGGTTGAAACTTCCCCGGAGCTGCTATAAAAGGCTGGGCTGGCAGCGCCTGAATGGTTGCTGCAAGGATTGCACCTTCCTTTGATTCAGATGCCGAGATTCCAATCCACATGAAGTTGATTAATAATATCGATAATAAAGCAATTTTTTTCATAAGAGATTCCTCTTTCAATTTATACCCGATATCCCCTTCTTAGCCGAAAATTGTATTAATCAAATAAAATAAACCTACTGCAATGCCGGCGCCAGCGGGTACCGTGACGACCCATGAGATGATGATATCGCGCATTGTCGTTAGGTTTAAGGCCTCGATACCGCGGGCAAAGCCTACTCCGATAACAGATCCAACAAGAGTATGTGTTGTCGAAATAGGCATTCCAAGGCGAGAAGCGATGGCAATCGTTGCTGCAGCTCCAAATTCGGCTGCAAACCCTCTTGTGGGGGTGAGCTCGGTGATTTTTTTGCCGATGGTTTCGATGACACGCCATCCCCAGGTTGCAAGGCCAATGACAATACCCACCCCGCCTAACCCAAGTGCCCAAGCCGGTACGGCACCATGTGTGCTGATGACGCCAGATTTTAAAACGCCTATAGCGGCAGAGAGAGGTCCGATGGCATTGGCAACATCGTTTGCACCATGGGCAAAAGCCATCAAACAGGCGCTCATGATCTGCAGATAGCCAAAAATTCTTTCGACCGCTGCATAATCAGCGTTGCTGGTATGGGCTTCAACTTTTTCCTTTAAAGACTGCGAAAGAGCATTGACTTCTTCGAGTAAAAGAGTGACTTGATATTGCGTAGCACCAGTTGATGACGATCTAACGCGCTGAAGATGTTTTTTTGCTTTATCCAAGCCGACGGCAATTTCGGGGTTATAGTGCGGCGATTCTTCTTTGGGGGTTGAGGTGGTTTTAATGCGTTGGACGCAAAAATAGCTAATTAAAGCTCCTAAGCAACCACCAAGAAGACTTAACAAAAGCGATTGCCAGGTAGTAAGATTGAGGTTCAGGTTTTTTAATCCATTAAAAACGAGGATAAGGGATAAGGTGCTGGCGACGATAAAAACAAGAAAAGGAGTCAATTTTTTGGCGGCTTCAACAGGATTTGAAGTATAAAAGATCTTTCTTCTAAGAAGAGTGAAGATGATGAAAGAAAGAATAGCCCCTGCTATGGGCGAGAGGATCCAGCTGCCGAAAATAAAGAAGACATTTTCCCAATAAACGGCTTCGATACCGCCGACAACGACGCCAAATCCGACAATAGCGCCAATGATGGAATGGGTTGTTGAAACCGGCCAACCATAATAAGAGGCGATCTGAAGCCAGATTCCGGCGGCGGCTAAGGAAGCTAGCATGCCATAAACAAGGAGAATTGGTTTGGTGGCAAAGATAGCGGAATTAATGATGCCATTTTGGACTGTTTCGGAGACATAAGACCCAAAAAAGAATGCCCCGGCAAATTCCAGGACGGCAGCAATCAATACAGCTCTTTTCAGCGTCAAGGCGCCTGAGCCAACGGATGTGCCCATGGCATTCGCTACATCGTTAGCTCCGATATTCCAGGCCATGTAGAAGCCGGCGATGAGAATTAAGGCTGTCAAAATTGTTTCTGTTGGCATGCTTAGCTCCAGGATCTCCTCAATAGTATCTTACTTTAACTCTAAAGTCATGCGGACGCGATAAGCTAGCTTTTCCGACAAGTTTGAAATTGAAGCCACGGCTTCAAAGATCTTTTGCCATAGATGAAAGGTGCCATAGCTCATTTCGTTTTCTGCTTTAAAAAGGCTCTTGAGCAATTTTCTTTGAATTAAGTCGGCCTCGTGTTCTTTAAAAGCCACTTCATCAACCATCGATTTAACTTTTTCAGCTTCGAGGCCGCCAAAAGAGGATTCCAAGAGTTCATGCATTTCTTTGATGATCAATAAAGTTCCGTCAAAAGATTCGATGTTTTTATTTAAGAACGCTATGAAGTCGCTTTTAAATGAGGGCAGCATTTCCATAGTTTTCAAAGTCAATAAAACGGCGACGTCTTCAGCTGCATCGGCAATGTTGTCTTGGATAGCTAAAATCTCCAAAAGATGGCTGCGGTCAATGGGCAGAAAGAGGCTTTTAGGCAGATGGTTTCGGATATCATTCTTCATGAGATCGGCTTGATGTTCATATTCAGAAATGAGCGCGGCAATTCGTTCTAATTCTTTCATATCCTTTTTTTCCAAGGCGGCAAAAAGAAGAGGAATTTGATGAACGCATGTCCCCACTTTCTCCATATGCGATTTCAGAGGGGCAAAAGGGGATCTTCCAAATAAACTCAATATTGTCAGCATGATAGTTGCCTTTTTAGGATAAAGAATACAATAAATCCCTGAAAGGTACAATAGGCAACTTTTACAGCTTGCAACTTGGAGTTCTTCCCGATATTCTAGAGCAAAAAAATCATTGAGCAAGGGTCCCATGTCTGAGCCGATTTTAAAGGTCAATAACTTAACGACGCGTATCGATATTGGCTCAGGTGTTTTTTCTGTGATCGAAGGCATTTCTTTCGAGATGCATTTAGGAAAAACACTGGCCTTAGTGGGCGAATCCGGTTGCGGCAAAACAATGACGGCTCTGTCGATCATGCGCATTCTGCCAACGCCGCCAGCCTTGCATCCGGAAGGAGAAGTATTATATCGAGGACAAAATCTTTTGGCTTTAAGCGAAAAGGAGATGCGTCGAATTCGCGGTGGACGCATTGCCATGATTTTTCAAGATCCAGTGAGTGCTTTAAATCCTGTGTATACTATTGGATCGCAACTTGTTGAAGTCGCTGAACTGCACCTTGGGCTCTATGGCGATGAAGCTGTCAATCGCGCTGTAAAAGCTTTGAAGGAAGTCGGAATTGCCTCGCCTGAGTCGCGTTTATATGACTATCCTCATCAGATGTCAGGAGGAATGAAACAAAGGGTCATGATAGCCATGGCTTTGATGTGTGAACCCGACATCTTGATTGCCGATGAGCCCACAACGGCATTAGATGTAACCATTCAAGCGCAAGTGTTGGATTTGATGCGAGAGCTGCAAAAACGCAAAGGCATGGCGGTTTTACTGATCACCCATGATATGGGAGTTGTCGCTGAAATGGCCGATGATGTCATTGTGATGTATGCGGCGCAGGCGGTGGAAAGAGGCACTGTCACAGAGATCTTTGATCATATGTCGCATCCTTATACGAGGGGACTGTTCAAATCACGGCCCGATCCTAAAAAACCGCAAGGAGAATTGCAGGCCATCAAAGGAACGGTGCCTTCGATAACCCATTATCCACATGGATGCCGTTTTCACCCCCGTTGTCCTTTCATTATGGATAAATGCCGGCACGGTGAAGTTCCCGATTTTACTTTGGAACCAGGTTCCAAACATCAGGCCAAATGTTGGTTATACGATGGCAGTCTCGAAAGTAGCGAAAAATTATGTGCTGAGTAAATTATGAAAGAAGTTTTGCTTAAAGTTCGAGGATTAAAGAAATACTTTCCTGTTTTATCCGGATTATTTCGACGGCAAGTAGGTAGTGTCAAAGCTGTCGATGGCATCGATTTTACAATTCATTCAGGTGAAGTATTAGGAATGGTTGGCGAGTCCGGCTGCGGCAAAAGCACCGCTGGACGTGCTGCAATACGGTTGATTGAACCGACAGCAGGTCACGTCACTTTTTTAGGCCAGGATTTATTAACTCTTTCGAAACAGCAGATGAAAGAGATGCGCAAAAAAGTCCAAATCGTCTTTCAAGATCCTTATGCGTCATTAAATCCTCGCAAGACCGTAAGAGAAAGCATCGGCGAAGCTTTGCTCTATCATGGCCTTGTGAGCAATAAGCAAGAACAAACAGAGCGCGTGGCTGAGATCTTGCATCAAATTGGGTTGCAGCCCGATGTTATGAATCGCTATCCACATCAATTTTCAGGAGGACAGCAGCAAAGGATTTGCATTGGGCGAGCCATTGCCTTAAATCCTCGTTTAATTGTTTGTGATGAAGCAGTATCGGCGTTAGATGTTTCTGTTCAAGCGCAGATTCTCAATTTATTAGCCGAATTAAAAGAAAAGCTTGGCTTAAGTTACCTTTTTATTTCACATGATTTATCGATTGTACGGCATATTTGCGATCGAGTTGTTGTGCTTTATCTTGGCAAAGTCATGGAAAGTGCCTCTGCCGAAGAGCTTTTTAGCAACCCGAAACATCCTTACACTCAAGCTCTTTTATCGGCTGTGCCAAAAAGCCATCCACATGAAAAGAAAACCCGCATCATGTTAAAAGGGGAAATTCCTTCGGCCCTTAATCCTCCCAGCGGCTGTCCTTTTCGCACCCGATGCCCTTATGCTCAGCCTATCTGTGCTGAAACGCCTCCTGTAAAAATCGTCACCGACAAAAAAACCGGCGGACAAGACCACACCTATCACTGCATCTTGGATTAAGTCACCTGCTAGATTGTTCGTGCCAGCAAAGGACTTAAAGGACCCAAAGGACATAAGGGACCAAAGTTTTAAACCAAAAGTCCCTTACGTCCTTTTGGTCCTTTAAGTCCTTTTAGATGAGTGAGTTTATGCAATACACCATTCTGTATTCTAATTTATCATTTAGCATCTAGCATTTTTTTTGGCTTATTTGATGATTAATATAAAATGATTTATAATCATTCTTAGGTTAGGTTAATAAGCTCATGAGGGCCTTATATGTTCGGAATTACTTTTCGTTCTGATAAGTTTTGCGCTCACTATGATAACCTCGTCAAGCAAGGGTTTAATAATCAATCTTCTGGTAAACGAAGTGAATTATTCAACTTAATAAATGGCAACTTAGAGGCCATTGGGTCATCGAATAGCAATCTTAACTCTTTGGAGTTCAATGCCGACGGAAAAATCAACTTAAGCGATGGCAAAGCAGGAAAAACGAGTGCAAAAGTTCATGATCTTAGAGTTTTTACAAAGTTTGTCAATTCCTGGTGCAAAGCCAACCCTTTGAATGAAGAAGAGACTCAAATTCTACAGAGCAGTCTTGCAGCTGCTAAAGCTAAGCTTATTGTTCTTGAGAAGGAAGGGAATCTTAGAAAGAGTATACGAGCATTATCCAAAGCTTCTGAAAATGCCTATGTAAATGAGACATTATCCACAGGTGAGGTAACCGATGCCGATGATGTAGGGACTAAAGGAAAAAAAATCATGAATGAGTCTATTCTTAAGCTGCAAAAAGAGGCTGCTGAACATAAAAAATCTCTTCACGATTTAAAGAGAAATAGACGAAACGTTGTGGCAATAGCAGGGGTGGGACTCGTTGCTTGTTTCGTGGGTATACCTTTCTTGGTCTTTGTCTTTCCCTTGGGCATTGCCTTAATCTCAATCGGTTTATTGATTGGTGGAATAGGCACTTGGAGATTAGACCCAATAGAACAAGAAATGAAAAAAAAGCAAAATCAGTATGACAAATGCATTCGGGACATAAAGACTGCAGAAAGCGCCAAAAAACGGCTCAGTGAACCCGCCTTTATTGAGTTTTTAAAAAAATATCCTGCAACAGATGATCAGTTTTTTGCTCCGGAAAATCTTAAGGATTTTCACCGCTTATATAAAGACGAAGAGAGCTTAAAGGGATTTGAAGAGCAGTTAAAAACACTAGAGGATCCCAGTAAACATCTACAAAAAATAGTTTATGAACTCAAGATCGAAATCATTGATCTTAAAAATAAATTAAAGGTGTCAAAAGAAAGCGCTAAAGTTTCTTGAAAAGACTCAAAGGACATAAGAAACCAAAGTTTTAAAACAGAAGTCCTTTACGTCTTTTTTGTCCTTTCGGTCCTTTTAGATAAGTGGCTTTATGCAAGATGCTATTCTGAATTCTTGCTTTTGAATTCCTGCCTTCTACCGGCTACCGGCTACTGACTACTGGCTACTGAATTCTTTCTTTATTCTTAATTCTTTTCGCTTCTTTAGCTTTTATTCATGCTGTAATTATGCTAAAATGGAGAAATTATTATTTTTATGCACTTAGGATAAAATGAGTGGGATAAACTCAGCTTACGATGGCGCTATGGAAAAGACGCGTACAGCTTTTATGTGTACGCGGATTTTAAATGCACCTTTTTGGGCCATTTTTAATATGCTGCCGTTTATCCTCTATAAAGATTTGCATGGGACCCCTTTGCAGATTACATTGATGATCACTTTGAAGCCTTTGGTTTCGATTTTTTCGATGTATTGGAGTAGTTGGGTAGGAGAGCGTCGCGATAGGTTGCTGCCCAACGTCATTTGCGGCAGTTTGATCGGCTATATTCCCTTTTTTTTCTTCCCCTTTGTTGATAATGCCTGGTTTTATGTAGCAGCCTTTGGTTTCTACATGATGCTTTACCGCGGGGTCATGCCAGGGTGGATGGAGATTTTAAAGATAAACATCCCAGGAGGAGTACGTGAGAAGACCTTTGCTAATGGCTCTGCCTTGGGTTATGTTGGAGATGCCGTTTTGCCATTTTTATTAGGGTGGCTTCTCGATAACTATTTTCAAGCCTGGAGAACGATTTTTCCTGTCGCGGCTTTTATTTCACTCATTGCGCTTATTTTTCAATACCGCATTCCTATCCATATAGAGAAAGCCGTTTCTCAAACTGTGGAAGAGTATAAAATTTCTTGGAAACAGGCTTTGCAGCCTTGGCGCAACTCATGGGGACTGATTCGATCCCGGCCGGACTTTAGCCGTTATCTGATTGGTTTTATGCTGGGGGGATCGGGTTTAATCATCATGCAGCCGGCGCTGCCCATGTTTTTTGTGGACATTCTCAAATTGTCATATACCGAGATGGCAGTAGCTCTGACCTTGTGCAAAGGAGTTGGTTTTGTGCTCACGTCATCGTTATGGGCGCAGTGGATGAATAGGATCGATATCTATCGATTTACAGGTTTTGTGACATGTCTTGCATTTATTTTTCCCTTGATTCTGATGATGTCGCCGCTGCACATTAGCTGTCTTTATTGCGCGTATATCATTTATGGAATTATGCAAGCTGGAAGCGAACTTAGCTGGCATCTTTCCGGTCCTATCTTTGCCAAAAACGAAGATAGCTCTGTGTTTAGTACTGTTAATATTCTTACCGTAGGGATAAGAGGTTGCATTGCTCCGCCATTAGGAAGCCTATTATGCTGGTACACAAATTCGATAGCGATTATGGCGATAGGAGCGTTTCTTTGTCTGCTTGCGATGGTGAGTATGTTTGTTTTCAGCAGTAGGACGAAGAGTTTTAAACCCGATTTAGCTGATAGTAGTATCGCGAGTTGAAATAGACTTCCAGTTCTTGAACGATCTCCAGGGAAGGGGCGATGATCTCATCGCACGAAGGAGATTCAAAAATGGCGGTATCAGACTCAATTTGGCGTTGAAGTACCGTGCCAATGTCATTCATATCCTTTAGAGAAGTGTATGCATTCAATTGATCTATGAATTCCTGAAGTTGTTTGTAAACCGAGCATTGAACTTTTTGTTCAAACTCAGTAAGCATAGGCGGGGCTAAACCCATTCCTTCAGAGAGCTGTTGTAAAATGATGGCGCATGAAGACTTCCCTATCAGTTTGCCAATGCAAAGAATGTATTCCAATGTGTTTTGTATAAAGCTATCATCGCTTTGATCGAATTGAATGGCAATTTTTTGAGATGCATTGAGATTGATCTCTTGGCATAAAATTTCTAAAGCGCCTTGACAGCTTTTTTGCGGATCTTTGTTTGCCAAATTCGGGTGTGAACGTTCCAACCAGACCTCCTGCAGCTTCTTGTAAGGTTGAGCAATAAAATGCTCAATGATGGCTTGATTTGTTTCTGTCAGTAAGTGAAAGCTGCAAGGATGATGCTTTAATATTTGATAAAATTGATCAACTGCTCTTTCAGTGCCGCCTGGAATGATTTCTAAGGGCGCGCTTTTCACTATAGCTTTGATGAAATTTCCGTGCAGATGAATAAAATTATCTGCATTCTTTTGAAAAGCTTCTTTTTTGAGCTTGTGCAGGTTTTTTGCAATATTGATTAATCGTCCTTGAGGTAAAAGAGCTTGAGCGGTTTCTTTTTTGCGCTGATACAAAGAGACAAATAAGGGGAGCTGATCTAGACGATGGGGGCATAGCGGAATGAGCTGATCAGCAAGGGCCCATCCGGTGTGCTGAGAAGGATGGGGAAATCCGGTTTGGATTGACTTTGAAAAAAGATGAAAACTCTCAGGAATCGGGATGCTGCGTTCGCGCGATTTTGGATCGCGCTTGAATGAACCCTGCAGTTCAATTATTTCTCCGGGAAAAGGAGTTAGAGTTTGAAAAAGAGAAAGTACTGAAAAAGGGAAGGCATTTTCGATACTTGGATGAACATGAATTGGAGCTGTGCGGATAGAATTCAAGGCATCAGATACCGATGAGAAGGGAATCCCGTGATGGTTGAGCAAAGAGATGGCTTTCATGCGAAATGCATCAGCTTCTCTTTTTGAGATAGCTTCATCATTCGATATCTCTCTTTGCTGCATTAAAGAAGCGATTTTTTTTGAAGACGAAGGAAGAAAGTGCGAATGAAATCGATCCCTAAACATTTTGTTGGAAACGGTTTCGAAGCGATTTTTTAGCGGCGATCCTAATTCGATTTCAGCGGTTTGGGGTAAATCGATTTTATTAAGTCCCTCTTCCAAGGACAAGCCGCTGTGTTGATAAGCCAAGCGAACCATGCGCTCTCTTAAGGATGTTGGAATGCGTTTCGCTTGATCTATGATTGCATTATAACGCTGAATTGTTAAGGTTGCGCAAGAAGCAAGCTTTTGTTCAGAAGGGTTGCCTTTCTTAAGCTTCTCAATAAGTAAGTACTGGCTTTTGACGACATCAATGGCCTGTAATAATTCATCATGGATAATGAATCTTTTTTTGTCATTTTCTTCGCGGGCTTTATCAGAAAATGTAGCTGCAATGAAGCAGCGGGCTAAGTCGATTGTGCGTTGGAGAGGCGTTTTGGTGACAGGAATAAGGCTATTATCTTCAAAGTGTCCTACATGAGGAATAGGTTCAGATTCATTTTGGAGTGCAAATATTTCCAGTTTTTGGATTGCATCGCGAAGATCTGTCGTAGGGTCTTCTTTGGAAGGACTAGATGCTAGTTTTTTTTCCATATGCTAACACAACTTTAAGAAAGTGTCTTAACTCTTGAAGGGTTTTTGTAATAAGCTATTGTAGTTTCGAATTGTAAATTTTTTATTAAGGTTTGAAAAAAATAAAATTTAAATGTCCAAAAATTTCGTTAAGGTTTTCTTTGAAAAAAATTAAAAATCGGACAAGACTTCATTAATTGGCTTGCCGCAAGCAGCCTCTAAAGACACTTTTGTATCTTTAATAATGTCTAAAGCATGATTATTTTCGTGGGCATTTTCGATCGAAATGAGCTCTCCTCGTCGCAAGTAATCAAATGCGCGGGATTCAGGGGGGTGTTCTTTAAGAGGTGAACTGAGATTTTTTTTACCATCAGTGCCGCAAAGGTAGTATCGCTTGCCTCCAAAAGATTCAACGGGAGGGCTGATGACGCGGTGTACAGGCTCTTTCGTTAAGACAGGCCATTGAGCTTTTGGACTTTTAAAAATGATGTAAGACATTTTCAATGAGTTCAGGTTGATCTGGGCCGCACGTTGGATTTGTTTGATAAGATAAGGTTTTTCAAACTCACGCTGAGCATAGCAAGGGCTATTGGCTATTTGAAGAGCCGGGCATTGACCACGCCAAACACATGGAGCTTGAATGGGGATTCCATCATTGACAAGTGTGTCGCGCAATTGCAAAACTCGGCGATTGCTATCAGTAAAAGAGCTATCTACCAAAAGGAGAAATCCATCCGGAGTTAAACGATGGAGCAGTTTCAGGAGGAACTTTTTTTGGTGCGTCTCCCAATTTTTATGATTGGAAGGAAAAAGCTCTTCTAAGCAATGTCCTAAGATAATTAGATCAAATTGACCTTCGATAGGGACTTCTTCTTGCAAACAGTTCCAGCGTCGTACAGATAAAGGTAAACCATATCTGCCGCATACTTCGGCACCTAATTGCAGCGCCGCAAGATTTTGATCTGCTGCTATAACTTCATGGGCGCCGTGTCGCAATGCCGCAAACGCCATGGGGGCAGGTCCACTGCAAATGTCCAGTACTCTTTTCGGCGTTATGGGAAGTTCATTGAGAAGAGAAAGACCTTGTTGATAGTGAAGAACCCACTGGTACAACAAATAGGCGCCTAACAAATTTGGATCATTGAAATAATTTTTTCCAAGAAGGCTTTTATCTTCGTGCAAGCCTTTTTGCAATGATTGGACAGCAGCAACCACGCCGCGAAATTCCCGCGTTTGAAGTACGTCGCCGGGACCTGCTTCCTTATGGAAACGGCGCCATATTCCTATCAATAGGGGAATGAGCGTCGTAAGATCTGCGTCGGGCATGCGTTTGCTTTTCATAACATTTACTCAAAAATCATTTCTTTTTCTTTTTCCGTTAACGGGCGCCAGCTTCCTTCTGGCAAAGTGCCCAGGGAAAGGCCTCCGATACGAATGCGCGTAAGCTCTATGACGCCAAGACCGGCGGTTTCGACTAAATGGCGAACTTCTCTTTTCTTGCCTTCGGAAATGACAATTTTCAATGTTCCCTTGCGAATCTTAGTGACGCGAATGGGTTTTACAAAAACGCCCTCCACTAATGCACCATTGGAGATTGCGATTAGATGTTCGTGAGTGATTTCTTGATTAGTTTTTGCAAGGTATTCCTTGTGAATATTCGACGAAGGATGAATGACTCGATTGGCAAAGTGGCCGTCATTAGTCACTAAAAGAAGCCCTTGGGTATCCTTATCCAAACGCCCTACGGTGAATAGGCGGCATTTGGCATCCTGAAAAAGATCCAAAACGAGTTTTGTCTTGCTGGTGCGGAGCGCGGTACAGACGTATCCTTTGGGCTTATTAAGGATATAATAGACTTTTGATTCGGCTCCATGGATAGGTTCGCCATCAACAGTAATAGTATCCTTAGCAGAGACAAGAGTCTGCGGAAGAAGGGCCACTTCGCCATTGACTTTTACACGTCCGGCAAAAATGATCTCTTCACAAGCTCGTCGTGAAGCAGTACCGGCAGCAGCCAATACTTTGCTTAATCTTTTTTTTATTGAGGGCTTTTCCATATTTTTGATTTCGACAATTCAAGAAGCTTATTATAATAAAGTAAAAAATAATTAATAATCAATGAAAATTGCGGAATAAAAAATTATTTGTAGTTATTTATACCGAACGCGATTCAAAAATTGGCACCGCCCAAATGCCAATTTTTTCAGTCGCGTTCGATATAGAAGCTGGCTGCGAAATATAAATTCCAAGAATTGATGCCAGAGGGTATGAAAGAAAGGATGAAAGCAGAAGGATGAAAAAAATAACAAGGTCAAGTCAATGAACAAATTAATCATGATGCGTCACGGGCTTTCTCAATGGAATCAGCTAAACCTTTTTACGGGTTGGGTCGACATTCCTCTTTCAGAGAAAGGCATCGAAGAAGCTTTAAGCGGTGGAAGATTAATTAAAGATATTCCTATCGATATCATCATCACAACAACATTAGTTCGGGCCCAGATGAGCGCATTTTTAGCGATGAGTCTGCATAGCTCAGGCAAAGTTCCTGTAGTGTTGCATACGGGAGAAGGCAAATTAGACGAATGGGGACAAATCTATGGTGAAGCTGCCCTTGCCAATTCCATTCCTGTCATCCGATGTTGGGAGCTTAATGAACGCATGTATGGCGAACTTCAGGGACTTAATAAAGCCGAAACTGCAGAAAAATATGGAGCTGAGCAAGTGAAGATGTGGCGCCGCAGCTACAACACACCACCGCCAAAAGGCGAGAGCTTAGCGATGACTGCAGCGCGATCTATTCCCTATTTCAAAGACAAAGTCGTACCTTATCTGGAAGATGGGTTAAATGTTTTTATTTGTGCTCATGGCAACTCTATGCGTTCCATTATCATGTATTTGGATAACTTGACTCAAGATGAGGTTTTGCATCTTGAAATTCCAACTGGAGTTCCGATCATCTATGACTTTGCAGAAGGAACTTTTACCAAGAGCGTGAATTCAGAATCCAGAATGACATAAACAACTAAAATCTTCTGGAACTTATGTCGTCCTTTCAGGACTCAACAATTATCTTGATTAACCCAGGCCTCCCGCTTCGCTTCGGCCTGGGCTATGTTATTATGGCCCTTCAGGCCATGTAGATAGAGTTTGGTCTGAAAGACCTTGATAACACAGCCCAGGCCGAAGCGAAGCGGGAGGCCTGGGTTAAATGACAGACGAAGAAGAGTTCTGTAAGAACGATATAGGACTTAAGGATATAAGTATTATGCAACAAAGTCATCCAAAATCCAGAATTTCAAATGAGTAGACAGGGTAAGTAGAGCTACAGTTTAGACATCTTCTATTTGTTTTTGTATTTTGAATTCTGGATTCTGAATTCTGTATTCTGTATTCTAGACCTGAATTTTTTCTTCGCTTTAGGATTTCAGTATGGCAAAGAGCATTTATCTTGATAATAGCATGACTACCCATCCCTCTGAACGTGCGGTGAGCGCGATGCTGCCATTTTTCACGGATAAATGGGGCAACCCTTCGGCGCCTCACAGTAAAGGACAAGAAGTTGTGCCTGCCATGGAGGAGAGTTTAAAATCGATTTATCGTTTGCTGAATGCAAAAGAAGAAGACGATTTTGTCTTTACTTCTTCTGGCGCCGAGGCCGTTAACCATGTCATAAACTCAGTTTTTAACGATGTTACCCATGCATCTGGAAAAAACCAATTCATTACTTCCAACATAGATGAAGCACCAGCTTTAATGGCGATAGGGCGTCTTGAAAAGATGGGCGCCGTAGGAAAAATGATCAATGCCGACAAAGAAGGCAAGATTACAGCCGACTCTTTAGCCGAGGCTATTACTCCGCGCACAGCTTTAGTTTCCTTATCATGGGCTAATGGATTGACCGGCGTTATCAATCCAATAAAAGAGATTGCTGATATGTGCAAAGAACGGGGCATTTTCTTCCATCTCGATGCCACACATATTTTAGGGAAGCTTTTTTATGAAATGGATGATGTAGGAGCGCATTTTATCACTTTTAACGGAGATCATTTGCACGCACCAAAAGGCACTGGCGGCTTGTGGATTAAAGCCAAAACAAAGAGCACTTCCTTTATTGTTGGCGGAATCGAACAAGGCGGACATCGGGCAGGAAGCATGAATGTGCCGGGGTTAGTAGCTCTTGGGCAAGCAGCTAGAGAAGCGTTAGATAACCGCGATTTTGTATGCACAGAGATTGCTAGATTGCGTGATAAACTTGAAAAAGGAGTTATTGAAGGATTTCCAGAAGCACTTCTTTTTTTTCACGATCAAGAGCGTTTGCCTCATTGTACTACGATAGGTTTTCCCGGAATCGCTAATGAAGCGATGTTGTATGCATTAAATCGAAAAGGGGTCTTCGCCAATATCGGAGGGGGAAGCTTTCAGCAGATTGGGTTGATATTAGAGGCCTCAGGAATCACTAAGACGCTGGCTCATACCGCTGTAAATTTCTCCTTATCACGAGAAACTCATGAAGATGAAATCGATAAAGCCATAGACATTATCGTCGACACTGCAAAGCGTTTAAGCAAAATTTCAGTTAGATTGAGGGAATAATATCATGCCCCTTTCAACGTTAGTCCAATCGTTTCCGTGGTACCGTTATAGCAAAAAACTTTGTGCAAAAATTGACAACCCTCGCTGCGCCGGCTTTTTTACAAAAGAAGAATCTGCTGCCAGAGGAATGCGCCTAGTAGAAGGCACAGAGGGATTTGTCGAAGAAGGCAATGCTGTTCGTTTGTATTGGCTTGTGGATCCGACAGACGGTATCATCGTTGACGCCAAATTTCAAGTGTTTGGTCAATCGGTCCTTATTGGAGCCGCAGAAGCTGCGTGTGAACTCATCACCGGAAAAAATTACGACCAAGCTAAGAGGATTACGGCAGATCTCTTAGATAAGCATCTGCGGGAACGATCAGAAGAACATGCTTTTCCGCCGGAGACATTTCCTCATGTGAATCTTGTATTAGGTGCTATAGAGATTGCAGCACAAGAGTGTCTTGATATACCTGTGAGCGCAACTTATGTGGCGCCTCCGATGCCGACAGATATTGGAGAGGTCGTAGAAGGAGGATATCCTGGGTGGGATCTGCTCGATATTGAACAAAAAATTTCTGTCATTGAACAAGTGCTAGACCAGGATGTGAGGCCCTACATCGCTCTTGATGCAGGCGGAGTTGAAGTCCTCAATCTTATTCAGGGCACCGATGTCGTCATTTCTTATCAGGGGTCGTGTACTTCGTGCTACTCTTCAGTTGGGACAACGCTTTCCTACATTCAGCAGATCTTAAGAAATAAAGTGCATCCTTCTTTGGTCGTAGTACCTGACTTAAGCAATACCCAATTCCATTAAGCAATAACTAATCAAACAAAATCTCACCGGTAAGAAAATTTTTGCTTTCTCCTGTATTCAACAGCATGTTTAATGAACCGTCATGATTAATTGACTGGAAGACTCCTTCCCATATGTAGCGGTTATCGTGAAAGCGAATATTTTTTCCTACCCATTGCTGCATGCCTTCTCTATATTGGCTTAAAAAATGAGCAAATCCCTCTTCTAGAAATATCTCAAGATCGCCAATAAAAGCGTTTTGCAAAGAATTCAACACCTCTTCGATTTGCAAAAGATTTCCTTGCTCTACAAGCAAAGAAGTGGCAGGACGATCGATTTTTTGCAAAAGCTCTAAGGGCATATTCACATTGATTCCAATGCCAAGAATGATGCCCAAATGGTCTGAAAGAGGGGTGGTCTCACATAAAATTCCTGAAACTTTTTTGTGATTGAGTAAGATATCGTTGGGCCATTTTAACTGAGGATTGAATCCTAATTTTTTTAAAGCATTTATTGCCGAAAGGGCCAGCACTTGAGGGATATTGCCGATATCAAGCCTATGCTTCTCAATGAAGAAGCAAAATGTCGCATAAAGATTTTGATTAGCGGGTGATTCCCATTTTCGTCTAAAACGGCCACGTCCTGCAGTTTGTTCGTCGGCTGTTACTAAAGTGATTTTATCATGAGGGAAAAGATGGACATTGTGCTTAGCCCAAGTGTTTGTCGAATCTATGATTTTAAAATGCTTTCGGACAATGTCCATAGAGTTCAAGAGGTCAGAGTTTATTAAATTTTCTTTTCACCACAGAGATCACAGAGAACGCAGAAAGGAAGAATGAAGAGGGAAAAGAAATGAACAAGAAAAGATCGATCATATATTTCGGCTATACTGGTTTTTCTTGTCTTGTGCGACCCTCATCCTTCATCTTTTCATTATTCCTCCCTGCGTTCTCTGTGATCTCTGTGGTGAAATCATTCCTGAAAAACGTTGCTGTTTAACAACCAAAGATAAAAGATAGATGGAAAATGGAAAAGGGAATTCTAGTTATGTGGAATTATCATTACCTAAATCGCATAGACTTTAGAATGATACCCATTCTTTTGGGGTTGATGCTGATCAGCTTACTGGTTATATCGTCTCAGACCATCGAACATGGTCAAGAACTCATTGAAGAGGGATTTTTCACCCCGATGGTGAAGCACCAAATGCAGGGATTTGCTTTAGGCTTTGGCGTGTTTTTATTTTTTGCAGGGTTTGATTATAATAAATTGCGCGAGTGGACCTGGCTGTTATACGTTTTTATGATCTTGTCGCTTATCGGCCTTTTTTTTACCGATCCTATTCAAAGGGTGCAGCGCTGGTATCGCATCCCATTCATTGGCATGAGTTTTCAACCGTCGGAATATGCCAAACTCATCGTCGTTATTACCCTGAGTTGGTTTTTAGAGCGAAGAAGAACAAACTCAGATTCTTTGGGCACAGCTTTTTTTGGCTGCATCATTGTAGGCATCCCTTTTGTGTTAATTTTGAAACAGCCTGATTTAGGAACCGCATTGGTTCTCTTTCCTATTACTCTTGTGATGTTTTATTTTGGAGGATTGCACCCTTTTGTGATTAAAACCATGACATGGCTAGGGGCTATAGCTTTAATTTTCGTAGCTCTTATCTTTCTTGGTGTGCTTCCCCACGAAGAGGTCAGGCCTTATGCCACAAAATTCTTAAAAGAGTACCAATTTGAGAGATTAGATCCCAACACACATCATCAGAAGGCAGCTCAGATTGCCATCGGTCTTGGGGGGCTCACGGGAACAGGCTGGAGGAAAAGCGAATTTACCGGCGGTGGATGGCTGCCGGCACCCTATACTGATTCGGTATTTCCTTCTTATGGGGAAGAGTTTGGATTTATAGGGCTTTTTTTGCTCCTGGTGCTTTTTTATGCTTTGATTTATTTTAGTTTTCAAGTGAGTGTGGTTGCAAAAGATCAATTTGGCCGTTTACTCTCGGCAGGGATTACCGTTTATTTGGCAATGCATATTCTCGTTAACATAGGAATGATGACAGGTTTTCTTCCCATTACTGGAGTACCTTTGGTGCTTGTAAGTTATGGAGGGTCTTCGATATTGTCGACGATGACAGCGTTAGGTATTTTGCAAAGCATCTATAGTCGGAGGTTTATGTTCTGATGGCCAAGCATGCATTTATTTTTGCTTCCGGGTATTGGATAGGCGAGGGAAGGATTGCTTTTAGCGCTTCTCCCGAATATGTCCATTATTATACTCGTTGGCAAATAGAAAAGGAAAATTCCGGATTAATTCTTTGCCAGCAGGAAGTTGAGATGCAAGGTGGTGGAGATAACGTACATAATCGTTTTCAAATCACGAGCGTTACGCCTAGTTCATTTGCCATTACTCTAGAAAACGACCTTGTCGGTAAGGTGAGTGGAAAAGGAGTCATTGACGATCAGACCATCGCCTGGGAATTCCGCGGGCATTCCAGCTTCGAAGGCTTTGAAGTCTATGAGTTACAAGATAATGGAGACTATATGGTGCACGCTGAATATGCCTCTCCGGACCAATTTCGCACGATCATCGATGGACGTGTTTGGCAGAAATCCACATGAAGAAACAACTTTATCCCCTATTGTTTGCTCTTCTTTTGCAAAGCTGTATGGCGACCAAGGCCATTTCTCCGCAAAACTTTGAAGCCATTCCTATTGGTTGCGATGTGAAAGGCATCGAGGCACAATATGGTCCGCCCTATGAAGTTAAGACACTATCTGAAGGAAAAGAATATTGGTATTTGCAACGGATTGATATCGCGCCCGGCGTCTGCGATCAGATCAATTACTTCTTTTATGTCGTCAATGGTAAGATTGTGGATAAACGCAAAGAACAGATTCAGAGCGGCGTTGACATCAATTATCGTTAGTCTCCGTTGAAGCAAGCAAGGATGTGGTTGATTTTGACTTATTATTACTATTCAAGAAGCTGTTTATTACTTTCCCAGCCATATTTAAAGCCCCTTTTTTGCTAATGGCATCTTTTAGAAGCTTTTGAAATTCGGATGAGTCGGGGTTTTCGAGATTTTCTATTAATTTAATTAATTCGGATTTGCGCTTCTCTAAATTTAGAATTTGCTTTTTCGCGTTTTGCAATAGAGTTGTGAAGTCGGTGGAGGAATCCCCTTTAGAGGGCTGCAATAAAAGGATTCCTTCGAGCTGTCTCGAAAGCTCCGCTAGAGATTTTTTTTGCTGTTCAGCGAGATCTTTTGCAGCTTGCAGCTCTTTTTCGAGTTCTTGTATACGCGTTAGCTTCTGTTGTATTTGTTCTTCTAAAGACTTTAGCTGTTGTTCGAAGAGTTTCTTTGCTTCAGAAAGTTGTTTCGTTAGATTTGTAATTGTAACCATCTGTTGCGCGTTGGTATTGCGAAGCTCTTCTAAAGATTGCATCAGCTGATTTTTTTCTTCTATTTCTTTGAGAAGCTTAGCTTTTTCTTGTTCTAATTTTTTCTGCTCTTCCTCTAACTTTTTCTTCTCAGTATTTAAGTTGTCATTTAGAGTTGTGTTTTCCTCTGCTAACTTGTTTTTTTCTTGATTGACTTTATCGAGCTCCGTTTGCTTTTGTTGTTTTTCCTGTTTAAGACGCTCTAATTCTTCTTTGAGTTTTGCTTGTTCTTCTTTCAGACTTGCTTGATCTTCTAAAGCATCGGCTAGGTTCCGCTTGTCATTTTTTAGCTGTTCTATTTCTGCAAGGTGATTGCAAGAAGGCACTGGGATGCTGTTTTGAGGACCATCCACCTTTAAAGCGGGCTCATCGTTTTTCTTTTGCGAATCAAAATCTTTGCGACGAAAAACCTGATCTTTTACGGGGAGAGTTCCCAAAGGAATATTGTCGTGATAAAAGGGGATCTCGTTTTCTTGGTTTGCATCATAGTTTCTTTCTTTTGCCGGTTCCGATCGGGATGTCCCTAATGGATGGGGCTGTTCAACTCCGGCCAAAAGCTTCAAAAAAGCTAACACCTCCGGCGTTTTCAAGTAGGCAAGCGTTCTTTCATGCAAATTTTTGACTTTGTCAGAATCCCTACTGATAAAATTCAAGCAGCGCAGTAGAATAAATAAACATCTTTGTATAAAAGAATCTGTCGTTTTGATTAAAACAAAGCGGTTGTTGCGGATTCCAAAACCAAAGACATCTTTTGATGGATACTTTTGATAATTATTCCAAAGTACAATATTTGAGATAAAGCCTTCATTGAGTGCTTCCATTGTCGCCATAAGAAACCCCCTAAAGTAACAAGATGCTACCATAAAAAGGGGGACGTTAATGTGCAACAAAAAATTTTAAATTGATAGTAGACTTGACCGATCACTAGCCTTGAATCTAATAAAAAACGGCAACTTCTTTAGGAAGTTGCCGTTGGGGAAGAGAGGCCAAATTCTCTACGCTTTGATCTTGATATCAACCCCGGCGGGGAGAGTCAATGTTTTCAAAGCATCAATAGTTTTACCAGTTGGATTGAGAATATCTACAAGCCGCTTGTGCGTTCTGATTTCAAACTGTTCGCGTGATTTGCGATCGATGTTTGGAGAGCGCAATACGGTATAGATCTCACGGCGCGTTGGCAGTGGAATTGGTCCTGCAACGCCAGCACCGGTCCGCTTGGCAGTTTCGACGATATCCGCGGTAGAACGATCTAAAAGTCGCTGATCGTACCCTTTCAGGCGGATGCGAATCTTCTGCCGCGAATGCTTCGGCTGTTTCTCTTGTTTTGCCTGTTTTTCTTGTTTTGCCATGATTAACCTTTCTTGATAATTTCTTCTTGAATCTTAGTAGGCACACGCTCAAAGTGGCTCGGCTCCATCACATATGTGGCACGGCCGGAGCTCAAGGAGCGCAGTTGCGTCGAATAACCGAACATCTCGCTTAAAGGCACTTCTGCGTGAATGATGATCGCGCCTTTGTGGCTTTCTTGACCAACGATTTGTCCTCGACGACGATTCAAGTCTCCAATCACATCACCAACACACAATTCCGGTGTTGTGACATCGACTTTCATTATCGGTTCGAGAAGAATCGGCTTAGCTTTACGAGCTGCATCTTTGATCGCCATAGAACCGCAGATCTTAAATGCCATTTCGCTTGAGTCGACATCGTGGTATGAACCGAACACGATTGCAACTTTGACGTCTACTAAGCCATAGCCCGCAAGAACGCCTGTTGCCAAACCTTCTTCGATACCCTTGATCGTAGGATTGATGTATTCTCTTGGAATAACACCGCCGACGATCTTGCTGACAACTTCGTTGCCTTTGCCTTTTTCATTAGGTTCGATCTCAAGCTCGACGTGAGCGTATTGTCCGCGGCCGCCTGACTGCTTGACGAATTTGGTCTGACTGCTGCTAGGAACCGTAATAGTCTCTTTGTAGGAGACCTGAGGTCTGCCAACATTGGCTTCAACGCCAAATTCCCTCTTCATACGATCGTGCAGAATCTCCAAGTGAAGCTCACCCATACCGGAGATGATCGTCTGCCCTGTTTCTTCATTACTAGAAACGCGGAAAGTTGGATCTTCTTCAGAAAGTGAAGAAAGCGCTTGCGCCAATTTTTCACGATCAGCTTTCGATTTAGGCTCAATCGCCATCGAAATTACAGGCTCAGGAAACTCCATCTTTTCTAGCAAAATTGGATTATCTGCAGAGCACAAGGTATCTCCGGTGCTAGCTTTTTTAAGGCCGATGCAAGCGGCGATATCGCCTGTATAAAACTCATCGCGCTCTTCGCGTTTGTTTGCATGCATCTCCAGCAAGCGGGAGATTCTTTCTTTGCTGTTCTTTGTGCTGTTAATTAAGTTCATTCCCTTAGTCAGCGTTCCGCTGTAGATACGGATATAAGTCAACCGTCCTACATAAGGGTCTGTCATAATCTTAAAAGCTAAAGCAGCAAAGGGAGCATCATCAGAAGGAGTGAGCAGGATATCAGAGTCATTAGTTAAATCATGCGCTTTGATGTTGCCGCGGTCAAGTGGCGATGGCAGCCAATTGGTCACTGCATCAAGAAGCTGTTGAACGCCTTTATTTTTAAAGGCAGATCCGCAAAGAACCGGGTTGAATTTGTTTTCACAAACCCCTTTGCGCATCACAGCATGAATTTCTTGCGGCGTTAGAGAATCGGGATCTTCTAAAACCTTTGTCATAAAGGTTTCATTAGTCTCATCGACCGTAGCTAACTCCTCGAGTAATTCGCTGCGCATCTTTTTGCATTGTTCGAGCATAGCTGCCGGAATGTCGTGCTCTTCCCAGTCCGCACCCAAAGTTTCGTCGTGGAAATAAAGAGCTTTCATGGTGATAAGATCAACCATGCCTTTAAATTCAGACTCAGCGCCAATTGGGCAATGTACTGCGATAGCATTAGCATGCAGCTTCTCTCTCATGGTCTTGATCGCGTCGAAGAAGTCCGCGCCGATGCGGTCCATCTTGTTGACAAAAGCAATACGAGGAACGCCGTATTTGTCTGCTTGACGCCAGACTGTCTCAGATTGCGGCTCAACACCGGATACCGAGCAGAATACAGCGACGGCGCCGTCGAGTACGCGTAAAGAACGCTCTACTTCGATGGTAAAGTCGACGTGTCCCGGAGTATCGATAATATTGATTTTGCAATCTTTCCAAAAAACGGTGGTGGCAGCGGAAGTAATGGTGATGCCGCGTTCTTGCTCTTGCTCCATCCAGTCCATCGTCGCAGCGCCTTCGTGCACTTCACCCATACGGTGTAAACGCCCGGTGTAATAAAGGATGCGCTCTGTCGTCGTCGTTTTACCGGCGTCGATGTGAGCCATGATCCCAATATTACGGACATTTTTTAACTTATCCTTTTCTGGTCTTGGCATGGTTTACATCTCCTCCTACCACTTATAATGAGCAAAAGCTTTGTTAGCTTCGGCCATTCTATGGGTGTCGTCTTTCTTTTTAATGGTTGTTCCTTGATTGTGGAAACAATCCCCTAACTCAGCAGCTAAAGCATCTTCCATAGAGCGGCCAGGCTTAGAGCGGGAGTGTGAGATAATCCATCCCATCGCCATCGAAATGCGGCGAGCAGTTGGAATTTCAATAGGCACTTGATATGTGGCACCGCCGATGCGGCGGGATTTAACTTCAAGCGCAGGTTTTGCATTTTCCAAGGCTTGCTCGAAGGCTTCCATTGGATTTTCAGCTTTAACTCGTTTAGCAAATTTATCCAGGGCATTGTAAACGATACTTCGGGCAACTGATTTTTTTCCTCTTTCCATCACCTTATTAATAAATTTGGAAAGTAGGGTGCTGCCATAAAAAGGATCTGGTTGTATTTCCCTTTTTTCTGCACGGCGTCTTCTTGACATGTATTCCTCATTAATTTTCTTCGAATCATTTTTGTTATTTAGAAAGATCTATGATTCACCCGGTTTCAAAAAAACCTGCACGTGATTCGCTCTAAAGAACTAATCTTAATAGCACAAATCACGGACCAGGATGCTCATCAAAATAGCATCCTAGTATTACTTAGGACGTTTCGCCCCATATTTGGATCTTCCTTGTTTACGGTCTTTAACCGCCGCACAGTCCAATGTTCCGCGAACAATGTGATAGCGTACGCCAGGCAAGTCTTTGACGCGGCCACCGCGCACAAGGACGATGCTGTGTTCTTGAAGGTTATGTCCTTCACCGCCGATGTAGGCGATAACTTCTTGTCCCGTTGACAGACGCACCCAGGCCACTTTACGCAAGGCAGAGTTCGGCTTCTTTGGTGTTTTTGTTTTTACTTGCAAGCATACGCCACGGCGCTGCGGACATTTCAGCAGGGCAGGTGACTTGCTGCGTCGTCTTTTTGGGTTACGCGGCTTTCGCACGAGTTGACTAATGGTCGGCATGTAGCCTTCTCCTATAAGTAATGTTGAGTAGTAAAATCCTTAACTTTTCTCAGCAAGAGCATTCTCTCTGAGTAAAGATACCTAGGCATTATAAAGAAGATACTCATTTTTGCAAAGAAAGTTTCTTCTTAAAGGATATTAAGGACCTAAATAGACCTAAATGGATTTAAATGGACAATCACTTGTTTTAACAGTCAACTAAGTCCACTCTGTCCATTTAGGTCCACTTAGGTCCACTTGAGTCTATTTTTTTTCTAAGCGAATGTTCTCAAATAAATTGTTTGTTTTACGCTCTGAATAGTTTGATTTAAATGAAAAAAGTGATTATTATAAAACTAAGAACAAGAATTTAAAGGAATCTTATGAAAGTCGGTACATTCAACCTCTTGCACCCCGAATATGCGATAAGCAAGGAACAAAAAAAATGGAAAAATTTTGATAACCGAAAAGTAAAAATTTTAAAAGATCTTGAAAGCGCTGATTTAGATGTCGTTTGTCTGCAAGAAATTAGCAAGGATCGCTTAGAAGAGCTTTTTAAATACAAAGAAAAAGGCGTAAAGAATTTAAAAGATTTAGGGTATACCTTTCGTTATGGTCAACATGTGAAATTTCGTAAGGATAGGAGTGGTAATGTAAAAATAGGAAAGGACGGTAAACCTGAACAAATAAGTAATCCGGACTCCGTAGCGATTATTTATAAAACTGCTAAATTTTCAGAGAAAGATGTTCGAACAAGGGAGTATGAGGTTGAACAAAGTGGCGGTGGAGCGATTACAGCTGTAAAAAAACATCTTTTCATTGATTTAGAAGACAATAAGACGCATGAAGTTACGAGAATAGCGACTTGTCATCTAGAGGGAGGAAAAAATAGGGCCGTTGGAGACGAGCAAATCGAGACAGTTAAGCAATTAGTTGAGGATATGACTACAATAAAAGACAATGCTTATCAGGTTCATCAACTTGTGATTACCGGAGATTTCAATCGACAAAGAGCCGCTAGCGATAATCCTGATGTCTTTGTAGATCCAGGTTTGAAGGTACTTGCTGACGACAATTATCTAGATGATAGAAAATATAGGGTAACGGAACCGTCAAGTGGAAGACAAATTGATTGGATTTTTTACAAGGCATTGAACGGCCAGACTCAAAAACCAAAAGCTATTGATATCGACATGCCACATCCAGATGTGAGTGATCATCGCATGATCGCCTCTGAAATTCCAAGTACTCTTCCAGAGGGAACTGTGCTTCCTTCAAAAGCCGGAGCTGTAAATGCTGGAGCTACAAACGCCGGAGCTACAAACGCTGAGGCCCCTGCCCCTGTTAAGCCCTCTGGTCCGGCAGCACCTTCAAAGACAACTCATACTCCATCAACCCCAATTGCGGGCGAACCCACAGAACCTGCAGCTCCTAAAAAGACAACACCGCCGGCTGTAAAAAAACCATCCCCTCCACCTACTAAGTCGCGTTTTGGCTTCTTCAAAAAGATTTTTTCGCCTTTCCAACGTTTTTTTGCCTGGATTGGAAGGTTATTTAGGTAATCAAATCGATTTTCAAGGCGCATTTTTCACTATAACTTGAATCAAATAGTGGTGTATAGTAATAGTCTTTATTAATAAATAATATTTGAATATGTCTGATATCTCACTTCCATACAGCAAAGCGAATCCTTTTTTAGCAACAATTAAGGAACGATATAGTCTCTGTAGAACCGGGTCGAAAAAAAATACCCAGCACATCGTATTAGATTTGAAGGGGTCCGGCATTTCCTACCAAGTAGGAGACAGCATCGGGGTTTTTCCGGTTAATGATCCCGCCCTCATTAGCCGCACGTTGCAAGCCATGAAAGCAACAGGCGCTGAAAAAGTGACCAACCGACACACAGGAGAACAGGTCCTTTTATATGATCTCTTAGAAAAAAAAGTCGATGTCACCGATGTCACCCGCAAATTATTAAGCGAGCTGGCCCAAAGGCAAAGCAATCCCCAGAAAAAAGAGAAGTTGGAGAGTTTAATTGCTGAAGGCAACCGCGACGCTTTAAAAGATTTTCAAGCGCACCATGAAGTGTGGGATACTCTATTGGAGCATCACGAAGTCATTTTCACACCCCAAGAAATTTGCAATCTTTTGCTTCCTCTGCTTCCTAGATTTTATTCCATAGCCTCTTCGATGAATGCCGTCGGAGAAGAAGTGCACCTTACCGTGGCGTTGCTGGCTTACGAAGCTAATGGCCATGCTAGACGCGGCGTCTGCACGCATTATTTATGTGCTCTTGCACCCATGGATCAACCGGTAGTGCCGATCTATATTCAGCCGCACCATGGATTTACTGTTCCTACCGATCCTAGCGCTTCTTTAATCATGATAGGACCCGGAACTGGAATAGCGCCTTTTCGAGCATTCATGCAGGAAAGAATTCAGCGACAAGATCCTGGGCGCAACTGGCTTTTTTTTGGTGAGTGGACGGGAAGTCACGAATTCTTTTACGAAGAGTACTGGCGTGCGCTGGAACAGTCTGGCAAGCTTAGATTAGATTTAGCATTTTCTCGCGATCAAGATTATAAAATTTATGTTCAGCACCGCATGCTAGAGCATGGAGAAGAGCTTTTTCAGTGGCTGGAAAGCGGATCCTATATCTTTGTCTGCGGCGATGCACATCGCATGGCAAAAGATGTCGAAGCTGCTCTTCATAAAATCGTTCAAGAGCATGGCAAGATGGACGAAGCTTCCGCAAAAGAATATGTCAAACGGCTCAGGGCTGATAAGCGCTATGTAAGAGACGTCTATTAGGAAGGCGAGGGGTAGTCAGTAGTCGGTAGTCAGTAGGAAGTCAGAATCCAGAATCCAGAATTCAGAATGGCGTTGTTGCATAAATCTAATGCCGTTCTTTCAGAACTCAATCCTCCCTCTTGGATACCCAGGCCTCTCGCTGCGCTTCGGCCTGGGCTATGACATGAAGGCCTTTCAGGCCATGAAATCAGTACATTTTTAAAAAGATTGTGTTTTCAATGGTCTGAAGGACCATAATAACATAGCCCAGGCCGAAGCGAAAGCGAGAGGCCTGGGAAAAAGGATAAGCAAAAGCTGAGTTCTGAAAGAACGGCATCTTCTTTCACAGATTTATGCAACAACGCCATTCAGAATTCAGAATGAGCGGCAGAAGGATGTTTTACCGCATAAATCAATTCCCCATTCGGGGAATGCGTTGGTAGCCTCGGGTTTCAACCCGAGGTATATGCAAAGGGACATTTTGTGCCCCGTAGGGTCGCAAGAAAACGAGTCGAAACGAATGTTTTTTACCTAGCACATATCTTGCGGCTCTAACGAGACGCCACTCTTTTTTTTACGACACCTCGGGTTGAAAACCCGAGGCTACCAACGCATTCCCCGAATGGGGAATTGATTTATGCGGTAAAACATCCTTCTGCCGCTCATTCTGGATTCCTACTGGTTACCTGGCTTCATTCTGAATTCTGAATTCTGAATTCTGGATTCTGGATTCTGGATTCTGGATTCTGGATTCTGGATTCTGACTTCCTACTGGCTACTGACTACTGACTACTGACTACCGGTTCCTGCGTCGTTACGATGGCAAAGCATTGGACGCCATCGCCGCAACCAAAGTCTGTTAAACCTTCTCCTGATGTGGCTGTGATGCCAACTTGGGAGAGGTCTAGATTCATAACACGTGCAATATTTTCGCGCATCTCGATAAGGCGATTTTTGAATTTGGGTCTTTTAGCTTCAATGGTGATAGCGACATGGGTAATTTTCTGATTGCCGAGGGTTTTCATAGCTTCTTTCAGATAGACTTCGCTGTCGGTGATACCGTCCTTCAGACATAAGTCATCAGCGATAGCGCCTAGAATCAGAACGCCGGTCAAAGAAGAGATCGCATTGCAAATCGCATGAAAGACAACATCGCCATCGGAGTTTGCATTGAATCCTGGAACGTCATCAAAGATTAAACCTGCGATGATGCATAGCTTGGTGGAATCAGAGGGGAAAAACCGATGGCTATCTTGACCAATCCCTGTTCTAAACGTCATAAAATCTCTCCTAAAAAATGGCTTTGATCATCATAATTTTTTGCAAGCAGTTGACCATTTTTCCATAATAGTGTTTTTCTGCGAAATCAAAAAGTTGTGAAGGCTTACGAAGGCAAAAGATTATTTTGTCTCTTTCAAGCAAAAATTAGCGAAATGTGTCGTTGAAATTTCAAAAAAAATGTAAAGCATCAAATATTTTTCCTTTTTGTTAAACTTTTTATTTGAAATTAAACTGTGATGTTGTTAAGAAAACAGTTATTAAAATGTTGCACATAACTCCGAGGATGTTGTAAGGTTTGTTCCCATTTTGCGAGAGAAATTAAAAATTTGAACAAAAAAATCAGGGCTGGGGAAAAGAGACATGGAAGTATTGAAAATTAAAGGCGGAACCCCTTTAAAAGGCCACGTAAAGGCTGCTGGCGCCAAAAATGCCATCACTAAGTTACTCGTGGCTTCACTGTTGTCAGATAAACGTTGTACTTTCTACAATGTTCCCAACATAGGTGAAGTTGAAGTCACCGTGGCATTATGCCAAGAAATTGGTATGCAAGTGCAGTGGGACCGCGAGGCGGGCATCATGGAGGTGATAACAAAAGAACTGAAGACCTCATATGTTCCTCAGCGCTTCTCAGGCTCAAACCGCATCCCAATTCTTATGATCGGAGCCCTTCTTGGGCGCACCGATGAAGACATCATTGTTCCTACTGTAGGCGGGTGTAACATTGGCCAAAGGCCCGTTGATTTTCATATTGAAGCTTTGGAGAAGCTGGGGGCAATTATTGAATATCGTGGGATGAAGAAGGAAGGGGCTTATTTTGCCCATGCCCACAATGGCTTGAAGGGAACTGTAATTACGCTGCCTTTTCCCTCTGTTGGAGCCACAGAAAATACAATCCTAGCAGGTGTGACAGCACGTGGGTCAACGGTCATAAAAAATGCTGCCATCGAACCTGAAATAGTCGAACTTATCCTTTTCTTACAGAAGCTTGGCGCCATTATTACTTTTGATGTCGACCGCACGATCCGCATTCAAGGAACTCGCCGTTTTTATGAAGTCGAACATACGATCATACCCGACCGCATAGAAGCTGCATCGTGGGGCATGGCAGCGATAAGCTCAAAAGGCAGGGTTTTCGTTGAAGGGGCGCAACATTTAAACATGGTGACCTTTCTTAATAAAATACGCGAAGTCGGCGGGGGCTTTGATATTAAAAGCAATGGAATCGAGTTCTTCTATGACGGCCCTTTGCAAGGGGGAATTCACCTTGAAACAGACGTCCATCCCGGCTTTATGACCGACTGGCAGCAGCCCTTTGTTGTATTGTTAACACAAGCTCAAGGATCATCTGTTGTCCATGAAACAGTGTATGAAAACCGATTTGGTTATACCGAAACCATCAGAGAAATGGGAGCCGATATTACGCTCTTTCGACAATGTCTAGGAGGTAAATGCTGTCGTTTTGCTTCGCAAAGTTTTTCGCATAGTCTTATTGTAAAAGGATCGACACCTCTAATAGGTAGAGACATTTCAATCCCGGATTTACGCGCAGGCTTCGCTTACGTGATGGCTGCAGTGCTAGCTTCCGACAGCAGCATCATCATGGGACTGCCTTTTCTAGATCGCGGTTATGAGAATTTAGTGCCTAAGCTAGCTTCTTTAGGAGTCGATGTTACCCGCTTTAAGCCGGATGCAAAGCCAGAAAAGCCATTGCAGCCGCTGCATCAAGAGCATTGGGGTGAACTTCATCCATTGCTAACATCATAAACACAAACGCTAAGAGGGTGTGGTAGCACTATGAGCACCCTCTTTCAGGGCTATATCGAACGCGACTCAAAAATCGGCGCTAGTCCAAATGCCAATTTTTGAGTCACGTTCGGTATAATTGATTCTTGCTAAACTAAAAGAAAAATGCGTATAATAACCCTACTTTTAGTTTTGTGGAATTATCAATTATCAATTAGCGTTTTATTATGTGGAAGCAAATTCTTCGTTACAATTTTGTTCAATGGGGCAAGTTAGCGGATTTTTTAGAATTAAATTCTGAACAAAGAGCTTTCATTGCACAATCTCCCTCTTTCCCCTTGAACCTTCCGCTGCGTTTAGCTCAGAAAATTCGCAAAGGAACGCTGAAAGATCCCATTTTGCAACAATTTTTACCAACGCTTCATGAAGAAAAAGACAAGATGGGATTTGCCTTAGATCCTGTTCTTGATCAAAGTTTTCGCAAGTCCTCGAAGTTGCTTCACAAATATTGCGGAAGGGTATTGCTTGTTTGCACGAGTGCTTGTGCCATGAATTGCCGTTTTTGTTTTCGTCAAAATTTCGAATATGAAACCGAAGAAAAAGGTTTTTCAAATGAGCTAGAACTAATTTCACAAGACGAATCCATTCGTGAAGTGATTCTAAGTGGTGGCGATCCACTTTCCTTAGCTGATCACACTCTTCAAGATTTACTTTGCAAACTTGATGCAATTCCCCATATTCACCGTATACGCTTTCATACTAGGTTTCCGATAGGAATTCCGGAAAGAATCGATGATAATTTTTTGGAAGTACTAAAGAAAATTTCCAAAAGGATTTGGTTTGTCATCCATGTTAACCATCCAATGGAACTTGATGACGCTGTATGGAGGCATTTAGAGTTAATTCAAAAAATGGGAATCACGATTCTGAGTCAAACGGTCTTACTGAAGAATGTCAACGACGATCCAGACATCCTTAAAGATCTTTGGGAAAATCTTGTTGATCACGGAGTTATGCCTTATTACTTGCATCAGTTAGATCGCGTGCGAGGCGCCGCTCATTTTGAAGTTTTGGAAGAGCGTGGCAAAGAGATAATGCAAAAGATCTCCGGGCAAATTTCAGGTTATGCCCTTCCAAAATATGTCAAAGAAGTCCCCGGAGAGCTTGGCAAAAAAGTGATCTAAAAAAATATTAAACAAATGTTTTAGCTTTAATTTATCTATGTTTAAAATCAGAGACTTTTCACCCCTTCATATTTGGCACTCTCTAGCTGCTAGCAAGCGTATTAAAAGCTTGGGTTTGAGATCGGCCGGTCAATTGGATCATTTAGGAAATTTGATAGTTGCGACGTTTTTCGAATTGGGTGCTACAATAGCCTTAGGATGCTTTCGTCCTTTTAACTTAGCTAAAAGAAATGTTCAGGTCGCAGTGCCTGATGAAAAAACTCCCATTCTTCTGATTCATGGTTATTTAGGACATAGCTCTGATTGGCTTTATCATAGATATTATTTAAAGAAGTCCGGATGCGGGAGGGTTTTTGCAATGAATTTAGTAAAGCCTTTTCAAAGCATTGAAGAGTATGCTCTCACAGTTAAACTGCAGCATGAAGAGATCATCAAAACAACGGGAAGAAAAGATTTAATTATTATTGGTCACTCTATGGGTGGTATCATTGCCGCTTCGTATGCCACTAACCCTTCTGCCAGCGGATCTGTCACAGATGTCGTCACTATCGGTTCGCCTTTACAAGGTACAAAAATGGCTCTTCTTGGAATAGGTTCTGGCTGCAAGCAGATGCGCTATCAGAGCGACTTTATTCAAAAACTCAATGAAAAGATGGCAAAGGCGACTCAAACGCGTTTTTGCCACATTGGAACTCCTACGGATCTTATACTCAGTCCCGCACAGTCGGCTTGGCCCGAGACTCCAGGAGCGAAAAAATTAAAGGTTGATAGGTTGGGTCACGCATCTCTCCTTTTTTCAAGACGTGTTAGCGAGCATTTGAAAAACTACATCCTCAACCGCAGCGGCGTTGCCGCATGAAGCTAAAAAAGAAGAACTGCTACCGGACATACGCGTTAAGCTAACATAACACACCTATTATCAGCGGTTTAACTGTCGATTACCTACTTATGATGCGGCTAGGGCGTTACTGCTTGTTCTCACATAGTTGCCAAAAAAATTATATCGTTCTTACAGAACTCAATCATTTCTTTGAAGATAATCTAGGCCTCTCGCTTTCGCTTCGGCCTAGGCTATGATATAAAGGCCTTTCAGGCCATGAAATAAGTACATTTAAAAAAAATTGTCTTTCAATGGTCTGAAAGACCATAATAACATAGCCCAGGCCGAAGCGAAAGCGAGAGGCCTGGGAAAACGATAAATAAAAAAAGAGTTCTGTAAGAACGGCATAAATTTTTGTGATTTCAAATCATTTATAAATAAACACTTGTGTTAGCTTAACGCGTATGTGCTACCGCAGTTTAATGCGTCACAATACCAAATCTTGCCGTCACCTTAAAAATAAAACATTTTTTTTATTCACTGACATTGAGCGGATGCGAAGGGCGACTGAATGCTAGCAAAGTTGTATAAATTTCTTTAAACTTGATAGAGCACTAGTTTACATTTTTTCTACAGTTTTAACGCCTAAAATATCTAAACCTTGTTTCATTGTTCGAGCAACGCTTTCGCATAAAAGCAAGCGGGAATTTTGCTGTGGTGTTCCTTCAACGCGGCAGTCTCTGAAGAAAGCATTAAATTTATCGGCAAGAGTGTAAAGATATTCAGTGAGGCGGTTAGGCAATAAATCTTTAGATAGCTGCTGCAAGGCTTCATCAAATTGTAATAGATGCATCCCTAAAGCAACTTCTGAAGGGTGTTCAAGCTCAATTTTTTCTTTGATTGCATTTAGATCGACATTGACTTTGCGCTTAATTCCTGCAACGCGCACATACGCATACATCAGAAAAGCCGCAGTATTGCCTTCAAACTTTAGCATGCGTTCATAACTAAAGGTGTAGTCGCTTGAACGATGACATGATAAGTCGGCGTATTTTACTGCTCCGATACCAAGAGCTTTCGCCAGTTTTTCACGCTCGTTTTCGCTCATGTCTTGAGATCTTTCTTTGAGGATACTATTAGCCTGATCAACGGCTGTATAGAGGAGGTCCACCAATTTTTCAGTATCGCCGGCTCTTGTGCGAAACTTTTTTCCATCTGCGCCTAACACAACCCCAAAGGTCACATGATCGACTTGAACTTTAGCAGGATCGAGATAACCTGCTTTCTCCGCTGCTCTAAAAATCATTTGAAAATGAGTGCTTTGTCCTGCATCTGTAACGTAGATGATGCGATCGGCTTTTTCCTCTTCGATGCGCTGTCGGATCGCCGCCATATCGGTGGTGTCGTAGTTATATCCTCCGTCGGATTTTTGAACCATCAAGGGAAGAATCTCTCCTTCGCGATTTTGAAATCCATCTAAAAAAATGCATTTGGCGCCATCAGAAATTTGTACCAGGCCTTTGTTTTCTAGGTCTTCTACAATATCTGCTAACATAGGATTATAATAAGATTCACCGCGTTCAATAAGCTTCACATCAAGAAGATCGTAGATTTCCTGATAGGCAATTCGCGAAATGTCGCAGATAATTTCCCAGGCTTTTAAGGAGTCGGGATTCCCACCTTGCAGTTGAACCACCTCAAGCTGAGAGCGGCGTTTAAATTGGGCATCAGCATCAAAACGTTGTTTAGAAGCTTTATACCATTCTACAAGGTGGCTCAAATCTGTTTTTTGCTCTCCCTGGAGGACTTTGGGAACAGTTTCTTTCATATAGGCAATCAACATTCCAAAAGCTGTTCCCCAGTCGCCAATATGATTGAGCCGTAATACATCATATCCTAAAAATTCAAAAAGTCTAGCAAGGCAGTCACCTATGATTGTAGAACGCAAATGCCCTACATGAAGTTCTTTTGCGATATTCGGGGAAGAAAATTCCACGATGATGCGCTGTTTTTTTTGCGGTAAGTCGATAGCTAGATGGGGGTCGTTTAATATCGTCTGGACGCCTGCTGAAATAAAACGAGAGTCAAGGGTGATATTGATAAAGCCAGGTCCTGCTATTTCCAGTTTAGCTATGCAGGGGTTGCCATCTTCTGTTGTCTGATTAACGTGTTTAAGGATGCTTTCGGCAATAGCACGTGGATTTTGTTGTAAATCTTTTGCCAATTTCATGGCTGAATTATATTGATAATGGCCAAATTTTTCTTGCGTGCTTTGCATGATCTCCAAAGGGAAATCGCCTTTTTCACGAAGTTCAGGAAAAGCTTCTAAAGAAGCTTGGCGGAATTTATCCACAAGAAGATCGGCGACATTCTTCATAATGTATTCTAATTTTAGATTGGAAAGCTCTTAAGATATCTCATTAGACAATAATTTTGAAGGATGAAAACAGGAAGGAGCAGAGTGTGGGTAGTAAAAAATAAAATTTACACCACAGAGATTACTGAGTCACAGAGGAAGGCAAAATAAAAAAATATCCCCTTCAATTATATTCTTAATAATGTTTTTAGTTTTTTTTCCTCTGTGGCTCTGTGCCCTCTGTGGTGCAATTTGAATTTTTTTATGTCCGATGCAGATTGAGATTGAGCTTTTTTGTTTCCTTCCCCTTCACCCTTTATATCTTGCCCCTTCGAAAAATATGGGTACTCTCCGCTTGCCAATCCCATACTGGAGTTTATGTTCGGCAAGTTCATCGGCAATTTGGCTTGTAGGCTTATTTTCAAAATCAGCTTTATTGAAGACATAACGCAGGGTGTCGTAAATGTGGTTGACTCGATCTCTTGCGATTGTAGGATCATAACCGCCCGGATCAAACTCGGCAGCTGCATTCAATATCCCTCCTGCATTGATAATGTAATCAGGAGCGTAAAGGATGTTTCTCTTCATCAGCAGTTTTCCGCACTCAGAATCAGAAAGCTGATTGTTAGCAGCACCAGCTACGGCTTTGCATTTGAGTAAAGGAACGCTACTTTCGCTTAAGACGCCCCCGAGGGAACAAGGGGAGAAAATATCGCATTCGACTTGATAGGCCTCTTCTGGGGAGACGACTCTGGCTCCATATAATATGGCTTGTTCATGAACTTTTTTTTGATCCGTGTCGCTTAAAATAAGATCGGCTCCTTCCCAAAAAAGGATATTTGCCAATTTACTTCCTACGTTTCCAACCCCGGATATTGAAACCACTTTCTTTTTTAATGAATGGGTATGCCATACTTTTTTGAGAACCGCTTGAATTCCTCTGAAGACCCCCCATGCGGTAAATCGGCTGGGATCGCCGCTGCTTTTATCGGTTGGCAACGCAGCGACATAGGGAGTTTTTTTGCGAATGACAGTCATGTCTTCTATCGTTGAGCCGACATCTTCGGCGGCGATATAAGCCCCTTTTAAAGAATTGATTACCTCACCAAAAGATAGCAGCAGTTTTTCTGTTTTATCTTTTTTGGGGTTAGCGATGATGACACTTTTGCCGCCGCCTAATCCATCGGAGGCAACAGCGGATTTATATGTCATCGCCTTAGCGAGTCTTAAGACGTCATGCAGTGCTTCTTCTTTATTTAGATAGGGGAAAATTCTTGTTCCGCCCAGAGCTGGACCCAAAGTGGTGTCGTGAATAGCAATATAGCAGGACAACCCTGTTGAGGAGTCTTCAGCTTCGATGACTGTTTCATATCCTGGAATCGAAAGATTTTTAATTGTTAGCATGAATGGCCCCGACACTGTCTGAATATAAAAAATCCCTTGATTATTAATGCTCTTAGAAGTTATCCTTACTCACAGTATTAATTTCAATATAATTAAAAATTTACTGATTTATCCGAGGCTGCAATGACGAAATTGGTTATCTCTGAAGAGATTAGAAACTCAATACATCAGTTTCTTGTTGAAAATCAAGCCGCCGAGCTGGTGAATACCTATCTTTGTTTTGTCGAAAATAAGTTTAACCTACAA
>JABDEI010000002.1 GCA_013287145.1 Chlamydiota bacterium
AAAGAGTATTTTTATCATAAGTACTTTAGTGTCAGTTATATCGCTAGGAAACCTCTATGCAATGGACTCCTCTGAAGTCGCAATTCATCGCAATTTTAACCATCTCCATCGCAATAATATCCCCAACCAGAATCTTAATGGACATAACAATAATCCAACGACTGTTGTGCCAGTACCCACAACTCAAAATCCTACTGTTGTAGTGCCTACTCAAACAAATCAAACTACCAATCAGACTCCCCAAGACATTTACAATCAAAATCAAAATACGCAAAAAAAGTAATTATCAGCAAATATGCCTAAGCCAAATCTATCCTTAAAACCTTTGGTACCGATCGAACCTGGTGTAAAATTTCTATGTTCATGTCCAGCATCCCGTTTTAAAACCTCTATTAATTGTTTTAATAATCATAAAAAACTATAATGTGAATATCAGACCACCATCAAAGGGAGGTTCAGTATGCATCTTCATAAAATGGCCAAGCAGTGCTTTTTCATAAGCGCATTAGTTTCACTTGCCTCTTTAGGCAGCCTCTATGCGATAGATTCATCTCAAATTGCAGCTCATGAGGAAAAAGGAAAAGAAGAACATCACAATGCTAATAATGAACACCACAATGTTGAACATCACAATGATATGCACCACAATCAAAACTTCAACGCACATCACAATGAAGAGTTTAACAGAAATGTCAATCCGGCTGCTGCGGCACCTGCTCCTCAAAGCCCTACAATTGTAGTTCCTAACCAAAATAATCAAACTCCACAAGACATTTACAATCAAAATCAAAATACGCAAAAATAAAAACTAACAGCATTTTTGTTCTACTCTTAAAACCAAACTTTCCTAGATGTTGACCCCTACGTCTCAGGTTAAGGCCGCCTTTTTACCTGATGATTAGCTGCTTAACTATTTCTTTTCTCTGTGGCTCTGTGATCTCCGTGGTTTATTTTTTTTACCACAGAGCTTTAAGAGCCACTGAGGAAGGAAATGGGCTACAAACACTTAATCCCTCATAAAATTACAATAGACTGGAAAGCCTTCAAAAGTTTACTATTCTTAAGGTCTGCAATTATAGCATAAGGTAGTTGTGATTGTTGAGAGGCTCATAATCCTTTAATTGCAGATTCAAGTCCCGCAGGCCCATCCAGCGTGTTACGGATTGCATAATGATCACATTAGGGACATTCCCTTTTCAACTTAATTTATTGGTATAAAAGAAAATTCTCTATTCATGGGAGCGTTGTACATCAATGATCGTCTATTCAAAAAAAATTATTCAATTTGTTAATGAGATCAAATGTTGCGTAAAAGATGTTTTATCTAAAGAGGTCTGCATAAAGGTCGCAGGCGATCGCTTCTATGATCGACGACAAGAGACTTCCTATCCGATCAAAGTAGTGGTTTATAACAACAAAAGCATGTTGGGATACTTTGACTCAAATTTTTATGAGCTCGGTTTTCACGAATGTCTTATGCATTCAAATAGAGAACAGCTGCATCATGTGATCAGGCATGAGTTAGCGCATTATATGACCTTCATCAATTACGGAGAGTCAATTCAACCTCATGGGACTGAATTCAGGGCATTTTGCCAGCTGATGGGATGGGGTGAAGAAGTTTATAAGGCTACAACTTGCTTGGAAGACGGACAAAGCGCTTCTGAGATAGAAGAAAGCAATATTTTGAGAAAGGTTAGAAAACTGATGGCTCTAGCATCCAGCAGCAATCAGAACGAAGCTGAGCAGGCGATGATCAAGTCGCAACAGCTGCTTTTGAAGCACAATATTGAATCTAAATATCTTGGCGGCGACGATGAAGAAAAAATACTCCTTAAGCGAATCCTGAAACAGAAAAAAGAAAATGCAAAAATGCGATCCATAGCAAGCATCCTGCAAACTTTTTTTGTGAGTACCGTCTATGTCAGGGCTGGCGAATTCATTTATCTTGAAATTTTAGGCAATGCTGCCAATATAGAGATTGCTGAATACGTGGCATGCATTCTTCAAGATGAGCTGGAGAAACTATGGAATCAAGCACAAAAATATGCTAATTTAAAAGGGATGATTGCAAAAAACTCCTTTTTTCTTGGCCTTGCAAGAGGCTACTGTAATAAAATCCAGGCCCTCAAAAGAGAATATAATAACGAAGTTACAAATGCGCTGATGGTCATCGAAAAACAACTGATCGATGCAAAAGCCATGGTATATCGACGTTTGTCTTCAACCAAGAGCTCTGGAAACTATTGTCGGGAGTCATCCGCACTCGGCGAGCAGATGGGAAGGCAACTCAACATCAATCCTGCTATCAATAGGTCTTCCAAGAACTCTGAAGCTCTTATTGCTTATTCAGAATAAGGGACAGGGCCTTTATGAAAAAATACGTCTTTAAACCCTACAGCAACAACTTTCCAAAGTTGTTCTCCCTCGAAAAAACAAGGATTTCTGGGTCTATCAAGGAATGTCTAGATATTCAGCATGTGGGAAGTACAGCTGTGCCTACTTTGGGAGGCAAAGGCATCATCGATATAGCCTTAGCCGTCAAGAAACAGAATATGGAATCGGTTTCTAAACAACTTCAGGAATTAGGGTATGAATTCAGGCCAACCTTTAGTACTCATGACAGGTATTACTTTATCATCTACTTGCCCGATCCGGAAGAAGAAATAAGAAGATATCATGTTCATTTGACATATCCTGAAAATAACGAATGGAAGGAATTCATCGGTTTTAGAGATTACCTCAGAACGCATCCGGAAGAGGCCAAAAAATATGCTGAAATTAAGCAAAAAGCTGCCCTAGAAGCCAATCACGATGGTGAAAAATATCGAAAGCTAAAAGAACCGATATTTAAGATGATTAACTCAAAGTTTAAGAGTTAGGAGTTATCGATGACAGAAAAAAGATTGGAAGGAAAAATTGCTCTCATCACAGGGGCTGCTCAAGGTATCGGAAAAGCAACAGCCCTCATTTTTGCAAAAGAGGGCGCTCAAGTCATTATTTCTGATATCAATGATATTGAAGGAAATGCCGTCGCCCAAGAAATTGGAGGCAACTGCATCAAGATCTGGTTTGTTGGCATTCCAGGAGCTGCCCCATATGCTGCTAGCAAGGCAGCCGTAAGAAATCATACCAAAACCGTAGCTTTGTACTGCTGTCAACAAGGCTACAACATTCGCTGCAACTCGGTGCATCCAGCTGCCATACTTACGCCCATGTGGGAGCCTATGCTAGGCAGCGGCTCTGAAAGAGATACGAGAATGGCTGAAATAGCAAAAGAGATCCCCATGCACAAAATGGGGACAGCTGAAGATGTTGCAAACGCGATTCTATTCCTAGCGTCAGATGAGTCTAAATATATTACCGGTATTGAGTTAACCGTTGATGGAGGCATTCTGGCAGGAGCTAGCGCATCCATAAAAAAGCAAAGCTAAAGAAAAGTAGATCATAACGCTCACCAACGATTTACTTATCCGAATATATGGTGCAAAGCCCGTGTTGTCAGCATAGCATTAGATTGCAGCCATTTCGAATAAGAAATAAAGAATTTCGTTTTATCTGACATGTGCAATTAAAGGAGAAAAAATATAAAGTTGTTTCAAATTTTAAGGAGGCAGTATGCAACTCGCAAGAAGACTTAAGCTAACCTTTGGAATGATCACTCTTATCATAGCGCCTTTTTTAGCAGCACAAGACGGTGTCCGAGTTGAGTTATTAAAAGGAGATGCAGTCACTCCCTACATTAAAGATATTACGGAGCTTTCACTCATCATTTATAAGGAATATCCTTATCTCTATGAGGGAACAGAAGAGGAATATCGGCCCTTCATTGAACACTATGCATCCTCTCAGAATGGGATAGCCTGTTTATTGTTTGATAATGAAAAGCCTGTGGGTGTTGCTATTGGGATGCCTATGAATGAAATGCGGGAAAAATATCAACAACCTCTTTTGAATGTAAATCCAAAAATAGACTTTGATTCGCTTTTTTACTTAGGTGAGTTTCTTCTGTTACAAGAATATCGAGGCCAGGGTTTTGGCAAAGAGATGTATCTTGAGTTAGAACAAGCAGTTAGAAAAGAGGGATATTTCGAAAAAATTTGTTTTTGCAAAATCGAAGAATTTGATCAACATCCTCTTAAACCCAATAATTACAAACCGTTGGATAAATTCTGGAAGAAGTTTGGATTTAAGCAATGTGAAAATCTTAACTTTACTGTTTTTTGGCGCGATGTCTTTGAAAATGAAGACTCCCCTCATCAAATGATCTATTATATGAAGAGGCTATCAGACCAATAAAGAAAATTTCTACCAGGACGCCAGAGTATATACGGTTGAAAGAACCTATTTTAGAGCCATCCTGAATAAGCCTGAAATGCGATAAGCGAGGAGTAATCAATAGTAGCTATGGATAACTGCACGTTAGAATTTGTTGATAAGCTTTCTGATGAAGTCGAAGATAAAATGAGAAAAGACCTTATTGCTTATGAAAGCAGCCATGGCATCGATGTCAATTACGAAAGGTTTTCAGTCGTTCTTAAAGATGAAGATGATAATGTATTTGGCGTTTTAAGTGCCTACACTGCATTTGCTGAAATTTATGTCGATGATCTTTGGATAGATAAATCCCGGCGCAGAAAAGGCTATGGAAAAAGATTGTTGCAGGCTCTTGAAAATAATTTTAAAGGCAAAGGATTCAACAATATTAACTTAGTGACAAATGTATTCCAGGCGCCAGAATTCTACAAAAAGTGCGGTTTCGTCCAAGAATTTGTCAGAGAAAACCAAAAAAATCCAAAGCTTAACAAAATATTTTTCATAAAATACTTTGAAGATGAAATTCAAACACAAGGTCTTTTACAAAGCTGATCCTTGCGGTCAAACTGACGGTTAAGTTTTAATAGAACTGATTATAAAATAGGTTCGGGGAATGCAAAAATTGTAAGGATCATTCTGCGCCCCTGTTCTTTTAAAGGAGTCATTGCAGTAATTTTATGATTCATGCCTCTATTTCCAAATAGGATCCCATCATTCAGGGATGGAGTAAGGCTCCAGATAGGAAATTTAGGATCATTCACAACGCCATTTTTTGTTTTAATTGATAAACGAGATAACTCTGTATCCTCTTTATCAAATTCCCTGCGCCCCGTATAAAGGAAATCTCCGCCTGTCCATCCGGATTCTTGGTCATTTGGGTCGCTTAAAAGAATAACAAAGGAATGCGAAGTTGCAAGGTTAAATCCATCGCTGTGCCAGTCTAATGGCTCCTCAGAATCTTTAGTGAAATGATAGTCTATCGCATTGCAAGCAATATGGTGAGTCGAATTTTTCCAATTCAGTTCTTTTCCTAACCTTTCGATTGCCGTTTTCATAATCCTACGGATCTCTCGATTTTGGTTTTGATAAATGCGAGTAGTGATTATTTCTTTTTTAATTTTTTCATTTTCATCGAAAGAAACTTCAAATGTTTGAAGAGAGCTTGCAATATAAAAATCTCTTCCCCCGCCCTTAAAATCGCTTGGATAAAATTTTTTTGATTTTCGAATCGTTTCTAAAATGTCTTTTTGTTCGCTTGGATCAAAAATTGATTTTATTTTGCTGAGGTGCGTGATCTTATTCTCTGATGATGTATAGGCTCCTAAATTCTCATTTGCATATGGGTCCTCGGTTGGAGGATACATCTGATTGAAATCTTTAATTCCTACGTAACTTACATCATTTTGCATAGTTTTCTTTAGGTTTAATAATTACGCCTGAGATTATACGCAAATTAGATTTCAAGTAAATAACAATTGAAAAAAAGGTCTCATGCAGTTTTATAGGACTCCTTTTATCTGAACAAATATCTCTACAATTCTTAGATCTTTTGGGGCATATTTTTTACAGTTTGTCAACTTTAAACAAATTGACAAAATTAAAACAACACGTTAGCCTTTAATAGTCAAAAAAAAAAGGAGACTTTATGCCAAAACACTCAAAGGTATCAAGACTTGCAAACGTTCCAGGCATTGGCGTAGACCGCATGGGCAATGCAGCAGACGCAGCTCATGATCCTGAAATCTTGCGTCTTGAAAATCTTGACACTGATATCCCGCCTCCGGCAATTGCTATTGAAACCACGCGCTGTGCTATCGGTGCCGATGAAAATAACAGCTATTTACCCTTCCTAGGTCAAGACGAATTAAGAAAAGCCGCTGCAAAAAGAGTATCGCGAGTTTGCGGTCAAGAATATGATTGGCGCAGCCAATGCATTATTTCAGCAGGGGGCATGTCGGGGATATTAAATTGCTTGCTCGCCATGCTCGAACCAGGCGATGAGGTCATAGTCACTGATCCAACCTATGCAGGCATCATTAATCGCATTCGTCTTGCTGGCGGCGTCCCTATATTTGTCTCTCTCATACCCTCATCTGCAGGATGGCGCTTAGATCTAGCCGCGCTGGCACAGGCAGCGTCGTCTCGCACACGCATGCTAGTCATCAGTCCAGGCATGCCTAGTGGCCATGTACTTACGCAAACTGAATGGGAAGCGGTAGCGCGTGTATGCGTACAGGCCGATGCATGGCTATTATATGATGCCGCCATGGAACGCATTCTTTATGACGATCGCGCTGTTATCCATCCAGCATCCTTGCCAAGTATGCTAGAGCGTACCATCACTGTCGGAGCCGCCTCCAAAGAACTGAGAATGATAGGATGGCGTGCAGGCTGGATTGTTGGCCCGCAAGAGATAATGAATGACATTGGACTTGTGAGCATATCAAATGTGGTTTGCCAGACAGGCATCAGTATGGCAGGAGTTGCCGCAGGACTAAATGCTCAGGATGATGGTTTAAAAGATGCTATAAGCATATGGGAGCAAAGGCGCAACACTTTGTTGGATGAATTTAAAGGCCTTCCTGTAATTCCACCGCATGGCGGATGGTCCTTATTACTGGATGCAGCAGCTCTTGGCATGAAATCGCAGGAAGTCACTGAACAGCTGTTTAGAAATGCAAAAATCGCCACAACACCCATGCTTGGTTGGGGAGATAACGCAGTCAGATATGTGCGCTTTGTTTTTTCTAATGAGCCCAAAGAGAGGCTTAAGGGCCTTGGGGAAAAGCTCAAAACGGCACTAGGCCTTTGATCAGATGATTTGATACATGTAAAAATGCATTTTTATAGTTTCGATCGCGGAGAAGATAAGTAAAAATCATAATGCGCCGTTGAATGCACAAAATGACGTTGAGACTTCTTTTTTCCTTTAGAAAGCACTTTTATATTTAGGCCGTCGCTTTGTGTGTAAAATGTTATAATGTCACCTTCAGAAAAAAGCTGTGAGGCATAGCTCTTGGAAAGAATGGGCAATGTTAAATCTCGCACACGGTTTTGAATTTCGCGTGCCCCCATTTCAGGACTACTCTTTGAGTGGGCGAGGTATTCAATGACATTATGATCCCAGCACACGAGAATGTTCTTTCGCTGATAGATTTCTTGCATTAAAGTCATCATAAAATTTTCAGTAATTTTCACAAGTGAATCGTCTTTAAGATTGTTAAAGATAATTGTTTTGTGAATTCTTCCATAAAGTTCTGGAGAAAATATATCCACAAAGAGCGGCCTTAGTACTGCAGATAACGAGGGGGCTGAGGATCCTTGCAAATCTCGGAAGATTTCACGAGAACCTAAATTTGTTGTCATGATAAAAATTACGTTCTTAGCGGTCACTGTATTTCTCATACGATCAGTGATACGTCCCTCAGAAAAAAGCTGTAAAAAAATGGGAAATATAGAAGGATGAGCCTTCTCAATTTCGTCGAACAAGACAACTGCAACAGGATATTCCTGTAAGGACTTGATTAAATTACCTCCTTTTTCAGAATCCCTATATCCAGGTCCTGAACCAAGCAAGGTGGATTGACAATCCTTTTCATTATATTCTGACATATCGTAGCGCAAGAAAGGTACCGCCAGTTCTTCTGCAACCATTTTAGCTAATTCCGTTTTACCAACGCCGGTGGGACCGGCAAATAATAAAACTCCATAAGGAACACTTTCGTCATGAAAGCCGGTGATGATGTGTCTAATCACACTACAAACCTCATTAACAGCCGTTTCCTGTCCAATAAGTTTTGCATTAAATCGCTGTTCTAGATCTTGAAGCCTTTCCAAATTACGAACCTTAGGATTCTGAAAGCTCCCAAATGTTGTATTAACAGAAAGAGATGACATCGTAGGCGAAGTTAAGGATGTGAGAGACATTAAATTCATCATATTTTAATTTTCCAAAATAAAGTAGCCGGTTGCTAGAAAGAGTTGTAAAATTAAGACAGTCTTATAAATTTTGCCATTTCTGTAAATAACTAGAGTAGTATTTCAGGACAATCGCATGATAAAAATAATGTAAAGATGAGCAAAGGATTGCAAGTGTTCTCTCATTGAGGTTTAAGGGGCTTCTACAGAAATAATTGCAAATGTATCGATAATCCAAGTCTGCGTGTCGCCACTGACCGTGGCTCCTGGGCTTATCTACAAAAACCGTGGGTTCCTAGCGTCGCCCACGGCTCGATTCTGTCGTCGCTTCGCGACTTAAAAACCGCAAAAGCGGTAAATTGCCGCGACAGCGGTTAAAAAAGTTAGCCGTGGGTTATGCTAGGAACCCACGGGACATATAATGAAAAAGTTGTGAGCCAGGAGCTGGCGACATCATTTCGTGAGTAAAACAACATTCAGTAAACCATCTATGATTTCAACAGATGTCTGACAATTTTAATAAAATCATCTTCATGAAAACAACTGTAGTGTGTACAAGGACTAGTTGCTTCGTTTTCTTTAAGTTTGCGATGGATAACAATAGCGCCGGCCTTATGAGCGGAATATTTCAATAGACTTCTCTCGAAATTCGCTTTGGTTGTGAAAATTGATGATTTTTGAACAGATTTATTGGCAAATGTTAAGAGCATATGCAAACATATGGTCGAAAAATTTGACGATAAAGATGCCAAAAATGACAATTTTAACGACCAAATGGAATATCGAAAGAAGTCTAATAAACGGAAATTGTATGACCTTCAAAAAAAATTGGGAAAAAACAGATCAGCATTTTCGCATTGAAAGTGAAATTACTTTCGCTTCTTGATTGCCTGACGCGATCTTCTCCTGATGCACGCCCCAATCAATGTGCAGACATTTGCAATCTAATCACAAATATTATTCAAAGATTTGAATTAATCTGGTAAGATTATACTTTTGTGGAGATACTTTTGTCTACTCTTGCTTTAGCCTGTGCTTTATATTCCACGAAGTACACCACTGAAATAGAACCAAGACGATTAGAAAGTGGCAACAAAACTCGTTTTCACACGCACACCTCCTCGCATGCAGAGCGACTACACCATATTAGCGAAGCGATTTTATTGCCGGCACGTTGGAACGCGCAGCTTCTGGGGCATATCATAGAGCCGTTGCCAGGCGCAAATAAAAAACATCGATTAAAAGGCGTCATCGTCCGTATTATGTCTTTGGCCTTATGGATTCTCACAGTGCCTTTTGCCGCTGTTTCGGCTGCCGTAGCTTTTCCTTTGCGTTATATTGATCACCATTATCGTCCCGCGATAAGCTTTATTAATAATTCCCCTGCACATGGCGCTAAGATAAAAACAAAAGAAGCGTTTCTTTTGACTAAGGATAATCCTCTTCACATACGAACGCATAATCTTGGATTTGTAACTTCGAGCATGAGTATCGCAGGCGATCTTCGTCCTCCAATACAAAGAGCAAAAGAATTAGTAAAACACATTAATGAAGACCCCCATAAACCGGATATTATCTTCTTTCAAGAGACCTTTCATGAAGACGCGACTAAGGTTCTTTGTGAGGGCATCAAGCAAGAATATCCCTACATCATTCATAGCGTCGCGCCACAAATTAGCGGCTTTAGCAGTGGTTCTGCGGTGGCTAGCAAATTCCCCATCGAAAACGTGAAATTTCAGCGGCTAGGAAATATGTTAGGCCCCGAAAGCATGTCCCCCAGAGGAGTCATTAGAGTGAGGCTTGAGTCTAGCAAAGGGCCTGTGATGCTTTATGGAGTCCATACACAAGCTCTTATCGGCGAAGCGCGTGCTAAGACAAGATCTGAACAGTTGGCCGAGATCAAACACTTAATGGAAGAGGATGTCAAACAAGAACCAAATATTCTGCAGATTTTACTAGGGGATTTTAACACATCCCGTGTCACAATATGGGGAGAGGATAATTTGGACCCCAAAGGCCAATCAGAAGAGCAAGTATTAGAACGCTTTGATAAATACTTTGATGATCCCTATTTGAAAGACCATGATCCTATAACGGGACACAGAACAATGGGAAATCCATTTTACTTACAAATCGATAATCATCGTCTCAAAGAAAATTTAGAGGAACCAAGCGGCAGCTGGTATCATGGTCCATTTGCTGATCCTGGTGTTATCTTATCTAAAAAACTATATAATGACCGTAAGAAGCACAAGCGACCTTTCCCAAAAAAAATTCACCAAATTTCAATTCAGAAAAATGTTTGGGGAACTCCTGAATGGCGTACGCATCAGACAGCGAACACAGCGCGTTTTGATTATATCTTATTTCCTAAGGGACAAGTTCAACTTGAGGGACGAGTAGAAATTCGAAGAGTCATCGTTCCTTCGGGAGCCGAGAGCGCCTCTTCAGATCATTTGCCAGTTGATGGAAGAATCTGGATGGCAACTTAAAATCTTGTGCCGTCCGGATGCAGAAATGAAACGTTAATAAGACTATTACGCTAGAGGGGGATACTCTGCTCAAAGCGAAAAATATTCTGGGGATCGTACTTGCGTTTCACCAGTTTAAGTCTTTCTACGTTTTCCCCGTAATAAGCTCTTAAATAATCTTTGATATTGCGATCAGGATTTCCAACATAGTCTCCCTTTGTATAGGGAAGCAATCGATCGCGTAGGGCGTTTACTTCCCCGATCAGTTGTGCTTCATCTTTTTCCTGAAGCCACTGGCTGGAATAAACAGCCAAGAACTCAGCCTGGCGATAATAATACGCTGTATCTGTCGGTGCTCTATCTTGAATGGCACCCCCTAAGCAAAGAAATAGAACATTTAGAAGTGGTGAAGTTGATCCTTGCAAGGTATCTACGATGATTTTGATTGCTTCATGCGGGAAGGGCTTCATCGCAAAAGATCCTGTCGACTTATATTCAGGTTTTTCGGTAATAAATGTCTTCGTGGAGTCTTCAAACAATTTAATGGCTTTCTCCCAATCGACTAATTCTATTGTTTGATCGCTTACTCTTCCGATATTTAATAACGGCGCAAGCTCTTTTTTAGCCTCTTCTGGAGTTCCATAAAACATCCCTAAGGCCTTAACGGGCTGCTTCTTGAATTTTTCTGACGGGAAAGATTTAGCCCATATGTCAAGGTGTGAAAACCAGCGTCTATCCTCTTTTAAAAAAAATTCCTGCCATGCAGCAATCACCTTTTCAATAGGCTGATTCCAATCCCAACCAATATTAAACCAAGTCACTGGTTTGGCCGGATAAACTTTTATAACCAACGATGTCACAACTCCAAAGTTTCCTCCTCCGCCTCCACAAGCAGCCCAGAAAAGATCTTTATATTCATTGTCAGATGTTACATGCAATATCTGTCCATCAGCGTTTGCTATATCAAAGGAAATTAAGTTATCGCATGCCAATCCTCTTATGCGCCCTAATGGCCCCATACCACCTGTAAGTACAAGTCCTGACAATCCGACCTCTTCACAAGTTCCGCCAACTTGGGATAAGCCTTCTTTAAAAAGAGCGCGGTAGAGTTCTCCGCCTGTGATGCCAGGCTGCACTGAGGCGATGCCTTTGTCTTTATCAACTTGTAATGCCTTCATTTCACTGACATCAATAACCAGCGCGTCAGTTCCTGTCGAAAAACCTTCATGGTTATGGCCGCCGCTACGCACTCGTATAGGCATATTGCGACACCGCGCCCACTTAATTGCGTTTTGCACATCTTGGGCGTTTTGGCAATAGACGATCGCTTTAGGATAACTGTTTTTCGAAGAGTGGTAGTTAGAAACTAAACGCGCTTTATTGTAAGAAGCATCGGCAGGCACAACAACGCGGCCGGTGGGTTCGGGGCAGCTTCCATCTGCAGCATTTTGACTAAATGCCTGGCTATTAGCGGCAAACACTATTGAATGCATGGCCAAACAGAATAAAAAAAACATGCATTTTACCATGGCATTACCATCCTTGTTCGATTTTCTCCTACCACAAAATCTCAAAAGATCACAAGAGAAAAAACAAGTCATTGACACCCCCAGAAGGGTTGTATATTCTGAAATAAAGCTTAATTAAGTCGGGGGTCCGCATGTCTAAAAAACTCAAGGATAAAGTTGCTGTCGTTACTGGCGCTTCAAAAGGAATTGGAGCTTCTATTGCCAAGCACCTTGCATCAGAAGGCGCTGCTGTCGCTGTTAACTATGCGACGAGCAAAGAAGGAGCCGATCGGGTTGTTTCCGAGATTGTGAAAAATGGCGGCAAAGCGATCGCTATCCAAGCTGATATGTCTAAGCAATCTGACATTAAACGTCTCTTCTCTGAAACGCTAAAAGCCTTTGCAAAGCTCGATATCCTCATAAACAATGCCGGAGTCTATGACTTTGCCCCACTTGAGGAAGTTACTAACGAGCATTTTCATAAAATGTTCGATTTAAATGTGCTTGGTTTATTGCTTGCAACTCAGGAAGCGGCAAAACACTTTGGAAATTCTGGTGGAAGTGTTGTAAATATTAGCTCTGTGGCAAGCACTTCTGCATTGCCGAATATATCCGTCTATAGCGCTACTAAAGCTGCTGTCGACGCCTTAACAAGGTCATTAGCAAAAGAACTTGGCCCGCGTAAGATCCGCATAAACTCCATCAATCCGGGCATGGTTGAAACTGAGGGTCTTCACTCAAAAGGAATTGCTGAAAGTGATTTTCGCAAACATTCTGAATCGCAGACACCGCTTGGTAGAATTGGGCAGCCTGACGATATTTCACCCGCTGTTGTTTTTCTTGCCTCAGAAGACTCAGCTTGGATTACTGGCGAAACACTCTTTATCTCCGGAGGACTTCGTTAAGCATTGGATCCTGTGAAGTATAAGAGCGAAATTTCGGGAGCAAAATGCAGAGATTCATCGCATGGAAAAACAATTAGAAGAGTATCTCCATCAGCATATTCCCCTATCACAATCCATGGGAATCCGGGTAGAACACGCTTCAACGCATAAAGTCATCCTCTTTGCCCCATTAGCCAATAACATCAATCATAAAAAAACGGTTTTTGGCGGCAGCTTACATGCTGTTGCAACCTTGGCTTGTTGGAGTCTATTATATCTCAATTTAGAAGAGAAAAGTGATGAAAAATTTCAGATTGTCATTACCAAGAGTGAAGTCTCTTACGATGCCCCTGTCGATACTGATTTCAGAGTTGAGTGTTTAACACCTGAGAACATCACTTGGGAGCGATTTATGAAAATGCTTACTTCAAAAGGCAAAGCACGCATCAAATTATCGGCGTATATCTATCACAAAGATCGCTTGTCAGTTAACTATCAAGCGGAGTTTGCAGCACTTAGAAGCTGTCTTGGTCAGGACTCAAATTAATATATTCCAAGACTTTGTTGCATAAATCGGATGTCGTTCTCTCAGAACTCAGCTTTTGCTTATTCTTTTTCCCAGGCCTCTCGCTTCGCTTCGGCCTGGGCTATGTTATTATGGTCCTTCAGACCATTGAAAAACTGTAAAAAACGCTCATCAGAGATAACCGAATTGGCCGCCAAAGCATAAAACATGGTTTGAACATCAGCTACAGCTTTATCGCATCTATCCTCATAAATTTAAGTCAGTAGGGATCTTGAAAATTCATTGGATCTTTTTGGGTTAGCTATGGCAGCTATCTATACCGGCCGCGCTACTAAATCGCCATTGGCCTTAGTAACTTCCATTGCAAAAGAAAATCGATCCGCTTGAAGAGCTAACTCAAGGTCTTTTGAGGGAAAATCGGAGAAAGCGGGATCGGCAAAAATTCTACCTGCAGGTGACATACGCACACGATCAAGGTAAGGTTGGATAGGAGTATTCTTTCCTAGAAGCCTATCTTGTAGATATTCAGCTAAAGCTAAATCTTCATCTCCATTTTGCACTCCTGTAACAATAAAAGAGACTTGTTTAGGAGAGAGAGCTCTTATTCGTTGTATTGTAGCTTCTGCTACAACAAAGCTTGAAACTAACAATTGATCGGCATGACTGCACCCAATGACTCCTTGAGTTCCTTCAGAGGTGCGATGCACGATTCTAAGCCCCTTAAGTGATATTCTTTCAATTTCAGCGGGAGAATTTCCAAAATGGAATCCTTCGATAGGTCTTCCATGAAATTCACCCATTAATTTCAAAGACTGATCTGCCTGAAATTTGTAAAAAGCTTCTTCAATTGTAGATACGAAAATAATTTCCTTTGCTCCTGAAGCAAAGGCAAAGGCAGCGGTGGTAAATGCTCGTAGAACATCGATGATGATGCAAAGCCCTTTTGCTTGGGAACATTCATCTTTTCGGTAAATTTTATATTCCATTTTGATGAGAACCTGAGAGTTATAGTGAACTATCTTATTTCCAAAAAAGCTTTTCTGAATAGGCTTGTTTAGCAAAAGGTGTTAATTCTTCCGGAATAATCTCCTGAAAAGGAATCCAACGCATTTCTTCTTCGGGAACAATCGCCGGCAAGTGCAAGATGCTATTGACTCGATAGATGATCCCAATATGATGGAATTGATAGATTTCATCATTGCGAAGGTATTCGCAACAGCTAGTTATCACAGTCAATAATCTAAGCCGGTCAGCAAATAACGCCGTCTCTTCTTGTATTTCACGCTTAAGAGTATACTCCGGGGTTTCTCCAAATTCAATAGCTCCGCCTGGCAAACCCCATAGGCCTTTATAAGGACCAGATTTCTTTTGCGTGACTAAAAGTTTTGAATGTTCAGTGATAACTCCGTAGGCTCCCAAGCGCATGATTTTCTTAGTTTGATCCATATATTTATCTCAATCAAAATTGTAGAAAGTATAACGGTAATGATTCTGAAAAACAATATTTTTGAGCCATATACGGTATAAATTATTATTTTACATTAAGTCCTCTTTTAGGTGCATTAGCACTAGCGCGTCTAAGTTCCAAATATGGCTGCTGCGGGCCTTGCTAAATTACTGAGCAAAATGGCGCTTTCAAACACGATGTCTGCAAGCGCCCTTTTGCGACTTTACATTAAAGACTTGCTTCAGAGCTGCAGAGGCGGCATGAAAACCGCACATCCCATGGACACCTCCACCTGGCGGTGTCGAAGAAGAACAAAGATAAAGGCCTTTAACAGGTGTTGAATAAGGCACCCATCGCGCTGTAGGACGCATAAAAAGCTGATAGATATCCTGCACGCCTCCGTTGATATCGCCTCCAACATAGTTTGCGTTATATTGTTCCAGCTCCATCGCCGTCATGGTGCTTCTTGCAAGGATGCAATCTCTAAATCCGGGAGCAAATCTTTCTATTTGAGCTTCGATATTCTCTGTCATATCAACTGTAGAACCATTAGGCACATGACAATAGCCCCAAGCTGTTTGCTTACCGGTTGGCGCGCGCGACAGATCGAATAAGCTTTGCTGTGCAAGAATGATGTAGGGCTTTATAGGATGTTTATTCTCCCCTACCTCGCGCTCAGAGGCGATAATATCATCTGCTGTCCCCCCTAAATGCAGAGTGGCGGCTTTTGCGCACTCTTGAGCCTTCCATGGAATCGGATGATTGAGCGCCCAATCCACTTTAAATACGCCTGGGCCATAGCGATAACCTTCGAGCCGGCGCATGTAATGCGATGGCAGGCGATGTCCTGCGATCTTCAACAATTGTCTTGGAGTGATATCACAAAGAACAGCCTGCGCAGGCGGTAGTTTGTCAATGTTATCAATAGTAACACCTGTATAAATTTCCCCTCCCAATGAACGAAAATAAGAAGCTAAAGCATCGGCAATTTTTTGGGATCCTCCTTGAGCAATGGGCCAACCGACAGCATGTCCTAAAATACCAAGAATAAGGCCAAAGGCGGCCGTCAAGGGCTTATCTAATGGCATATTGGAGTGGGCAGCAAGACCTGCAAAAAGGCTGCGGGCAGCATTGCCTTTAAACCAGCTCTTCGATAAACCGGCGGCTGATCGGATGGCCAGAACGCCGAAGCGCGCCATCAAAAAGGGGTGTTTAGGCAGATGCAGAGGACCTAATAAATCGGGCGCAAGCTCATTCCAGTTGTTAACAAAAGACTCCATGAGTTCTCTGTAAGAGGCTGCATCGACATCTAAAACTTTGCAAGTTGTTTCGATAGAACGGTCCAGAACAACAGCTGTGCCGTCGTCAAAGGGATGAGCAAGAGGGATCGAAGGATGAATCCATTCAAGACCGTATTTATCTAGTGGCAAGCTGCAAAAAAATGGTGAGCCGATGCCTAGAGGGTGAATAGCGGAGCAGATATCATGCAAAAATCCTGGCAAGGTCAATTCAAAAGACCTCATCCCGCCGCCAATCGTCTCTTTTGCTTCGAAAATGCATACGGATAGGCCGGCTTGCGCCAGCTTAATGGCAGCAGCAAGTCCATTGGGTCCTGATCCAATCACTATCGCATCATACTCCCGATCTTTAGACATATTTTCCTCTTATGCTTTTATATATAAGAAGCACTGATTCTAATGTTATTTGTTTGTTCTGACTTTTATCTATACCGAACGTGACTCAAAAATTGGCGTTTGGGCTAGTGCGAAAGCTCCCGCGGTTAAAAAATCATAAACGGGTCAATATTAAGTCAATATGGACCCGTTTATGATTTTTTTTAACCCCGGGGCTTTGGCACCGCCCAAACGCCAATTTTTGAGTCACGTTCGGTATATATCGAATATATCGGCTATGACCGCCCATTGATTTGATCGCATTGATTTTGTTATGATCATTTTTTATCATTTTCAGATTTTAATTGAATAATAACACAATTTATGATATAATTTTTATTTTAATTAATCAAAAGACTAATAATGAATAAAAGTATTTTAATAGCTTTTTTTAGTTTACTCCTTTTTGGAAGCATTAGCGGATTTTCTTTGCCAATTGTTGAATCACAAAAAGATGGAATTGTCACAACCGAAAGTCTGCAAACCCTGCTTCAAAAATATGCAGAAGATAACAAAGTGGTGGGAGTTGCAGTCGGCTTCATCGATCACGGTGCAGTGCAGTTCTTCTTTTATGGCAACGCGTCAATGCAAGGAGATCCCATATCCGAAGAGACACTCTTTGAAATAGGTTCTATCACGAAAGTTTTTACGGCGTTAGCATTGATGGATATGGTCGCTAAAGATGAAGTCAAATTAGACGATGCGATTGAAATTCATTTACCCGGCATCCGAATTCCTGAAATTGAAAACAAAAAAATCACCCTGCGTCATTTAGCAACGCATCATTCCGGACTTCCGCGAATGCCCAATAATTTCAATCCAAAAAATCCTTCTAACCCTTATGTCGACTACACCATTGAAAATCTTTATGATTTTTTAAACCATTATGACTTGCAAAAGGCTCCAGAAGAGCAGTTTGAATATTCTAATCTAGGAATGGGATTGCTGGGCCATATTTTGAGTTTGAAAGCCGGTGAAAGCTATGAAGAACTCATCCAAAAACGCATCTGTAATCTATTAGACATGAGAAATACAGCGATTACTTTAACACCAGAGATGCAAAAACGTTTTGCAACTGGCCATGAGGATGGAAAAGCAATGGAACATTGGGATATTCCTTACTTAGCAGGAGCCGGAGCCATTCGTTCCAATGTGAAAGACATGACATTATTTCTTGCTGCTAATATGGGACTTACAGACTCCCCAATTGAAACTCTATTAAAGCAAAGTCATCAAAAACAGTTTTCGATCTCTCCTACTTTTGAGATAGGTTTGGGATGGCTTATTTCCCCTAACACCGATGCTGAAGTCATTTGGCATAATGGAGCCACAGGCGGATTTAGAACTTTTATCGGCTTTAATCAAAAAAATCAAAGAGGAGTTGTCGTCTTATCAAATACCACGGGCAGTTGGATTGAAGAGTTTGCATTCGGCCTGCTTAATCAAGAACCTTGAGGAAGCAAGTGCATTATATGGAATAGCACCAGGTAGGCAAGGCTGTGAGCAGCGTACGCCTACCTGGCGCAAATGACCTACAAAAATATCACAGACTATTTCTTCAGAGAGATACTTATGATTTTTTGTGAGTCAATGGGCTTATCTTGCGCACCTGTGGGTGTCGACTCAATCTTTTGCACAACTTTGTATCCATTAGTCACCTCGCCAAAGATGGTATGTTTTTGGTTCAGCCAAGGAGCTGCAGCCGTCGTGATGAAAAATTGACTGCCGTTTGTCTTTGGACCTCTATTGGCCATTGCGAGCAATCCCTTTTTATCAAATTTGATATCAGGCCGCACTTCATCCTCAAAGGGTTTGCCCCAGATTGATTGACCACCAGTTCCGTTTCCAAGCGGATCGCCCCCTTGAATCATGAAACCGCGGATGATGCGGTGAAAAACTGTTCCATCGTAATATTTATTTTCAGCAAGTTTCAAGAAGTTTTCCACGGCCTTGGGTGCTACATCCGGAAATAATGTTACCTCAAATGACCCTTGCGTCGTTTCAAAGACAACGACAGGACGTGCAGCTTTTACTGAGGCCTCATCTTCACTATAGGAAGAACTAAACAATAAAAAACTAGAAGAAACTAGAGCAACAAGCAATATCCATTTATTCATGACAACCTCACTTTCAATTTTAAATTTCGGCATTTTGTTCCAGAAATCAAAAAAATTCAAGCCCATTTTTTACCACAGAGTGCACAGAGCCACGGAGAGGGCATTCAACAAAATAGTGCTTTCTTCTCTGTGACTCCCTTCTTCTCTGTGGTAAAAAAAATGTTTTCAATACTTTGCTGAAATCGCATCCATTGTGCTATAATTTCTTCTGCATCAGAAATATCATCTAAAAATAAAGCGAACTTTTTATGATTGAAATCAAAACAAAAAGACTCCTCTTACGACCTTGGCGAGAAGAAGATTTCACAGCTTTTGCTCAACTTAATGGCGACGTAAAAGTCATGGAATACTTTCCTTCAACTCTTAGCCGCCAAGAAAGCGACGACCTTGGCAAACGCCTATCTTCGAAATTAGAAGAGCAAGGATGGGGCCTTTGGGCAGTTTCTATACCAGACATTGCGGATTTTATTGGCTTCATAGGTCTCAATAAAGTTCCTTTCACTGCACCTTTTACGCCGGCAGTTGAAGTGGGTTGGCGGCTTGCCCATAAATTTTGGGGTCAAGGCTATGCCACCGAAGGTGCGTTAGCCTCTTTAAAATATGGCTTTGAAACACTCGATTTAGAAGAGATCGTTTCTTTTACGGCCACAGCAAACATGCGTTCAAGAAATGTGATGGAAAAGATCGGCATGCATCGATCATCGCAAGATGACTTCGATCATCCAAGAATTGCTCCAGAAAATAATCTGCGAAGGCACGTTTTATATCGCATTCACAGCAAAGAATGGCAGAGTTCTACTCACAGTTAAAAGAGCGGCCGAAATTCTAAAGTCCCTGATTTTATTTGTTTGTAGATCTTTGTTTGAATTTTTTATTAAAATAATCTATCAACGTATTATGTAGAATGAAGACCTCGCGAGTGTTTCAACCAAACAATAGGAGAACATGATGCAACAAAGTAGCTTCAAAGGACGATTCATCGTAGGTCTCATCATCGCTTTCATCGGATGGATGATTTATATCAACCAGACCGAAGAAAATCCTGTTACAGGGCAAAAACAACATCTCACGCTGACACCCTCTCAAGAAATTAGCTTGGGATTAGAATCCGCTCCTGTCATGGCTCGCGAAATGGGCGGCGAAGTCTCTGCTAGTGATCCGCATGCTCAAGAAGTGCAAAAAATTGGAACTTACCTTGTGGACCATACCATAGCCAAGAAAAGCCCCTGGAAATTCAAATTTCACTTGATCGCAGACACCAAAACTATCAACGCGTTTGCATTGCCCGGAGGGCAGATTTTTATTACTCAAGGGCTCTATGACAAGCTTCAAACCGAAGCTCAGCTCGCTGGCGTGCTAAGCCATGAAATGGGCCATGTGATCGAACGCCATAGCGCTCAGCAGATGGCTAAAAGCCAATTGGGACAAGTTCTCATCGTCGCTGTCGGGGCAGCAGCCAGTGATCCCAATCATCAGACTTATGGCCCTACCTTAGTTGCTTCTTTAGTCAATCAAATGTTTCAACTGCGCTATAGCCGCCATGACGAATCGGAAGCTGACACATGGGGCTTGAAGTTGATGTCTGAGGCTGGATATGACCCCAAGGCTATGATCCAAGTCATGGAGATTTTAAAAGCATCCGGCAGCAGGGGGCAAACACCTGAAATCTTCCAAACCCATCCCAACCCGGAGCTTAGAATACAACAAATCGAGGCTTATTTAAAGGAACATCCCCCTGAAGCTAATTTAAGCGAAGGCAAAAAACTAAAAGACCTTTCAAATAGCACTGAAGAAAAATCATAGGTTGTTTAAAACGATTTAAAATTTTGAGCGACAAATATCGAAACAAGCGAAAAAGATTTGGAGAACCGATACATGAAGGGGCGAGAACTACTGATTGGTATAGTATCGATGCTGATTAAGATGGCCCAGAAACAACGTTAATCCGTTAATCGGGCACGGGCATGGGCACGCATCCTATTACCCATAAGTCTAACAGAGGCAACATCATTGCCGCGACAGCGGCTACAGAGGTTAGCCGGGGGTGACGTAAGGAACCCCCGGTATCGATCATTAACATCTGTAGCCACGACAGTGGCGTCACTGTTTTTTTTCCAAGGAGAACATCTGTCGCCACTGTCGTGGCTTTCATTTTTTATATATGGCTTTCCGGGGGTTCCTTACGTCACCCCCGGCTAACCTCTGTAGCCGCTGTCGCGGCAATGGTTTCGCCTCTTTGGATTTATGGGTAATAGGATGCGTGCATGGGCACGGGCAAGGGCAAGGAAAAATGAACTTTTGCAAGACTATTGCAACGATTGCGCTCCAATCTAGATTTACTTATATCCTCTTTCATATCAAAAAAAAGTGCGCAAGATCGCTCTTGCGCACTGTAAATAAGAGAAAAAAATTTCACCTATAGAATGGTGTACTCATTTAGGGAAAGCTAATGCTTACGGCTGCACTTTGTGTTTGCTGATTATCAATTGTAGTCACACTGTATGTTACAGCACCGTTTTGGGTTCTATTATCATCGATGAATTGCAAAACATTAGCTCCCACTTGTGCCAAGAATAACCCATTTCGGAAAATGAGATAGCCAACGGCATTGGGGTCAATGCTTGCATGCCAGCTTAATGTATTATAGTATTCGGTGAATACACCAAAGTTATGCACGTTCTGTGTGACACTTAGATTCGTCGGAGGAAGAACCAAAGTCTTTGATCCCGACGCGGCTAAAATCAAGTTATGAGACCCATTAAAATTTGCCCAAACAGCAGCAGCATGAATCACGTTTCCTGTGAGAGTCGCCGCAATTTTAGGAAAGGCATTATCGGTGCCAAGTGAAATAGTGATTGGCACAGACCAAAAATTATTCAAAAAGCCATTGATATCCGATTCAACTGATTGGATCAGCAAGGAGTTGCCATTATAGAACATATAAAGGCTTAACACATCTCCAAAGGAAGTTGCCGACACGTCAACTATATAAGCATATAAATTGGAATTTACAAGATCTAAAGGAGCGCTCCATTGTCCATTCACGGGTTTAATGGCCGATTCGACGTTAAACGTCTGATCATCAAATGAGATGGTCCAAAGCGCGATGGCATTCCCAATGCTATCAAGAGCAATGCGTGCAACGAGTGTTGCCGGATTGCGTATGCCGGGAGCCGATAGGCTGAAAACTTCACCCCAGAGACCAGTTAAGGAAGAACGCTCAGCTGATTGAACAACGACATTTGTATTGCTGACGCCTGTGATATCGTAAGCATACCAAATCGCAAGTGCGTTGGCATTGGCATCGACTGCAACAAAGGGTTGAGCGGAATTATGCGTCGTATCGGAAATCACTTGCGCAGTGCTCCAAGCACCGGAAATCAACTTCGTTGATGAAAACACCACATTTGTCCCACTGACTGTCCCCTGCCATACGACGGCAGCCCTTGCATTGCTGCCGGATCCTCCGATTGCAACGCTCGGAGTGGCTGCTGCAGTACTAGTAATGGTCACATGCGATTGCCAACTCAGTCCAAAAAGCTTTGTCGATGTCTCAAGATTGCCGCTTCTCACCCAAGCTGCGACAACATCGCCAGCAGCATCCACACATAGTGATGGAGACGAAGCGCCGGAAGTTGATAATGCCGTTGAGCTGCTCCAATTGCCATTAAAGGGCTTTGTTGCCGCTTTAATTACTCCGCTTTCAACCCAAATCACAGTGGCATTTCCATTGAGGTCCGAGACTAGGCGTGGAGAAGAAGCGTTCGTTGCGGATACGGTTACCTCAGCAGTCCAATTGCCATTGACTATTTTGCTGCTTGATTTCACTAAACTATTTTCAATCCACGCTGCGACGGCATCGCCATTTGAATCGATGGCTACTTGCGGATCGGAACCATTAAGAGTTACTCCTGAAAGAATTGTAGGAGGGGAAGACCAGCTAAGATTGTTACTATGTAGATGAGAAAACGTAAGGATTGCAAAAAAGAGGCACAATATTTTTTTCATATTTAAAGCCTTGTTAAATAATTTTTAATGCTTAAAGGATGCCCAGTCAAATTCTGGGCATCCTGAGTTATTCAAGAAGCTTTAAACTTCTTGAACCAATGCAAGTGCGTTATTTTTCGCTAAAACAGAGTAAATGTGATAATCGCGCTTTGCCGGTCGTTCCCTGTGAACCCCGCTACCCCATATGTGACATGTCCACTCTGTACTTGATTGTGATCCACGAATTGCAAAGTGCTAGCAGGTAGTTCAGCGACGATGACGCCATTGCGATAAACATTATATTGAATCACATTGGGATCTGTGCTCGCACTCCAAGTGATCGTATTGATGAAGTCATCATATACTCCATAATTTATGTTGCTCTGCGTTGCAGATACACTTGAAGGAGGCCCAATCACAGAATCTGTGCCCGATGAAGCATTGATGACAACATTTGAACCGTTGAAATTAAGCCATACAACCACAGCATTCAACGCGCTTCCATTTACGGAAAAACCACATGAAGGATATGCGTTATCACTTCCTGTTGAGATCTGGTTAGGGATCGTAAAAAATTGCGAGCCAGGATTTGTTGAATCCGTTTGTATAGATCGAATGTTGATATTGGAAACCCCATCCCATGTCATCTCTACCAGCAAGGCATTTGCCGCTGCAATGGCTGAATCGATCCCAAAGGAATATAAACTTGGGCTATCAACCATTGAAGAAAGTTGCCAAACCCCTCCAACTAATTTTACGGAAGATTCGATGGTAAATAATTCGCCATCATAAGAATTCGTCCAAAAAATTAATGCATCCCCGCTTGTGTCAAACTTCAGCTTGATTGTTAAATCAGCAGGATTGCGGATCCCTTGATTTGAAAGAAAGTTTGGAATACCCCAAGCAGAAGCGCCTTGAGACAAGGCAGAAGTGATAACTTGAACGTTTTGATAATTATTACCACCGAAAAAGTTGTATCTAAACCAAGCGACAGCGGCATTTCCGTTGGCATCAATGGCAACTTTTGGGTAATTGTGGTTAAAAGTTGCGGTGCCGGAAAAGACGTTTTTAGTGGCGGCCCAAGTATTACTGCTGATTGTCAGAATGTCTGTCACTATGAGATCATTACCTGAAACTACACTATGCCATACGGCCATGGCTGTTCCAAAGCTGCTGATCGCCACATGAGGATTACTAGAGTTTGTTGCAGAAAGCACGGAAACAAGGCTCCAAGTCCCTGAGATTCTCGTTGAAGACTCTATAAATCCGCTTCGAACCCAAACAGCCACGGCATTTCCGCTGGCATCGACAGCAAATGAGGGATTGGAGGCTCCCGTGCCGGAGATGGGAGAAGTCTCAGCACCCCAGCTTCCGCCAAAGGGGAGCGTCGCCGATTCGATCTGCGTATTTTCGATCCACAGCGCTGTGACATTTCCACTAGAATCAACGCCAAGCCTTGGTGTAGAGGACGTATTAGACACGTTAGATAACGTGACCGGTGTGCTCCAGCTGCCTCCAAATGGCAGCGAACTTGCTTTAATTGCATTGTTCTCCACCCAAGCAGCCGTGGCATTGCCGTTAACATCGATCACAACATGTGGATCAGATGCAGTAGTAAGCGCCGTCGAAATGGCGACAGGAGTCGACCAAGTGATATCGCTATACACCATTCCTGAAAAGGAAAATAGTGCCAAAAATAAAAACAAAATCTTTTTCATATTCACCATCATTTACAACCCGATTTATTTTTCTGCTCTCAAAAATTCGCAAAATTGACTTAATTTTTGAGCGAATTAAACTGTCAGGTTGATATTTTTTTGAGTTTAATTCCTTTTATATTTAGCAGCCTTTTGATAGTAACAGGTGCTGAGCAATTGATAGTACTGTGCAATGCGCTACAAAGAGAAGACAGAAACAATAAACAAAAAATTTTAATTTTTCTCTATTGAACATTCCTTAACCGATCTTGAAAATTTTGAATTTGGCATCCAGAATACCCTGAAGAGCGCTTGTAGATATATAGTCTTTTATTTAATGAAAGCTACCATATTTAGGCTATTTCTGTCCCATCCTTTTCAAAAGCTCAGGGATATGTTGATAAATTGGTCTATCTTGGTCTTCGATCATATATCCCGCTTTCAATAATACAGTTATCTCTTTTTCCGACAGGATGCGATTGTCGACGTTAAGCTTATACCCGGCTTTTTTCATAAAGGAGGAATATTCCATATTTCTATTGATGTAATGATTGATCCGCAATTCCTGGCGATTCACTGCAATACTCGATTGAGGGTATTTAAAACGACACTGATAAGGGGGCCAAATAAAGCCCTGGCATAGATTAGGCTTAAAAATCATCTTTGCAACCGCTTCATCTATAATTTGTTTAGGAGGGCTCGCTAGATTTAACGATTGAATGAGTAATTTTCTTTGGGGGATTTTATCATAGATTGCTGCATCAAAAAAATCTGAAGAAAGCGAAATGCCAGGGTAGTCGTCGTATTGCTTTAAAAGATCCACGATATTTTCCTTAGGACAGACGAGGTATTCATCAATATCGACAACCACGAGCCATTTCGTTTGGTCTCTTGCTACAAAATTCACAGCATTTTCATAAGCAGGAATCTGTGTGCTCAACGCCCATTTATAAGCATAGTTATCACCCTGATAACTTATCGCTTCGGGCCAATTAATTAACGTAACGATGCCTTTTTCAATATAAGGCATTAAGACGGCCTGATAGAAATCTCTGCTTCCAATATTGTATAAATAAAAATGATCGACTCCAAAGATGCGATGATATTCAATCCATTCTTTTAAATAGTGAGCTTCATTTTTAAAAATTGCACAGATCGAGAGATTGTATTTATATTTTTTGTTATTGTTATTATCAGAAGAAATCTTTAATTCATCTGCTTCAATAAAGCTAATTGATAGATGGCTGCAAATAAAAACTAAGAATAAAATAACAAAAACTTTCTTTAACATCTCACCTCTAAAAAAATATTTTTAATAAACTTGTAAATTCTCTTTTTTAGTTTTAGCCCTAATTACTTATTTTAATAATTGTTATATAGGCTATCGGTCCCCCAGCAAGTGATTGGCTACCGTTGTTTAAAATTGCCGGGGCACCTCCCGTGTTCTGAATGACGATAGTAGAAGGATTTGTTGTGATATGAACAAGTGCTGTTTCACTCTGCATCCACCTATTAACCCCGTTAAAATCTATTCGTGAGGTGTTAGGGCCAAGCGGAGCTTGAACACCGTTTACAAGGAGACCAAATGCGCTGTTGCCCGATTGAGCCATAAACCCCCAAGTCACTTGATACCACCCTGTATCGGCAATTTGTAGTGTGCCAGCTGCTGACATCGAAATATGAGTTCCAGGCGCGCTTGGATTCGGATTGCCTGCTACAGGAAATTGAATATTTGTCCCAGCAGGAACACTTGTTCCACCAGCTCCACCAGGTGCAGAAAGAGCAATACTTGCAAAATCGGTTGAAAAAGATCCTGAAGAACTAGCCGGACCCGTTGGACCTATCGGACCTGTTGGGCCAGTTGGACCCGTTGGGCCTGTTGGACCAGTTGGACCGGTTGGACCGGTTGGACCGGTTGGACCGGTTGGACCGGTTGGACCTGTTGGACCGGTTGGACCTGTTGGACCGGTTGGACCGGTTGGACCTGTTGGACCTGTTGGACCTGTTGGACCGGTTCCCCCTGTCGGGCCAGTGGGTCCGGTAGCGCCTGTTGGACCTGTTGGACCGGTTCGGCCAGTTGGACCCGTGGGTCCAGTTGGCCCAGTTGCTCCTGTAGGTCCAGTTGGACCAGTGCTACCCGTTGCTCCTGTTGGGCCAGTGGCTCCAGTTGGCCCGGTGCTACCTGTCGGACCTGTGGCTCCAGTTGCTCCAGTTGGACCAGTGGGTCCTGTTGCTCCAGTTGGGCCTGTCGAACCCGTCGGACCGGTTGGACCTGTAGCGCCAGTGGGTCCTGTCGGACCTGTAGCTCCTGTGGGTCCCGTTGCACCCGTCGGACCCGTTGCTCCTGTTGGCCCTGTTGCACCTGTTGCTCCTGTTGGACCTGTGGGTCCTGTGGGTCCTGTTGCTCCAGTCTGGCCTGTTGGGCCTGTCGAACCCGTCGGACCTGTTGGGCCAGTGGCTCCAGTTGGCCCAGTGCTACCTGTCGGACCTGTGGCTCCAGTTGCTCCAGTTGGACCAGTGGGTCCTGTTGCTCCAGTCGGACCTGTTGGGCCTGTCGAACCCGTCGGACCGGTTGGACCTGTATCGCCAGTGGGTCCCGTTGCTCCTGTTGGACCTGTGGGTCCGGTAGAGCCAGTTGGACCAGTGCTACCCGTTGCTCCTGTTGGGCCCGTCGGACCTGTTGAACCTGTTGGGCCAGTGGCTCCAGTTGGCCCAGTGCTACCTGTCGGACCTGTGGCTCCAGTTGCTCCAGTTGGACCAGTGGGTCCTGTTGCTCCAGTCGGACCTGTTGGGCCTGTCGAACCCGTCGGACCGGTTGGACCTGTATCGCCAGTGGGTCCCGTTGCTCCTGTTGGACCTGTGGGTCCGGTAGAGCCAGTTGGACCAGTGCTACCCGTTGCTCCTGTTGGGCCCGTCGGACCTGTTGAACCTGTTGGGCCAGTGGCTCCAGTTGGACCAGTGGGTCCTGTTGCTCCAGTCGGGCCTGTTGGGCCTGTCGAACCCGTCGCACCGGTTGGACCTGTATCGCCAGTGGGTCCCGTTGCTCCTGTTGGACCTGTGGGTCCGGTAGAGCCAGTTGGACCAGTGCTACCCGTTGCCCCTGTTGGGCCCGTCGGACCTGTTGAACCTGTTGGGCCAGTGGCTCCAGTTGGCCCGGTGCTACCTGTCGGACCTGTGGCACCAGTTGCTCCTGTTGAACCTGTTGCACCTGTCGGGCCGGTAGCGCCTGTCGGACCCGTATCACCAGTTGGCCCTGTTGAACCAGTTGGACCAGTGGGTCCTGTTGAACCTGTTGGGCCAGTGGCTCCAGTTGGCCCAGTGCTACCTGTCGGACCCGTGCTACCTTTCGGACCTGTGGCTCCAGTTGCTCCAGTTGGACCAGTGGGTCCTGTTGCTCCAGTGGGTCCTGTTGCTCCAGTGGGTCCTGTTGCTCCAGTCGGTCCTGTTGCTCCAGTCGGTCCTGTCGAACCAGTCGCTCCAGTTGGCCCCTGAGCGCCTGTGCGTCCTGTTGGTCCTGTAGCCCCTGTGGGTCCCGTTGCCCCCGTCGGACCTATATCACCAGTTGGACCAATAGCGCCTGTTAGACCAGTCGTTCCCGTCGGTCCTGTTGCCCCTGCCGGACCAACGGTTCCTGGAGAGCCTGTGGGTCCTGTTGGGCCTGTAGCACCTGTCGGCCCCATGCTGCCTGTCGTTGGTCCTGTAGGTCCTATTGGACCTAGTGCACCTGTGGGACCTGTAAAGCCTGGACAACAGGGACCTGTGGGTCCCGTGGCGCCTGGAGTACCTGGAGTGCCTGGAATACCTTGAGGTCCGGGGGGACCTTCAGGTCCCGGTGGCCCTGGAGGCCCTTGCTTTGGGGGGTTACAGTCATCGTGCTTGTGTTTAGAAAGGTCGATTCCATCGGGATAGAATGCTATTTGCTCTGAAAATGAGCTTAGCGTAAAACTCAGAATTGCTAAGGTGAAAATTAATGCCTTATTAATCATTAAATGCATGAGTCATGAGTTTTTGCAGTTTGTTTATGGTTTTATCCAAATGCCCCAATCGTTGTTTTCGCGGAACTCGGCTAATTTGATGCAATTATCATCCAGCCATCTCACTGCTTTGGTATTAGTTCCCCAGGTAATGTCATCAAAAATGATCAACCCGCCTTTTCTGACTAAAGGAACCCATTTGTTGACGTCTATCCAAGAAGCTTTTTCTGAATGATTGCCATCGATATGCAGCATGTCGATATCGGGTATAAAAGGAGCGCGTTCTGAAGTTGTCTTGAGGAGTATAATCTGCTCTTCTAGAGCAAATTCTATGATCTTTATTTGGAGGCCTCGCAAAATCCTTTCATGATCGATGCTGCTCCACCAATCATAATTGACGCTATCCATGCCCTCAGCGGACTCAGCGCTATCCCAGGGATCGATGCCAAAAGCTTTGCCCCTTTGATTGGCTTTAAGGGCATAGGCCATGGGAATGAGCGATTTGCCTCCCCACACACCTATTTCGACAATGGTTTGAGGTTTCAGCATAAAAATAAGATCGATCAATACTGACGCTTTGTTTTTTGAGCACCATCCCTCTAACTGATCCATATAACCAAACGCATTTTGCTTCACAAATTGAATTAAGTCGTGCGTGTCCTTTTTCAACACAACATTTTCATAATGAGATTCTGGCTGATGAATTTGATGATCATAGAAATCCATGAATCTACTTCCTCTGTGTTGTGTTTAATACTTTTTACAAAATGGAATTTACTATTTTTTATTTTGCGGAAACCATCGATTTTTTGAGTTCGTTAAGATCTATTGTCGCTATCCAGATCTCGCTATCGTCTTTTCCATAGGCGACGTAGAGTTTGGAGCCTTTAGCCACAAATCCGCCGGGATAGATCACTCTTTTTTCATAGCTTGAGAAAGTATAAAACCCTGGACTATCTATGGGGGAAGAGCTAATTTTAGTCATTTCGAAAGGTGGAGTTGCTGAAAAAGTGTAGGCTCCCATGTAATAATGCCACAATTCCCTATTGTCCGAAGAAGGAGAACTTGTCACAATTCCCGAATGAAAAAAAGCCAAGTATTCACCATCGATCAACTGGGCAGGAGTTCCGCCCCGAAGAGAACCAAAACCCCAGTCAATTGATTTCTGAGTCTCGTAGCAACGCTGACAATACCCATTTTCCAAATCGGGACAAATGATCTCATGAGGGTTTATCATATAGGACAGCAAAAGCATTCCATTCCATTCAAAAGGACTCCAATTTTTTTGCCATAAGACATGAGGATATTTTTCTCCGTGGACCAATTTGACTGGATCCGAAAGAAGAAATTGGTCATCAACGAATAAGAGTTCGGCAATATACATGTCGCGTCTATCATAAATGGAGGGAAACATCAAATCCGGATTGTCATTGAAGATGACATAAAACTTTCCATTGCATGAAAAGATCCTTGCATCTTCCGATTGAGATGGGATGCCTTTAAACCTAGTACGCGTATTGAGCAATTCAGCATCGGAAATTGGTTCAAACGATTCATCTAATAAGATGATGCCGATATGAGAAAGCCATGGTTGAAAAGAGCGACTTGGAAGATATCTAAAGGTCAATAAATAATTATCCTCGAATTTGACAATAGAGGGATTATAGGCACCAGGATAGCTTGGGATATAGATTCTTTTTGTGGAAGTTACGATCTTTTTTTCACCAAGGGATGCCCGAGATAGCCCAATTCCTGATAATGAACATTGATAAGAGAACAAAATCATGAAGCACAATACACATATCTTTTTCATAAAAACCGCTTGTCCTTTAGAGGTGTCCGATTATAGCGAAGAGTAAACTTTTTTTGACTAAATTTGTCAATTTTTTTATTTGGATAGGAACCTTACAAAATCACAGAGTTTTAAATTTTTTCTTGAAATTCTTCTTTCGAATTTTGTATTCTCCTCTTTGATTACAGGATAAGAGACATGAACTTACAAAAAAAAGCAGCTTTGTTTTTGGCATTAGCGGTGCTAAGCATTCTTTTGTTTCCCAATTCCTTGATGGGAGAAAGAGCCAAAATCTGTCTGACAATGATTGTCAAAAATGAAGAAAAAATTATCGAGCGCTGTTTAGACAGCGCAAAAGATTGTGTGGATTTCATTTCGATTTGCGATACGGGGTCTGATGATCATACAGTGCAAACCATCGAACAATACCTGCAAAAGACAGGTATCCCAGGAAAAGTCCACCGGCATAAATGGAAGAATTTTGGCCATAATAGAACCCGTTCTGTTCAAGCAGCCCAAAAAACACTCGATGAACTTGGCTTTCCCTTAGAGAACACCTACTTGCTCCTTCTCGATGCCGACATGATGCTCACAAAAGATCCTGCTTTCAACAAAGACACTTTGCAGGAAGACTCCTATCTAGTTTCTCAGAATAATCATGATTATTCTTATTACAATACCCGTCTCATTCGCGCTTCGTTGCCTTGGCATTGTGTAGGAGTAACGCATGAATATTGGTCGTGCAAGGTTCCCTTTCATGAGTCGAAGCTACAAACCTTAAGCATCGATGATCGGGATGACGGCGGTTGCAAGGCAGATAAGTTTGAACGCGACGTCAAGCTGTTAACGCAGGGTCTCCAAGAAGAGCCTGAAAATGTGCGTTATATGTTTTATTTGGCACAGGCCAATAAAGGTCTTAAAAATTACGATGATTCTATTAAATGGTATAAGGCACGCATCGAGAAGGGTGGATGGAATGAAGAAGTTTGGTATTCAAAATTTATGATGGGACAGTGTTATGAAGAAAAAGATCAATGGGATCAAGCTCTTCTTTCCTATCTTGATGCTTATCAATTTAATCCAGATCGAGCAGAACCCCTGCAACAAATTTCCACGCACTATCGCGTAAAGGAACAATATAATCTCGCTTTCTTGTTTGCCAAACAGGGTTCCCGCATTCCCTATCCTCATGAACAGATTTTATTTATATCTAATCCCGTTTATGACTACCTATTCGATCAAGATCTTTCCATTGCTGCTTATTACACTCCATACAAAGAAGAAGGCTTTGCAGCTACCAATCGCTTGGTGTTGAAAAAAAATATCCCCTATTACATCAAAGAGCAGTCATATAAAAATATGCTCTTCTATGTACAAAACTTAAAAAATGCTAAATATCAACCTATAGAAATCGATCTACCGCTTATTCGCGAGGGCTTTGCTGCTCATTTCAACCCGATGAATCCCTCCATTCGCAAAACAAAAAAAGGGTATGACGTCATTTGTCGAACTGTAAACTACATGCAAATAGGTGCTAAACATTTCAAATCACTCGATTTGTTTGATACGACAAATACGGTTAAAACAAGGAACTTCCTTATCCAATACGATCGAGATTTTAATGTTCTTTCACAAAAAGAAATTATTGAAGAGCTGCCGCGCGAAAGAAAACGATTTCTCAATGTGGAAGGGCTTGAAGATTGCCGCCTCTTTGCGTTTAAAAATTCTACTTGGTTTACCTGCACTACCCTTGACACAAATCCTACCGGGCAGCCTCAAGTATCTTTATGCAGATTGGCAGACGAGAGAGCTGGCCCCATCATTAATGTAGAGGGATTATTTCCTTTATTCGGACCCGATCCTTATAGATGTGAAAAAAATTGGTTGCCATTTATTAAAGATAACGCACTCCATCTGATCTACTCCTTCGATCCCTTTATCATTTATAAGCCAAACATAGAAATGGATTCTTTCATGAATCGCGAGATCATGGCCCATTATGAAGAACCAAAACATGACTTTTCCCGCTTTTCAGGTTCTGCACCTCCTATAAAATTCGACAATGGTTATTTATTACTTGTTCATGAAACCGTTTACAATGAGCAGCGCAATTATATGCATCGTTTCATCTACCTTGATGAAAATTTTAATTTGAAACAGATTTCCAAACCATTCACCTTTTTACATCATGGCGTTGAATATTGTTGTGGAATGACCAAAGATCATTCGGCAACGAAACTCATCATGTCTATTGGCATAGAAGATAGAGAGGCTTATTTGTGTACGGTAGATCTAGATACCGTCCGTTCATTGCTGGAACCTCTTCCTTGAGTTAATTGCAACTCTGGCAAGAGGAAGTGCCAAAATTCGATTTCCAGCGGCTCCTCCTATCTAACACAATTATTTCGCGTCTTCGAACAGGTAAAAAGAACGTCTGATCGCAGCAGAAGTTAAAAGGATATGTTAAAGATATTTCACCCTGGATTCTTGTTTTGAAAGTTGAATCATGGGTGACACTGATGCTAAAAGAAAGATTATCACAATACCGTGACGTTAATCTGTATTCCGTTCCGTAAATGTCTCTACGGCACCTATCCTCTTTATAATAATAAGCCCCCATCGCAAGATAAAAATCTATACAACACATTCTCATTAAATGGGACTCTAGTTCAAAATCAACTCCTCTAAGACTGTTGAGATAATTTCTCCGACTTATGAAAAAGTCTCCGATAAAATCATCAAAAAAACAAGAGGAAACAAGCACTTTCTTCTTTCCTATAGGCAAATATCCATTGATTCGCAAGTTCCAACACTTTCCAAGCATTTCAAATCCCACACCAAGTTGATTGAATTTGACATGATGGGCATTTCTATAATCATAATAGGCATTTATTCCAAAGACTTGGTCTGTGAATTGCGGAGCAAATCTACAGCCAACTCCTAAATTGCCCGCATATTTATCACCCTTATCAAAACGATGGGCTCGCAAGTCCAAAAATGGCCACCAATTTTGATAATGAAAAGGAAAAGAAAGGGCTTCTATCGTCGTATAGCTGGTGTCATTTCCTATTGACTGCCCTTGATTTCGCCGTAGTGATAAAAAATATTGAGCATTGCTTGGAACCACAAACTCAACAAGCTCATCTGCACTAACGGGTCTCACAGAGACTACTGATCCAACAGGTTCGAGGGGTTCGACAGGGCCTACTACTTGCTGTACGGAACCTCCGGGATCGATTGAATCCTCAATAACGGGCATCACTGGTAGATTCGATTGATCCTGTTGTTCTTGTCGAACTTGTTGATCCTTTTGGTCCGCCAGTTGCTCCTGTTGAGTCCCTAGAAGCCGCGCTTCTAGTACCCATGTTGACATTTGCTCCAGTCGAATCCTCGGGTTCTGTTGAACTCTACTAATGGGTCTCATAGGAACAACTGATCCAACAGATTTGACAGGTTCGACCGGACCTACTTGTTCTTGTCGAATTTGTTGACCTTTTTGGTCCGCCAGTTGCTCCTGTTGAGTCCCTAGAAGCCGCGCTTCTAGTACCCATGTTGACATTTGCTCCAGTCGAACCCTCGGGTTCTGTTGAACTCTACTAACGGGTCTCATAGGAACAACTGATCCAACAGATTCAACAGGTTCGACCGGACCTACTAGCTTTACGGAATCCACTAGATCGATTGAACCCACAACGGGCATCGCCGGTGGGTTCGATTGATCCTTTTGTTCTTGTCGAACTTGTTGATTCTTTTGGTCCGCCAGTTGGTTCTGGTGAGTCCTTAGGACCCGCGCTTTTAGTAACATTTGCTCCAGTCGAACCCTGGGGTTCTGGTGAACTCTACTAACGAGTTCTACAGGGGCTACTAATCCAACAGATTCGACAGGTTCGACCGGACCTATTCGCTGTACGGAATCTACGGGCTCGATTGAACCCATAATGGGCATCACCGCTAGGTTCAATTGATCCTGTTGTTCCTGCCCAACTTGTTGTTCTTGTTGGTCCGTCAGTTGGCCCTGTTGAGTTTCTAGGATCCGCGCTTTTAGGACCCATGTTGACATTTGTTCGAGTTGAATCCTCGGGTTCTGTTGAACTCCACTAACAAGTTCCACAGGGGTTACTGATTCAACGGGTTCGAGAGCTTCGACAGGAGCTACTAGCTGTACGGAACCTGCGGGGTCGTTTGAACAAATAGCAAGCATCATCGGTAAGTTCAATTCCCGTTGATCTTGTCGATCTTTTTGGTAGGCCAGTTTGCCCTGTTGAGTCCTTAAGATCCGCGCTTCAAGGACCCGCTTCAGTCGAACCCTTGGGTTCTGTTGAACTCCACTAACAGGTTCCACAGGGGTTACTGATTCAACGGGTTCGAGAGGAGCTATTAGAGGTTCGACAGGAGCTACTAGCTGTACGGAACCTGCGGGGTCGTTTGAACAAATAGCAAGCATCATCGGTAAGTTCAATTCCTGTTGATCTTGTTGATCTTTTTGGTAGGCCAGTTTGCCCTGTTGAGTCCTTAAGATCCGCGCTTCTAGGACCCGCTTCAGTCGAACCCTTGGGTTCTGTTGAACTCCACTAACAGGTTCCACAGGGGCTACTGATCCAACGGGTTCGAGAGCTTCGAAAGGAGCTATTAGCTGTGCGGAACCTACGGGATCAATTGAACCACTAACAGGCATCACTGGCAAATTCGATTCCTGTTGATCTTGTCGATCTTGTTGGTCTTCTTGGTCCGCCAGTGGGTCCTGTTGATTTTCTAGGACCCGCGCTTGTAGGACCCATGCTGACATTTGCTCGAGTCGAACCCTCGGGTTCTGTTGAATTCCACCAACGGGTTCCACAGGGGGGACTAATCCAACAGATTCAACAGGTTCGACAGAACCTACTAGCTGTACGGAATCTATGGGATCGGGATCGATTGAACCCACAACGGGCATCGCTGGTGGGTTCGATTGATCCTTTTGTTCTTGTCGAACTTGTTGATCTTCTTTGTCCGCCAGTTGCTCCTGTTGATTCCCTAGGAGCCGCGCTTGTAGGACCCATGTTGACATTTGCTCCAGTCGAACCCTCGGGTTCTGTTGAACTCCAAGGGAACCTAATATAGTCGCAGAAAATGCTATCGATAGAAGAAAAAAAATAATAAAATTTGAAAAATTGTTCATTTAACTACAATTTTTTCACTCTGGGTAAGGGCATGGTGGTACCTGTTTTCTAGACGGTAAAGTAACTTTTGAAGATTAATATTAAAAGACAAAACTTTTATTCAGGATGATTCGGTTGAATTTCTTTAGAAGTAGCTATTATCATCTTTAACATTATTTTTTTCTGTTTGGTCATATAAATGATATATCAAATCATTTTTGCTCGTCGGTAAAAAAAGAGCACACCATTATTGATGTCTTCAACATGCAAAAGCGAGGAAATCCCCGGCCTTTATGTTTCTCTCGAAAAAAATTTTTCCACTCAATTTTTTCACAGACAGCAACCCCTACTGCTGGACTTTGCACATCTGGAAGCTAGCTTCCAGATGTGCAAAGTCCAGCTACCGATGGCAAATTACAAAAGTGACAATAGATTATTTTTTACAGCTTAGTGGTTTAATCTAGAAATCGATACATTTCGTATCTACGAAGTTCCATAAAAAAGCGGTACGGCAAAATATCTTTGCACAAGTATGTGGTTTGCCGTACCGCTTTGTTATAGATAGTGAATTTAAGCAGAAATGGCCGACCAGACTAAGAGTTCAAATACTTTTGCAATAGCCTCCGGAATATCATCATTAAAACCCGTCCACTGTATGTAGGTCATTTCCAACTTTGGCAAACTCTAGCAAAAGCAGATCGTCATATACTTGTTGATGTTGATTTCGTTCTATTTTGTACTCAACCACTCCCTCAAGACCAACAATATCGGGTGCATTTACGTCGGTGTATTTGATTAGCACGAGAGTAAAATCTAGGGATGGAAAATAGCGATCGAGTGCGTCTTTTATCTCTTTAGCCTGCTCTTGGTTTTTTATAAAATGGCTTCCATCTTCACTCCAGAGGCTGCGAATAAAAAAAACTTTTCCGGGATAGTCGCGCAGCTGTCTGAATCTGGCAATCCTCCTCGTGTATTTTATTTTAAAAAGTTCTAGTTGCTTTTGAAGTTTATCAATCTCTTCATAGGCATCTAATCCTGCGCCCTCATGGTAAAAAATGATGTTATAGAAAGTATTTTTGAGGCTATTGGGATTTTGTGTCAGATCTGGAATCTGAATAATGTGGTCTTCTGCTGTAAAATATTGAAAATCGGTATAAAATAGATTAAGAAAGCCTTCATGGTCTCCTGTGACTAACCAATCAAATGGAAAAGCTGACTGTCTCAGCTGACAATCTCTTAAGGAAAGGGCAATTTCACACCAAGATCCCAAGCTAACAAACAAGGGTTTTTGCTCATTTGCGATCTCGCCTTCGAAGTTAAAATCGATGGTGGCTTGTAAAGGAGCGATTACAACCGCTAGTCGGACTACAAGAAGTGCTAAAAGCGATGATCTCATCATGAAGGTTAATGTTTATTTTCTAACGCGAGTTTTGGATCATTGACATATTTCAATAATTTTTTACTCAATAAACTCTCATGATCTGTACGGGGATATTTCGCTAAATTTATTCTTAAGATGTTATCAGTTAAGATGAGATCGCTCTCGTCATTTTCATCAAATATATTGGTTATTACCAAGATAAAATCTAAGTTAGGAAAACATTTCTTTAAAACCGAATTTAATCTATTGGCCCAATCGGTGGAAATTTGCAGGGCCTCTTCATTAGGCCAATAGAGTGTAGGGTTAGTCGCTTCTATATAGGGGATTCGTATGAAAAAAACTTTGCCCTGATATTCATTAAGTTTATAGAATCGATCGATTCTCCTTTGATATTTTTCTCGCAATTCCGGCAAAGGCTCAAAATCATGACGAAACTCGATATGGTAATAGCTATTCACCAAAACGTGATTGTTCCAAGCAAGAAATTCTTCATCCAAGAAGTGCTGAAAACCATTTTCGATTAATTCTATAAATTTGTTCCCATCGATTGTTAGCAGCCAATCCAATGGGAAAGCGGCATGTCGCAGCCCGGAAAATTCTAGGGAATAGGCGACATCGCAATTTGACCCCAAACTTACAAATAGTGGGGGAAAAGTCTTATCTGTAATAGCCTCATTTCCATTTAAATCCTGGTGAATGATGACCTCGGCATAGCATGCGTAAACTTGCAAGAAAGCGAGAAAAAAAGAGAAGATACGCCATGAGATGCTCATAATTATTCAGCAATGGCTTCGTATAAAATTTTGCCAAAGTACTCGGGAGAAAAGACTTTTGCTTCCGGGCTTTTGAGGAATGCGCTGATGTTGTCAATGTATCGTTGATAGACCTCTTTTGGCATTGTTTTGATAAATTGATAAAGATCTTCTCTTGTTTCAAAATCGCGATAGTCGATAAAACAATCTTTTGGAATAAATCGTTCGATATTGTCAGCTCCCCAATAGATCGGAACGCAAGCCGCCGTAAAACATCCAAAGATTTTTTCTGTAATATAACCGTTAAGCCCTTTTGTATTTTCAAAGCAGATGCAAAAACGGTAATTTTTGATGATAGAAATTTTCTCGGGGCCGGCATAATCGCCTGGGATAGATCCTCGAAAATCTCTATAATATCGTTTTATCCAATATCTGCCATAGATCTCAAACTCCCCTAACGGCTTTGTTTCAAAAAACTCTACCATTTTCATTCGCTCTGAATAAAGCTCGTTTTTTCGTTCGGGATATTCATTATCAGATCCGGAAACCATCACGCACAATTTTTTTTCTTCGAAAGACGGAATGTCATCCACCATCGGCCTCAAATAGGGATAATAGAGCTTATAAAATTTTTTGCCATCGACCACATCATCGTTCCAAGTATAGACTCGTGAACATGGTTCAAAATAGGCATCTTGCAAAATTAAGGGTTCCAGCAAAAAAAGAACAAGTTTCTTCTTTGGAAATATTGCTAGATACATAGGGTCCACAGTATTGTTAAACACGATAATTTTCTTCAGATCCCGATCATAGCGAATCTCTTCTTCATAGTAGCCTTGATCGTGTCCATTGAAAAACTGATTAGAGACCCGAAGGGAATAGCCTGCTGATTTTACCAAATTTAAATCTATGGGAAAGTCATAGAAATCCAATCCAGGAAGAATGTCTACTCTGCAGGCATAATCAGCCGCCAGTGAAGAGAAAAAACAAGATATAGCTATTAACATCTTTAACATTATTTTTCTCCTGTTTGGTCATAAAAAGGATGTGCGTTATCCGTGCTGGCATTAAGAAGATTGCTCACTAAATCATATGTCAATGAGTAACGGTTAATATCGGGTGGGAGATAATTTTCTAGATCATAGGGTAGAAAAATTTGATGAGTGAGCGACCAATCTAATAGTTTCTTAATGCCTGATCTACGGATGATCATGGAATGGGTGGCAAATCTAGCGGAGATTCTTTGAAAATCGGGGCTGATTTTTGTTCTGACGGTATAACGGGGGGGCATACCTGGCCTCAAGGCTGCAGTCCATGTCGGGGCGTTCAGCAGCACCGGAAGCAATGAGATATTCACCTTCAGCCACTCGATAATCTTGGTCGGTAAAGAGGACATCCCAATTTTCTTTGCCGATGAACGCATCGAGCTTGTCGATTAAAGCAGGGATAATCCTGGGGTCGCTGATCACTGTGATATCATCTTCCATGACCCATATGGTTTCATAGTTAGAGTCCCAAGCATCTTTTAGAACAGAAATATGGCTAAGCGCACAGCCCAGAGTCCCTTTAGCCATACCCTGGGTGAAATAAGCTCTGCCAATTTTGCTCATATATTCATGAAGAGGCTCTCCATTCATTTCCGTGGGGTAGCAAGTAGCAAAAAGCTGTTCCATGCCCACAGCACACTTTAAGCCTATATCATTGATGGCTTCGAGTGACAATTCCCAGCCATTTACTGCTGAAAAGCGATAAGGGAAGATGCCGTAATGATGTAATTCAGCGGATGCTTGCGCAAATTTTTCAGGCCTTTTATCGAGGTTGATCATATAGATGAAATCGATATTTCGAATCTGATGAATATCGGATTTTCCCTCTGTTTTTTTGAGATGATCAACCAAATCAGCATGCACGAAGTTACAAAAAAAGAGCGCCGTTAAAAAAAAACGCATCATTACTTATCTAGATATGTGGGTGATCCATTATCAGAGTCTCCCCCGTGAATATTGGTAACGATATCTTTATTGCACGCATAAATGTTAATTCCGGGCACAAGAAAATAATCGATGTCATAGGGAAAGTAGACTTTATATGTTATAAAGAAGTCTAAAAGCTTCTTTATTCCGGATCTGTTAATAATCATGGATGCCGAACCAAAACGCATTCCAATCTTGGTGAGATCGGCATTAAGAGGCGTTCTTCTAAGGTAGTAATCAAGCGGCTGGAGATGTACAAGCGGTCTTGGACGAATTACTGTGCAAGGAACAGGTTTTCCATCCCCACCTTTGATTTCATTATCAGTGAATAGTATGTCCCAATCGGGAGCTTGGCGATTCAAGCCATTAAGTAAAAAAGAGAGCTCACGCGGATTGCTGATCACTTTGATATCATCTTCCATGATCCAAATAGTCTTGTACCCGGAGTCATAGGCATCCTGAAGGATAGACAAATGGCTCAAAAGGCATCCGATTGCACCGCGTGATAGGGAATGGCAATAGTAAGCGACCCCTTCTTCCTTCATGATTTCGAAGCTCATATATTCTTTATTGTCAACATGGCGATAAACGGAACAAATAGGGCCCTTTGGCATCCAAGAATCGTAGACGATTCCTAATTCATCGAGGGCTTCGAATGGCAATTTCCAGCCATTGACGGCAGAAAAGCGATAGGGATGTATGCCAAAAGGCTCAAGAGCCTTCATGGTACGCAGATATCTCTCAGGCCTCGGATCGAGATTAATCACATAAATGAAATCGATATTTCCGATACCGTTGGGCTCTGGTTTGTTTTCAGCTTTCTTGAAATATTTTTCAATTCCGGCATCCAAAGTACAAAAACAGGAAGAAAAAAACAGTAAACAAAGAAATATATTAATTTTCGACAAAGCTTTCATTTAATACTCCAAATACATTCCTAAAGACAATTTAAAATAAGCGTCAAATAATTCACGGCTCAAAAAAATCGCATGTCCTATTATTCCAGGTTGATACCGATGGGAAAGCAAGACAAAATTAGATTTTTCTAGAAATTCTTTTAATGCGGGATAATTCGTCATCCCCAATCGATGTGGATGGATGTAAGTCTTTATATACAGAATTTTTACCTTCTTCAATATATTAGGAGAGTTCTTAAGCACACCATATTCCGCTCCTTCAACTTCAAGCCGTAAAAGGTCTATTGTGTCGATCTGATTCTCTTTGCACCATGCATCCAAAGTTACGCAAGGAACCTCTATCTGAGGGCCTTTGCAAAAGATCTCCATCCCCTTTTTAAGAGGTAGCAAGGAACTAGCGTATCCGTACGCGGGTTCATTATTGTTTGGCCCAAGACAGATATTGAATAACGCCGACCCATTATAACTACTGAGAGCAAGGCTATGAAGTTCGACATTAGTAACTTGAGCTTCAGCGACATTCTTCTCTAATTCTTTGAAGCCATTCGGATCGGGCTCGAAGGCGATAATGCGGCCATTGGGCCAAATTTTTGCCGCCCTCACCGTATCTTGACCACGAAAAGCCCCTGCTTCAAGGATGACCGGGTTGTAAGGGAGGAATTGCGGCAGCCAGTTTAAATCGATTGCATTATAGCTACTGAATAAATTGATCCCTTCATAATGATCTGCTCTTAACAACGCGAAGTTGAAAAGAACGAGATAAAAACAAAAATAAAGCGTTTTTAGGCAATTATTTTTCATACGTTGGACTTCCATTATCTGATATGCCTCCAGCAATAGTTGTTACGATATCTCTTGTACAGGCATATAACTTAATGCCCGGCGGAAAGAAATATTCCATGTCGTAAGGAAAGAAAAGATGATAAGTCTTAAAGTAGTTCAATAGTTTTTCTACCCCGGATCGCCTTATAATCATTGAATAAGCCCCGAAACGCAGTCCAAGCTTCACAATATCTGCATTGACATACTGGCGTTGATAGTAATAATCGAGATCTTGGTATTGAAAATTTGGCCTAGGACGTATCCCCCCACAATAGAAGCGGCTCCCATCTGCACCTTTGGTCTCATCATCGGTAAAAAACACATCCCAGCCTGGTGCAAGACGATCTAATTGGTCGATTAAATCTGAGATGATATGAGGATCCTCAACTACTCGGATGTCATCTTCCATCACCCAAATCGTTTGATAACCCGAGTTATAGGCATCTTGTAATACTGAAATATGACTCAAGAGGCATCCGATAGCGCCGCGCGATAGAGAGTGGCAATAATAGGCAATGCCCTCTTCCTTCATCACCTCAAAACTCATGATCTCTTTGCCATTGACGTGGCGGAAGACAGAGCAAATCGGTCCGTGGGGCGTACCTGGTTGATAATTGGTGCCTAGATCGTCTATCGCATCAAAACTCAATTCCCACCCATTGACCGCAGAAAAGCGATAGGGGTAAACTCCATAGGGCTCAAGAGCTCTCATGGTATTTGCATACTTTTCTGGACGTTTGTCTAAATTGATCATGTATATAAAATCAATATTAGGCATTTTATGCAGGCCCATTTTATATTCTGCAGGCTTCAAATATTTTTCCAAAATGCTTGGATAATCTTTTGCTTCTGCAAATTGAAAAAAGGCTAAGGAAAGGATGAAAATCACAGCTTTTATCATGGATAAATCAAGCCTCCTAAACCTAACCCCAAGCATTTGACAAAGTAGGCATCATACATCTCTTGACTGACATAAACAGCAACTCCTCTTTCACCTTGTTCATACCAATGCATAAGAGGAACAAATTGAGACCTTGTAAGGAAGTCTTTTACAAAAAAGTAGTTGCACATATCGACTCGATAGGGTCGAAAGAAACTTTGTAAAATAATGATCTTGGTATTTTTTAAAATCCTGGAAGATCCTTCCAGAACTTTCAGTTCGAGTCCTTCAAGCTCTAAACTGAGAATGTCGATGCTCTCGATCTGATTTTGCTCACACCAATCATCGAATACCACACAAGGGACTCGAAGCTGGGGTCCCTGATAGTAAGATTGCATCTCCTCTGTAGCAGGAAGCAGAGAACTTTCTTGCTCATTGGCCTCAGAAAGGTATAGCGTCGCCTTGCCGTTATAATTATTAAGGGCTAAGTTATATAAGTGTACTCTCTCCAACTTTTCATCAATAACACGTTGTTGAAGTTCTATGAAAGCCATCGGGTTAGGTTCAAAAGCAATCAGATAGCGGTAGTACGGCCAGACTTTTGTGGCATAGACAGTCTGCTTTCCTTTATAGGCGCCTGCTTCAACAATGACTGGATTATATGGAAGAAATTGGACTAAAGCATTTAAGTCAACTTTCCCATAATTTTGAAATGTCTGTGTTCCCTCATAATAGATCACGGCATCTAAACGAAAGGAAAGGGCTACGAGCCCAAGACACAAGCCACAAGCCTTCAACAGAGACATCATCTTATTTTTCTTCATAATACCAAAACCATCCATCTTCATGCACAATGAGATTGTTTTCAAAGGCAAACCGATCCACAGCGCGCTTTACAGAAGACTCATACCCCCAGTTATAATCATCTCCGCATAAAACACCATGGCCTTTGACAAAAGGAAACCACAATGTTATGTCCGTATACACTCCGTTATAATCATGGGTGGCATCTATATAAACCAGGTCGGGGTGAATCGTCAGAGTCGCCGCTGCTTCAGCACTCGACATACGCAATGGTATAATTTTATGGGTTAAACCGGCATGAATCACATTGGAAAGGAATTGACGATACAGATTAGCCATATCAAAGGGGCTATTATCTTCATTGGGCGATCCCAGCCAATGATCGACAGCAAACACAATACCATCTTTTGGAATAGTCTCTGCAATATGCCGCGTGGATAAACCAAGCCATGAACCCACTTCAATGACGACTTTGGCATTTGTGCTTTTGAGCAAGAATTCCATCGATGGTCCATTGGCATACCAGCCCTGTCCACTAAAAGGAAGTAGATCCACGGTATCATACGGGGGCGGCAACTTTTCATTTGCCCACGAAAAGCAGGGAACCATCAGACAGATTAGAAACATTATTTTTTTCAAATGATAATGTTTTGGATAAAAGGTATACGCTTTAAGACTCGTCCTACAGACGGATACAAATATGTTTTTCATCTTATACCTCTAGCTCTAAATTCAGAATAGGAATGAGATATCAAACTATTTTGTTTTTGGCAAAGAGAATCAAATCAAAACTATAATTATTGAAAAAAAACCTTGCAAAGATTTTTTTTAGAACTTATAAAAAGCCCTTTTGTAAATTACTGCAACCTAGAATTTATACTGCGGTCGGCTTGTAACTTGGAATTTTGACCGCAGTATAGCCAAATACTAAGAGAGAAATATATATGGGAGATGTTTACAAGGAAAGCCCTCAAGCACCGTCACACTTTGAACATCAAATTACCATTGATAAAAGGGAGTTTCCGTCGTGGGTTAAGCAGAACGCTTTTTATATGATGAATCAGCTTGAAGGTTGGTGCTCTTATGAAAAAGCCGCTGTCCTCATCGATATCATTCTCAAATTAAAACCTGAAATCGTCGTTGAAATAGGAGTCTACGGGGGTAAATCGCTTGTGCCGATGGCCTTTGCTCTTGAAGTAAATAATAAGGGCCACATATATGGTGTAGATCCCTGGGAGACCAGCGAATCTCTCAAAGGAGTAAACAATGCCTCCAGTGAATACTTCTGGGGCGTTTATGTAAATCACATGGCAGTATTTCAAGGCTTGCGGACTAAGATTCAGCAATTCAACCTTGATCACAGGATTTCTTTAATTAAATCATCTTCTGAACGAGCTTCTCCGATTGCAAATATCGATATTTTGCATATCGATGGGAATCATTCTGCCGAGGCCTCTTACCTCGATGTTACCAAATGGGCACCTCTTGTAAAAACAGGAGGGCTGATTATTTTAGACGATCTCACTTGGTTTGAAGGGAACGCTTATACTCAAGCTAAATCTATTGAATGGTTAAATACTCACTGTGCAAAAATCGCAGAATTTCAGGGGTCAAACGTTTGGGGAATGTGGAGGAAACTATGAAAAAAGCAATAACATATTTTTTACTATTTACTGCACTTTCTTCTTTTTCTACTGATTCGGCAGATAAACAATTGAAACAAACGGTTTGCAATGCTCTTCCGTTAATATCTGGATGGTGCTCCCAAGAAAAAGCTCTAAATTTTGTTGATCTAGTTCTGGAAGTAAAGCCGCAAGTATGTGTAGACATAGGAACATTCGGAGGCTCCTCGCTTTTTCCTGTCGCCTCAACTTTAAAATTTTTAAAACAGGGTTTCGTTATCGGCATAGATCCTTGGGATAAGACCGAGAACCTCCGAAATTTTGATCCAGTGTCCGATCAAATCAATGCAATCTGGTGGTCTACTATAAATTTTGATTCTATCTACAATTCTTACAATGCGATGATAAGTAACTATGGTCTAACAGATTATTGTATTACCTTAAAAATGACTTCAGAAAAAGCTGCCGCCCAAATCGAACATATCGACATATTATACATCGATGGCGGCCATAGTGAAGCTGCCTTCACGACAGATGTCTTACTTTTCCTTCCTAAAGTGCGCAGGGGTGGTTATATATGGTTGAATGATACTTTATGGGAACAAGCTCAATACGCTATTGAACTTTTATTGCTTCAATGTGAAGTAATTAAATTAATTGACAACGGAAACTGCATTTTATTTAGAAAGATATAAGGATAATTATGACTAAAAAATCATTAATTTCATTTTTATTACTTGCTGTTTATTTATTTTCTTTGTCAGCAGATGAAGTTGATTTAAACGAATACGAATTATCGTTATATAGTCAAAATGGGGAAGATGGAGTTATTGCTAAAATCATGAATTTGATCGAGCCAACCTCTCGATTTTGCGTCGAATTTGGAGCTTTTGATGGCATTACAACCAGCAACACCTATCTTCTTAGATTACAAGGATGGCAAGCGGTTTTATTGGACCGTATGTATGAGATGAAAGAATACAATCTTTTCAAAGAATTTATCACCGCTGAGAACATTACAAGTCTCTTCGATAAGTATGCCGTTCCTTTCGATTTGGATTTATTGTCCATCGATATCGACTATAATGACTTTTATGTTTGGAAAGAACTGGATATGAAATATCAGCCGGCTGTGGTTGTCATAGAGTATAATGCGACTCATCTACCCTCCGAAGATAAAGTTGTGAAATACCAACCCTATTTTTGTGGTGGAGGCTCTAATTATTTTGGTGCAAGCATCCTTGCCATGTATAATTTAGGAAGAAGCAAAGGCTACTCTTTAGTTTATGCCGATCAAAATGGCGTGAATCTATTCTTTATTCGCGATGATATACTCAGAGATAAGCATCTTCATTTCAAAAATATCAATGATGTCGATAAGTTATATCGTCGACCAACATATGGAAATGGCCCTAACAATGGTCATCCGGCAGATGCTAAAAATCGTAGTTATTTGACCTCTATAGAACTTTTAAATGAACTTTAAGGATGCAAGACAATTGCAACGATTGTAATTTCATTCTTTTTTGGACCATAATACCAGAATATCCGATAAGCGCCTGGAGTTTTATTCTGCGCATATGATTCAAAAACTTTCTCGCCATCTGGTCCTTCTAAACTACTGAATTCGTGGGTATTCAATGAAGGATGCCGTAAATTCGTTTCCATAAAGGCGAGAGTTTTGCAAATAGCTTTAAAAGCAGATTGTTTATCTTTAGAACTCTCTAATTTTTGAAATTGCTCTTTCGCGTCATCGTTGAATATCAGTCTAAAGATCATCATTTTTATCTAAGTGTTTTGCGAATGAACCCAAATAGTGTTTTCCCTTTTTCTTCAACCCCTCTTGTACAGTCTTTAAGGCCTTAGGGTTTTTATGCAACCAGAGCTCATGAGCGGGTATTTCTGCCATTGGCTCAAGAATAATTTTATCGCCTTCTGTATACGCTCTAAATGAACAGATTTCATAATCGGGCAATAGTTTAGCTAGACTTATGCGCTTTCTTGCATCCAGCGTTAATCTGAGTTCATTTTTATGATGTTCTTTTGTCCGCTTGTTTAATGTCATATAAAACCCTTTGGTTCTGATAATCTTATTATATGGGAATAAGCTAAATGCGTCAATGAAACAAATGCTTCATTGAAACAATGGTCTATTGAAACGGATTAACCACTTTGCCACTATTTACGAACGACTTTGTTGCATAAATCTAGTGCCGTTCTTTCAGAACTCAATCCTTCCTCTGGATACCCAGGCCTCTCGCTACGCTTCGGCCTGGGCTATGACATGAAGGCCTTTCAGGCCATGAAATAGTGCATTAAAAAATGAGGGTTTTAATGGTCTGAAGGACCATCTTAACATAGCCCAGGCCGGAGCGCAGCGAGAGGCCTGGGAAAAAGGATAAACAAAAGCTGAGTTCTGAAAGAACGGGATCAGATTTATGCAACAAAGTCGAAATAAAATAAGAGTCTTGCAAGAAGTTATCATTTCTCAGTAATATCCTTGGGCAAAGTTTAAAGAGAGAAGGGTCAATGAAAGTTAATGATCAGGAATTTCACATCGGCTTAAAAGCCTTCATCGAACATCAAAACAAGCTTTTAATCCTTCACAGCGACCCAAAAGGTCCTTACGCTTCTTCTTTCTGGGGAATGCCAGGCGGCAAAATTAATACGCAAGAAACGTCGGCTTCATTTGAAACTACCTTGAAACGCGAAATTCAAGAGGAGCTGGGCGAAGATTTTAAAGTCACCATCGGAGAGGTCTTTTATGCCTGGAAATTTATCCTGCCTGGCAAGCTCCCGATCCTTCTTTTAGGAATCTCCTGTAAATACCTGTCGGGGGAAATTTCTTTAAGCCCCGAGTTCGATTCTTATGCTTGGATTGAGGCAGATCAACATCCAACCTATTCAATGCTGCCGGGACAGGCAGCTGCCATCGAAAAATGGCAAAAAAATCTAAACTATAGTTGTCAGCGCCTATCCGCTGCTACCTATCGTCGCCTATTAAACTTGTAAAAAAAGCACTCAAAACTTTATTTCATTTACGGAGGAACTTCAGATAAAAAAGCTAAGTAAAAAACGATAGAAGCGCTTATCAGCGCGCCTGTGATTCCAAGGGTAATGGCTGTGAAACGCTGTAAAATCCAACCGCCTGCGAATCCTATTAACCCTATTCCAAAATAATTCAGAACATAAATTGAGGAAGAAGCAGTACCTTCTGGATCTACTGCATAAAGACTTGTTGAAAGAGCAATAAGAGTTATGGAAGCCCCCGCAGATGATAGCGAACCCACTATTGCAAGCAAATAATAAAAAAACGTCTTCTCAGAAGAGTTGGTAGACATTTAGAGTTGTCATGGTTTGATTACAAGTTTGCTTTTTATTTCTTCAAACCAAGGCAAGGATTTAAGATCTTGGGGGATTAAGGCGTATTGTACGCAGGTTCTATCTGGATAGTAACCATTTTGGATCATTTCATATGATGGCTCAGTAAAGTAGTTTCTAGCTCGTCCTTCAAAAGTAAAATCACATTTTTCGATGACACGGATACTTTTTTCATTAGCCTTATTACATCCAATTTCAACTCGATTACAGCCCATATAATCAAAAGCCACAGTTGTCAAGATCTTAGTAATGAGGGTGGCAAATCCTTTGTTACAGTGATTAATGGATGTCCAATAACCTATACTTAAGGCTTTTTTGTTTGGCGTTCTTGATGGTCCCAGCGTGGCTGACATTAAAAATTCGCCAGTATTCTTATCGAACACAGAAAAATCAAATTCTGTACCCTTTGCATAACCTTCTTGTGATTTACGAATTCTTTGGAGTTGCCCTTCAACGCTTAACTCTCGATGTGCCCAATCCATAAATGTACGAAAACTATTAAGACTAAGCATAACAGCTTCGTGAATGACTGCTGCATCTTTTTCTTCTAAAGGACGCAAAAGCAGTGACAACTTGCTGTCTTGGTATGTAATTTCACTGGGCGTTATAAAGCCATCCTTAGTCATTGGTTCAGCCATTACGAACATGTTGTTTCCTGGATAACGAAACGCTTATAGATGTAGCACATTGTCGGCTGAAGATCTTACAATTTGAATATCCCTGCAATTTCGTTGGCTTATCATTTGATGAATGCTGCTTAAAGAAAGTTGATTGACATCACAAATCTGTAGATTGATTGCTCTTGGCTGTACATCAAACACGTTATGTGCCGATGTCTCGGCGTTTGCTGTAGCTGTAAGAGAAACCACTCCAACCCCAACTGCAAAAAAATTGGCAATACGGACTTTTTTCATACTCTTTCTTCCTATTTAAGGTGTTAAGTCGTACAGGCTCCAACGATAGTAGAAATATTTATAAATTCGCAAGAAGAATTTAGAAAGCATAACAAAATTTTTGATATGTTAAGGAGACGATGAATCTTAAAAACACGTTCCTCGCGGGAATGGATAGAGCCTTATCAAATCAAGGTAGAGGGATAACGATTTCTCTTTGGCATGGCATCATGAAATCGTGTATCGAAAGATTTTGCCAAGAGAATGGTGTGCAAAAAATTGCTTATGGGTACCAATTTGAAGACCTTATG
>JABDEI010000003.1 GCA_013287145.1 Chlamydiota bacterium
CTGGGCAGCTTATTTTACATAAAATCGTCCCTTTATCCGGAGAATTAGATAAGGGGGTAGGCGTAACGGGAGTAAACTTAAATTTTTTATCAGGAATGAAGCTGGAGGGATTAAGTACCTGTCTTTCGTATGCAGAGAATCCATCTTTCAAATTTGATCCGGATGAGGCCCTTAGCATCGCTCTCAATTCAACAGATTTTAATCATTTGCAGATTGCTATTTTGCGGCTGCTAATAACAGGATCGCATCCGGAAGCTTATGATGAGATAAAGAAAAACATAAGATCCAGACTTGAAAAAATGCCGGATAGTTTTCCTTTAAACGATGAATGGCAAAAGTTTGGGTATTTGCTTGAAAGCCGTGTAAATATAGCGAAGGAAGAGTTAGATAAATATAGGGAAAGCTTATTCACAGAACAAGAAGTTGAAATTCAGTGTGAGGTTAAAGGTCAATTTACTACCGAGCTCGTTTATCCTGAGATTGAACGAGGTAAGGTTGTCGCACGTTGGAATCAAGACAAAAAAGAATATGAATACGGAATTGTGGGTCCTAAGTATTATTGGAACGAATATCATTGGGAATATAAAATTATCCAAAACAAAAAAGGGGAGATGAAAATGGCTAAGTTTCCAATACCCCTAGATCTTCAAGAGATGAAGCCAAAAGAACTCGATTTACAAGAAGCTGCTTTAATAGGTGAACAATTGAAAACAACAAAAGAGCGGCTGCAGGATCTTCTAAAGTTATTTGACACGATTAAGCCTATAAAATTTAGCTCTGAAGAACTACAAGCCATTTTGGAGCCTTTCCCTATAGTTTGGGCCTCAATGACATTGACCCCTTTAGAAATTTTAAATGGTGTGATTGGCGAACGTCTCGCCTGCGAACATCTCGTCTATGGAAAAGCCCTATTAACCGATGATATTCAAGTAGTTTTCACTAATAAAGAAAACCAAGCAAAACTCAAATCTCTTTTAAAAGATCAAAATGTCTCGGTGTTAAGTTTTGAAACAGCACGCTATCTTCTAGAAAAACAGAGAGATCAGGGATGCCCAACGCTTCTTATTTAAATCCATGATAGAAAGAGCCTATATTTCGAAATTGAGGATTCCGGCATAAGTGCTAATTGAATAGTCATACTTGAAAATGAAAAATTTCTAGAAATTGTTCACGTTGTTTATTTTCGATGGGTTTTCCTTTATAATGTTTTTTAAATAGCTCGCACAACTTATTTGCAGGGGTATCCGGCATGCATTTAATGAGGCCGAAAGTTGGATCTAAAAAATAGGAGCCAAATTCTTTTTTGATATAGACAATGGCGTGCGCACCCGTTGCGCTCGTTCTGAAAAGCAATTGGTAATAACCGTTTTTTAGTTGATTAAATTTGTCTTGCACATTTTTTTCACGCATAATTCCGGTAAAACAAGCTCGATCATGCTTTTCAATTCGGTACTTTAATTTTAAATCAATCAGGCAAGCCATGCGTTCTAATTTGGATGATTTATTTTTAAAATAATGCAATTGCTTGATGCTTTTTTTCAAATCCTCGATTTTGCGAGGGTTTGCCTCTTCAGTATCTTTGATTAACTGAAGAAATAATTGCGTATACTCTTCACGTGAAAGCGAATTTTGTCGATTTTCCAGGTCTTTTTGCTTCCCGTCGACTTCATTGCGAAAGTCTTGAATTGCTTTCTCTACTTCCTTATCCATGGCGTTTTGCTCTTCCAGAGTAAACTTGCATTCATCGCCAATAAAAGCTTCATGTACATTTTGTAAGGCAGCAGCTTCGGCAGGAAAACCATTTTTGTATTGATCAAAAAAATCTATCAAGTCTTTTTCAGTCTTGATGCTAGTTGATAGAAGCGATTTAATAACAATTAAAGAGGCTCCGAAGCAAATTCCATCGGTGTTAGCCCCTTTAATGAGGTTGAGGTATTTCTTTAGTTCTGCAACCTCGGAAGGAGGCTGTTCCGCCAATCCCTTTTTTTTGCAATATTCTGGATTTAGGATAAGTTTGATAAATTCACGGGATTTTTTTAAATCCTCTTCACGCCAGATGGAGCTTTTTGTGGCAATATTCTTTGTTTGGATAAGAACGCGAGACTCGAATAGAATGCTTAAATTGTGGAAGTTGTGAACTAGAAGAATTGCCTTTAATTTATCCGCTACTACGTGGATTTTTTTTGAAAGGTTCTTTCCGGGATTTCCAAAAATGGATACTGTTAATGCAGTAATGCGAACCACTAACACAGACGGCGCGAAAAATGCACTAAAAGCAATTCCTTTGGACACCATTAAAGATTTACCAAACCATGTTTTATTAACACTCTGGTCACTAGGGTGTTTTTTTTGATCAACCGAGGCATTTCTAGGAGAATAGCAAGCTGTAATATTCATTTTCTCAAAATTATTTGGGAGTGGATTCCAATTTTAGCGTTTGTTTGATGAAGGCAACAAAGTCTTGGATATCTTCTTGAGTTGTATCCCATGAGGTCATCCAACGCACTTCTGAAGTTGCTTCATCCCAAACATAAAAGTAATACTTTTCCTGCAATATCGGGATAAGTTTTGGATCAATATAAGCAAAGACGGCGTTAGATTGCACTTCTTTGCTGATCTTAATTTGGGGGATTTTTTGTATTTCAGCTGCTAAGAGTTGTGCCATAGCATTGGCATGTTTTGCATTTTTTAACCAAAGATTATCAGTTAATAGCGCGATAAATTGCGCTGAAATAAACCGCATCTTTGAAACCAATTGCATGCTTTGTTTGCGGATATATTGGAAATCTTTAGAGAGCTCTTTGTTAAAAAATATCACAGCATCGCCAAGCATCATGCCATCTTTAGTGCCTCCAAAGCTAAGCACATCGATACCGACATCTTTTGTTAAAGCAGCTAAATTTGCATTCAAACGCGCAGCGGCATTGCTGAGACGCGATCCATCCATATGAACTAATAAATCATGAGCATGTGCAAAATCGGTGATTTTTTTTATCTCTTCAGGAGTGTAAACAGTCGCTAACTCGGTGCTTTGCGCAATCGAGATCATTTTAGGCTGCACTTTATGTTGATCGCCTCTAAGCATTAAAAAAGCTTGAATGTTTTCGATTGTGAGTTTGCCGTCTTTGGTTGGGACTGTCTGTAATTTACAGCCGATGTATTTTTCAGGGGCTCCGCATTCATCGGCATTGATATGCGCCGATTCAGCACAGATCACGCCTTGATAGGGTTGAATCAGGGTACTTAACCCAAGGACGTTTGCTGCTGTTCCATTGCAAACAAAGTACACATCAACATCGCTTCCAAAGTGTTTTTTAAACAAAGCTATTGCTTCTTGGGTATAACTATCGCCTCCATAGGCTTTGCTATGTCCTTTGTTAGCGTCGTTGATCGCTTTTAAAATATCGGGATGAACGCCGGCGTAATTATCGCTTGCAAAGCCCTTCCATATCATGGTATTTGCCTCTACGTTTATAAATGATAAACAAGTGAATAAGCTTAATGCTACAATATTTACTATGTTCATGTTTTATTTTAGTTTTACTGAAGATTAATATCATTAATTTGCAGCATCTGCTCAATTTCGTTTAATGGAACGAGGGGGGCTTTATCATTGATACCCTCGCAATCTTCAGCTGCTGACTTCCAACTATCTTCAGAGTTCAGATTTTCGCGCCACCATGGAAAGGTGCGACATTGCTTTGGACGAGCTTGATAGATGAGGCATTTATTATCTTTAAGAAAAATGCAGTCATTGTTTTGCGATTTCTTTTCGATTAAAGCAAAGCGATTATTGCGTTGGCGCACATATTTTCTTTTAAATAACTCTATGGAAATATTTAAAAGCTTAGATATTGAACTCATTTCCTGCTCGCTGACCCAGACGTTTCCAGGGGATCCGGTGCAGCATTTTCCACATTCAGTGCATTTGAAGCGAAGCCCATCTTTATACCAGGGCAGCGGCTTGGGAGATTGTGGAGTTTGATCTGGATTCATTTATCACGTATCTTTTTTAAATTCATCACAGAGAATAACATAAGCCTTTAAATGATGTCACCTCATTCATAGCCTTAGGTATTTAGATAGCTAACACAAGTGTTGATTTATAAACGATCTGAAACCCCAAATTTATGCCGTTCTTACAGAACTCTTTTTTTATTTATCAGTTTTCCCAGGCCTCTCGCTGCGCTTCGGCCTGGGCTATGTTATAACGGTCACCTAATAATGGACAGATTTAGGTTTGAAAAAATTCTTTCACGTGTTAGCTTACAACATTGTAAATAACCTCTAAGAACGTTTTTTCAATCCAACGACAGTAGCTATGACAAAGGTAACGATCAAACATGAATACACTTTTAGAAAAACAACTTCGAATAAATTATCGGAGACATACAAGATATTATTACCTCTTCAAGAACCCTCTGAAAATAATACTAGAACGACAAAAAGCAAGAGGGGGCAACTAACATGCAAAAAATAGCCGCTATTTATGTGAGAGTATCTGGAGATGCTCAAAAAAAAGAAGCTACGATCGAAAGTCAAATTGAAGCCTGTTTAAAATATGCCCAGCATCATAATTATGTAATCCCCAATGGGTGGCTTATCAAAGATGATGGTTTCAAAGGTGGGAATTTCCGAAGGCCGGGGCTTGAAAAACTCCGAGATATAGTTCATGAAAATTCACCTGATTGCGTTATCGCATTGTGCCCTGACAGGCTTGTTCGGAAGATGGAGTCGCAATTTGTTTTAGAAGAAGAATTCCGAAGAGCGGGGACTTCTCTTGCATATGTGGAGGTGCCTACTGCGAAAAATGCAGAAGATCAAATGAATATTCATTTCAGAGCGATTTTTGCGGAGTACGAAAGAGAGAAAATACTAGAACGTTGTAGACGAGGTCGAAATTACAAAGCTAGGCAAGGTAGCCTTTCAGTATTACCCTCAGCACCATTTGGATACGATTATGTACCAAAATCCAAATCAGAAAAGAGTGAATACAAGATTAATGAGAATAATTCGAAAGTAGTGAAAGATATTTACGACATGTATACAGTTCAACATTTTCCAATTTTGAAAATCTGCCGTGAGCTAGACATGAAGGGAATTCGAACACCCAGAGGAGGGGTGTCATGGGATCATGCAACAGTACGCGATATCCTCTCAAATAGCACCTACATGGGTTTAGCCTATTTTGGGAAAACGGAACGTTGTGAAATATCAATACCTCAAAAAATAACGAGGACAAAAACAGGGAAAATACTCAAAAGCAATATTAGCTGCAGGAAAAAATGTGCTAAAGAAAACTGGATAGAAATTCCTGTACCTGCATTTATAGAGGAATCACAGTTTTGTAGAGCACAGGAACTATTAGCTTCGAATAAAGCGTACGCCGCTCGAAATACTAAAAACCCATCAATTTTGCAAGGGTTATTGGTTTGCAAAAAGTGTGGTTTGCCTCTGTACAAAAAGGGGAGAGGGAAACAGTCCTATTATTGTTGTAGAAGTAAGTTGGAGAGGAAGCTACCAAGTTGTGGGACTAAAAACATACGGCAAGACATTCTTGATGCTTTGGTATGGGATGAAATAATTGATCTTTTGAAAAACCCCCAATTGATAACATCCGAATTGAATAAACGATCTCAAGAATACTCTAAAACAGATTTACAAAAAGAAAAACTAAAAGAATTGAACTTAGAGCTAAGGAGAGTAGTCATCCAAAGAGACAAACTGCTCGACGCCTATCAGCAAACTGAGTGTTTGTCAATCGATGAGTTTAGAAGACGTATGCAGAATTTAAATAAGCAAAAAGATAAAATAGAAAAAGCTTTAGAAAATCATAAAGCATCTGAAATTATGCAAAAATCACATAATGAGATACTTATGACTCTAGATCAATGTGTGGCTAGGATCAATAAATCATCAAATATTCTAGAGATTAGTGAAAAGCAAAAAATTTTGAGATTATTAATAGACGAGATTATCCTTGGCGACGATGAGGTATTGATAAAACACTCTATTCCTCTAAACAAAGCAGTCCAAGCAGAGGAAAAGTGTCCATTGTTAGGTGACCGTTATTGTGGTCTTTCAGACCGTTAAAAACAATTTTTTAAAAATGTATTTATTTCATGGCCTGAAAAACCTTTATATCATAGCCTAGGCCTCTCGCTGCGCTTCGGGCTGGGCTATGTTATTGTGGTCTTTCAGACTATTAAAAACAATTTTTTAAAAATGTATTTATTTCATGGCCTGAAAGGCCTTTATATCATAGCCCAGGCCGAAGCGCAGCGAGAGGCCTGGGTTAGCTCCAAACGACATTATTGAGTTCTGTAAGAACGGTATAATTTTTTATGGCCACTATGTGAGAACGAGCAGTGACGCCATAGTCACATCATAGCTGGTCATCGACAGATAAACTGCTGATAAAAGGAGTTCTTGCAGGGATCGATCATGCAGATATTGTTCATATATCTACAAAAAGATTTCTCGATTCTAAACCTAAATTTGCTTGGTTTTGCATCTTAGGCAAAATAGTGTTGCAAGAGCAAGCAAGGGAAGGAAAAGGTCTGTGAACCAGATGTATATTCCAATATTATAGGGAGCAGTGTTATTATGAAGATAATAATCCATCACATGCCCGATGAAGCATCCAAGGAATACAATGCTCCAGCCAATAATTGTAGCATCCCAAAAACGGCCGCGGATCCAATAAGACAAAACGCCAAGAACGCCAAAGGAAAGATTCGTCATTCCCATTTCAAATTGGAAGGGACTCGTTTGCCATCCTATCATTTTTGCAGTTTCTGGTCCCATGAAGATGTGCGCATAGGCCGCTAAAAGTCCTAAGATACCCAAATTGAAAAATAAGACATAGCTTAAGAAAACTTCTTTGGCCTTAGGCGACCCCCATTCTTTTGTGTAGGCCAGATGACCCAATGTGAAAACCACGGCTAAAATAAAGAGAGCTATACCCAACATAATTTCTCCTTTAGATCTTAATGTTTTGTTTATCTATGTCTAAACCCTTTGCCAAATTTCGTAAACTGACTTTGAAAGCCAAACGGTGGTTAATTGGCACTTTCGCCTAATGATAACGGATCTACATAAGCCACTTGAGTTAAGCCTTCAATGCCTTGTCAAATGAGAATTTTTAAAGGGGGTTATATACCGATTCAGAATTTTCATGTTTTATTCAGAAAAATTTGATAACATTCCTGCTGTTTCATCTTAAAAAAGGTGACAATCTTTTTTCTATAAAAAAATTGTGACTTAATAAAAATTAAGATATATATAATTTTTTTAGTTAAAACTAACGGAGAAAGAGCATGTCTATAGTTAAAATTATAGAAGTCATAAGCGAAGGAAACACCATTGATGCAGCACTGAAAGCTGCAGTCGAAGAAGCATCAAAGACAGTACAAGATATCAAACAAGTCAACATAAACCATATCGAAGGGATTGTTGAGAATAATAAAATCACAAAAATCAGAGTGAACGCTAAAATTAGTTTTGTGGTGAAACACGACTAAAAATTCTATTCGGAATAAATCGTCTTTTTGTCATTTTTGGCGTCAACAATAAAATTTTGACCGGTGATATACCGAACGTGACTCAAAAATTGGCATTTGGGCTAATGCCAAAGCCCCGAGGATAAAATATCGCAAACGGGTCCATACTAACTTAATATTGACCCGTTTGCGATTTAGCATCAAAATCGAAGTAGCCCAAGGTCGCATCCTATCGAGCTATTCCTGGTTGTAAATGACGCCTGTAATCGCGCTTAAATCCTCAAAGATAGGGAAGATATCGTTTATCGTCGGCATCGCGCCATTATTAACGGCGACCATGAATTCGATGAGGCGGCCATTTTTACCCTCTATGTATCCCGCTAATGTTTGCGTTGTCAAAAAAAACTGATTCGCAGCCAAGTTAAAAGAAACACCAGTGCCTGTTTTTGCGCGTACCTTGCCGACAGCACCTGTATTTTTTCCGAAATCCTCAAGTGAGCCATCTACACCAAGGATAGGCAGAGCATTGTAAAAATTTTTAAATTGTGCTGATGGTAGTTTTTTAATGTATTCCAATAACTGCACTTCGGCTTTTGGCGTCAATCGATTCTCATCACCACCGGCGCCATCAATAAAGACAAACGCATTGCGTGAGACTTTTACATCGTTTATGACAAAGTTTCCTAATTCTTGCATTCCCTCTGCGAAAGTTGTTTTTCCTTGTCGCACAGCTAAAAGCAGGGGAATTAAATCGGCCCCTAGATTGTGGCTGACTTTGAGAATGAGCTTAGCATATTCTGAAAGGGGAGGGGAGATCCAAACAGCAATGGGTTCTATATCACTAAATGTAGCTTTAGGGTAAATCTGAGAGTTTTTTTTCTCGTCTATGTTCACGCTAATGCCTCGGGAGCGCAATGCTTGGATGAAGGCGGATCGTGCGAAGTGATTGGGATCTTTGATGGAAAAGGTGCGCACAACATCTTTTTGATCTATAGGTATGGTGCCGCTGACGATAATTTTTCTTCCTTCGTTGTCAGAGGTGATTTGTATCTCTAAAGGTTTATCTTTAGCAACAGTGCTGACCTGATTCGCAACAATGTAGCCTTGCACTTGCGGCCGCCATGTTAAAGTCGCGGCTTTACCAACTTCGCTTGGATTGATGACAAGATCAATTAAGTTTTCATTGAGCATCATCGGAGACAAGGTCATACCGCGTTTATTTTCGATTTCAAAAAGACGATCATCGATAAAGACGTTGCCATCAATTTCTTTGATGCCCTTATTGTGAATCTGTTTGGCGAGTTCATTGAGGCCATATAAAGGATCTTGTTTTGTCAGGATAACGCCGGGTACTTCATTAGCGATGATATGATCAAGTTTTGTAAAAGCGATTTTATCTGGCCCCTCTTGCCTTCCTCCCATAGTTAGGTCACCTTGAGCTACAAGAATTAGATCGCCTTTGAGAAGTCCATTTTCAATTTGACCGATGGCATAGACAGGCGTTTTATATCGATAATCATCGCCATATGCATGCAATAAGGCTGCAACTGAAAACAGCTTTGTCGTTGAAGCCGGTAAAAACATTTTGTCTGAATCAAGCTCATAGATAACCTTGCCAGTTTCTGCATCCTTTACATACAAACCCCAGCTTGCATGCTCATATTTAGCTTGTTGCATGATTTTTAGCATGGCATCAGGAAGTTTTTTTTCTATCCCAGCTAAAGAGAAGAAAGTCAGGGAAAAAATCGTGGTGACAAGAATCAAAAACCGAGTTGGTAAAAGCATATGCATCCTCTGTATGTTTCAATTCTTCTATAATCTATTGATGAAAACTTGTCGCTGTTTTTCAGGAAAAATCAATGAAATAATATAATAAAAATTATTTGACATTTCCCCTGATTTTTGCCACCTTTCAAATAAGCACATAAAAGGACGATATTAAGCGAAGCTAGGAAGTTCTGCAAAAACGAAATTATGCCTTCCTGTGGGGTTTAAGGGGCTCAGCCCCTTTTTGGAGTGCGCGTACGGCAAACCACATACTTGTGCAAAGATATTTTGCCGTACCGCTTTTTTATGGAGCTTCGTAGATACGAAATGCATCGATTTCTAGATTATACCTAAGATGCAAAAAAATAATTTATTGTCACTTCTGCAGTTATCTCGGTAGCAGTTTATCTTTTTTTGAATTGAACGATTAAGTTGTTCTTGTTACTGTACCTCCCTCATCAATCCTGAGACTAGGAACGTTGCCTTGTTAAAACTAAAAGAGCTCTTGTTGCTTGCTTTATTCTCCTTCTTTTTTCTTTCATCTCTTTTGGGAGATCAAATCTTTGAAGATAAAAACCATAATGAAATACGGATTGTTGTTGTAAAATCAGTCAAAGACATTGTACATAAAAGCCTCTAACCCTGATAATTTTTTCAAATATTGCAAATCTGATTTTTATGGATGAAATTTTAATATCCCTTCCTGAGATAGCCGATGGCGAAGACAAAAGCTCACCTTTAAAAAACCGCATCAGAAAAAACTATCGTCATGTGCGCAAGTGGGCTAGAAGGACCAAGACCAATTGTTTTCGCATATATGACCGTGAAATTCATCAATATCCTCTAGCAATCGATTATTATGCCGGACGCTTCTGTGCTCAATATTTTGCCCGCTCACGCGATGATGACGAGCCGCCGGAAGATTTGAAAGAGGAGATAACCCAAACTTTATGCGCAATCTTTGGAACTCAACCCGAGTTAATTTACTGGCGCACACGCACGAAGCGCAAGGAAACGCGTCAATATGAGAAGTTAGGGGAATCACGGGAATTTTTTACCGTTCTTGAATATGGCGTGAAGTTTAAGATTAATCTTTTTGATTATCTTGACAGCGGCCTTTTTCTTGATCATCGCGAAACTAGAAAAATTGTCGCCTCTCTTTCTGATGGAAAGAAGCTGCTCAATCTCTTCGCCTACACTTGTTCTTTCAGCGTGCACGCTGCTATGGCAGGTTCTATCTTTACTAAAAGCGTGGACATGTCAAATACATACACTGAATGGGGAAAAGATAATTTTGTCCTTAATTCTCTTTCTCTCAAAAATAATGTCGTTGTGCGCGCCGACTGCCTGAAATTTTTAGATGAGGAGATTTATTCAGGTTTAAAATATGATCTGATCGTCATCGATCCTCCGACGATATCGCGCTCAAAAAAAATGGATCAAATGTTTGACATCCAAATAGATTATATAATGCTCATTTCCAAAGCTCTTAAGTTACTTGAGAGGGGCGGAGTCATTTTTTTTAGCACAAACTCACGTAAGTTCACTTTTGAGGAGTCTTTTTTTCCTTCTTGCTCAATCATAGAAATATCCCATAAGACCCTTCCCATTGATTTCCATGATCCTAAGATCCACCGCTGCTGGAAGATTGAAAGAAACGCTTAAAAACAACGCTAAATGATAAATGCTAAACGTCAACAAGCGGTAGTCGGTAATCAGTAGCCGGTAGAAAGGCAGGAATTCACAATGGTGTTATGGACGCTCTATTTTATCCGATTAAAAAAAACTCTCCATGTTTTTTTACTGACTACCGCTTGTTGACGTTTATCATTTAGCATTTATCATTTAGCGTTGTCTTAAAGCGTTCTTGATTTGCCAACATAACTTTTTTTTGATAAAAAGAAATTAACTCATTTCAGGAGAGGTTTATGAAATTTTCAATTTTCAGCATTTTGGCCATATTCTTTTGTGTGGCATCGACTTTTTTATCAGCTCAAGGGGAAATCAGCGATTCCTCTACAGGCGAAGTTTTCCCAAAAGATGTCTCTTTCGAACACGACGGAAAACAATTTCATTTGCAGGCCACAGGAGTGGCTACCAGGAAAAAGTTTTTTGTTAAGATTTATAGCGTTGCGCACTATTTGCAAGATGGAGCTCAAAAATCAGGCGGTGACATCCTTCAAATAATTATGCAGGATGATAACGCAAAACAACTCACATTGAAATGGGTTCGCAATATCGAAGCAGAGAAAGTCAAAGAGGGATATCATGATTCCTTTAAAGGCGCTCTTTCTGAATTGGAATTTACCCAGCTTCAAAATGAAATTAATCAATATCTCCTTTTCTTTAATACAAACATTCAAAAAGGCGATGAGCATATTCTTAGATGGCTTCCTGGTGGATATGTTGAAGTCTTGATTAATGGAAATCAGGTTGGCAACATCACCAATAAAGATTTTGCCAAAGCATTATGGAGCATTTGGTTTGGCGCCAAAAGCGTTGTGGATCGAAATAACTTAATTTCATTGGCGAAGTAGGTTCACTCTTACGAGAGTTCGATGGTATCAAACTCTCATATTAAGCTTGATAGAGCACTAGGAACTGCTGGCCTTTTCCAAAAGACGGCGATTTTCTTCGATGGTTCTATTGCTTTGTTCAATCTGCCGAGCATTTTGTCGAATCACTTGAGTGTCGCTTTCGATTGCTTCTCTGTTTGCATGGATCGAATCAGTGCTTTGATTGATTAGGTCGTTCATTCTATTAATCGTTCCGCAGCTTGTTAGGCCAAGTAATGAGATGGAATAGAGCAATAGTTTTTTTTTCATTCATAACCTCCAATTGATTAAACTACTCATCCTGAAATCGTGTGCAGGGGTAAATCAAATATAACAACACACAAAAATTTCACGATCAGCCGGATTTGCTAACTTTATCTAAAGTTTGATTGATAGCCTCAAGCTGTCGGCGATTTTCTTCAATGCCCCTGTTCGCTTCTTCAATAGCTTGTCTATTTTCACTTATAGCTTGCGTGCTCATATCAATGGCATCTCGATTGCGTTCAAGTGCACCCATGGTTTCGTTAACCATAGAGCAACTGGATAGAGCTAATCCACTCAACACAATCAAAAATAATTGTTTTTTCATTTTTGACCTCTGGTATGTCTTAGGTTTCTTAATAACAGAAAGCAGACAAAATGCAATGTTTTTTTTAATTTAAGGGATGATTGAATAAAATTGGTTAGAAAATTCGAGCGAGTTCGTTCTCAAGATATTTCATGTTTATTAGTGCAAGTTATTGATCGAAATGTTTTCAAAGGGCCTAAGGCCCTTTGAATTTATTCGCTCTTATCCGTGATGATGATGGTGGTGGTCATCATTATTGTCTGCGGCCTCTCTGGCTTCGTCCAAGGATTCATCGTTGCATGGAACCGGATGGTGCGCGCTAACAATATTGACACTGCAAAGAGCGCAAAAAACTAAAAGTAAGCTTGCGATCGTTTTCATTTTTTTTCTCCTTGATTTTTGTTTTTTAAAGTATGTTTTCCTCGATAGATTTCTCTTAATTTGCATCCTAACATTCTCATTCACAAAAATTCTAATATTATTTTTGATTAGGAGATGGGATGATGACATTGGTCGCGACCAGTGAATTAACTATCTATACTTTAAATAAAAAACTTCATATAGGTGAATAAAGATCACACTTTTGAGATGATACTCTATAATTTTGATTCTTCGGGAAGATTTAACATTTTTACAAGGAGGAACTATGGATAATAAGCAGATGATGGATCATATTCGCCGTCTTTATGAAGATGTGTATTCCAAAGGAAAAATAAACGTTTGCGATGAGCTCTGTACAGCTGACTTGAAATTTCACGATCCCTCGGCAACAAGCTATAAAGTCGGAGTTTCATCGTTAAAAGAATCAGAAAATGCCTATCACAAAGCTTTTCCGAATAAAAAATCTAAAATCGAAGATATATGCATAAGCGGTGATAAAGTCATAGTACGCTGGTCTTGCCAAGGAAAGCATAATGGCGAGCTGCAAGGGATTTCCCCTACGCACCGCTCCTTTAATATCACGGGTATGAGTATGTATCTATTTTCAAATGGGAAAATTTCTGAAATTTGGCAAGCTTGGGATCGATTGAGCCTTCTTGAACAGCTTGGAGCCATTCAGCCAGCTCATGCTTCCAATTGAGTTGATGTCATAGCCGGAAGCCATTAGAAGGCTAACCGGTATCTTATTTAATGCTTATATTCTTTAAGTCAATCAGATCGAGAAGTAATTTTGAAAAACGATCGTAGGCCATGACGCTGCGTGGCGTAGTGCTCCATTCAGCAAGAGGGTGGGTGACTAGATCTTTCAAAGGCAGGTGTACAACCCAGACATTTCTCAAACTTTCATTGGATTGATTCAAACGCAGAAGAATGACATGGGTATTTTTGTCGAAGCTAAAAAAAATGCGTCTTTGGGGATTCTGACAACTTCTTGGCCCGAAATAATGCTCATTAAAATAGCTTGTGATTTGCTTCAATTCTTCTTCAGAGGCAGATTCGAGCTTGTGCCAAGAACTGAATACATCGTAGCCGAAGCGCATTTTTTTGGGTTCCTTTGCCCATAGTGCAAAGTCGTCAACCCATGCTTCTTTAGCGTCATTGCGATGCCAATTGAGTTTGCCATTGTAAGGATCAAATCCGTAGCGGGCTGCATGTGGGGCCATCAGATGAATGACAGTTTGGTAATCTCTGAGAACGGCCCATAAGGTTTGTGATCGGCAAAATCCACCGGAACAGACAGGATAAACTGCATCGCCTGGCAATAGGGCAAAGGTGTTTTTTTCTTCTGAAAGATTTGAAGAGTCTAAGCGTAGAAAAGTCCCTCCTTTTTGCTGAAATTTAGATAAGCAGTGTTGCCACGATGTTTCATTTTCTTGTTGGAGGTCCTCTTCTGCTTCGGTTGAAAGCAAAGAAATTTCTTCTTTGAAATTGATTGCAGTAGAAGCAAAAGAGGATTCAGAAGTTATATGCATGGGATAAGCAAAGCTGATGATAAATAAGAAAGATAAAATAACTCTAATGTTCATGAAATAGAAATATTAAAACATATGATTTGTAAGATTAACGTTTGATTGTTTTTATAGTCAATAACTTAAATGCTAATCACAGCTCAAATTTTTTTGAAATAGCTCTTCAAGAAAATCATGCTTTTTGAGCAAGGATATCTAATTCAGGAAGGACAAGTCCTTCTATCATATCAATAGGTTGACATGCTGCATGAATCTTTTCATGCAGATCATAGCTGTAAAGATACTCCAACAGATTTGATTAATTGAAGAGTACCCGTCAATTTCGGAAAAAGCGCTACAGAAATAGCGACCTCCGAGTTTACCAATAAATCCGTGCTCATTCTTTAGAAAAGTTTCAAGTGCGACCCATTCATTCTGAGCAATCAAATTGTTTATTTGTGTATCGTGGCTCATTTTTTTTCCTTTGCATATTTGAAGGTAGTAACAAATTAAAACAAATTTTGTTTGATCGCAACATGAAGGCGAAAGTTAATGACGCTAGCAGCGTGCCTGCTGCTAGCAATGCGACTCTCATTATCTAAACTTTACTTTGCAGTTGCAGTCTTCAAATCTTTAGAGACATCAAGATAGGTCTGTTCGCCAGCGGTGCTCAGGACCTTGATTTCTTTAGCTTGTTTGTCAAAGGCGTTTAGATCCACAAATTTCATCGTTTGATCTTCATAGGTTCTAAAGTAGTACTTTAAATTAATCGGATCGTGGACCACTGTAGCAAGGGTGTAATCACTTCGGATGATGCCATTGTCATTTTCGCGTGCAATTCCAATAGGAATGTCGAATTGGTTTAGGATATGAAAGATCTGAGAAATAGCTTCTTTGACATCGGAAGGTGGAGTAGCTGTTTGCGAAAAAATTGCGGCTCGTACAAACCTCGAAGGAGGAGTGAAATCTCCCGGCAAACCAACCATACCCGATCCTTGTCCAAATGGTGTAAGAACAAGGCTGCCAAGTTTTAAAGGCTCAATATTTTTAGGGTTGAGGTTAACAAAATTCTGTAAGTATGTCATAAGCCAGTCAAAAGTGGGAGAATTTGTGATGACACCGAGGGGATTATCGTAGACCACTAATTCGCCATTTATCGGTTCAATGACAATGCTCTTGCCCCCTTTGTCGTAAATAACATAGTGAAAAGGAGGAACAATATTCCCCCAGTCTTTATAAACAGTTGGAACGATGACCATGTTTGGGAGGGCGGCTTTCACTTCATCTATTGTACTAAATTGAGTGATTATCCAGTTGGAGAAGTCTATTGGAGATAGAGCTTTGTTTTTATTTTCCTGTGTGGCATTTCTGTAGCCGGCATATTTTGGAAAATAAAAAGTGCCTACCGAAAGTCCTTTTTCATTCATGCCATCCATGACGACCATATCATTAAAGCAGATTGTCCCAACGGCAGCATATTTAGACTGATAAACTAAGCCTTTTCCAAGCGGTGTTGTACCCGTAAAGGAATAATTTCTGGGAATCATAACAACAGAAGTTGGAATTTTAATTCCAAACTCGAAGGTTCGTCCATGTACACTAGTGCCATCTTTGGCAGTGAGCTGCAAACCGGTACATGCTTCTGAATAGGTCGAAACGCCTATTATGAATGCGCTTAACAAGCCCAACAGAGATAATTTTTTCATAAAACCTCAATAGAATTTTCTAAAATGATTAAGGCAGATAAAGAAATAATTTTACAGTATTTTTTTTGAATGCAATTTTTTCTGTTTCGATAAAATCACATTTAAATTTGACAACAAAAGAGGTTGTTTGTATTAAAACTTGAAGGGCTTCGTTATACCGAAACACATTCAAAACTTGGATTTGGACTACGCGAAAGCTCTCGCGATTCGATTCATCGCAAGTCGCCTAATATTAGTAATATGAGGCAAATTGCGATGATCAAAGCCCGAGGCTTTGGCGCAGTCAAAAATCCAAATTTTGAATCTGTTTCGGTATAGCTATTGCAGATGGAGTCTAACATAAATTAAATAGGAGGAAAAATGAAAAAATTTCTTGCTGCTCTTATCATAAGTTTTGCATTCATACAATCAAGTTATGCCATACCATCCAACCTGGGTGAAAGTTTGATTGAATATGACGCTATCTTAAACTCGCCTCTTATTCAAACATCGATTTCACAGGCTGAATTTATTATTGATATCAAGAGAGTCACAAAAAGTATTACTGCAACAACCGTTTTCTATGAAATCAAAACTCTTTTGTTCGAAACAGAAGGGACTAATGCGAATGTTATCAATTCGGACATCATCGAAATGGGCCACCATAGTCATACCAAAGAGCTAAAATACAAAGTAAAACTCCTTCTCACACCAAATCCACAAATCGGCCCTCCTCTTGTTGACGTTGTTAGCATCACTCCTATTTCTAAGCGCTCGACTATAGAGTTTGAAAACAAAGAAGCTTCTTAAGCCATTCGACCATTGCATTTTAATAACAAAGCGAAAGTCCTCTTTCGCTTTGTTTCGGTATATATCTTTGATCCTCAGATGGAATAGCTCGGGCGCGTATGCATCGTTTAGCCTTCAACTCGCATAAAATTACAATAAATTTATTCATTTAAACTACTCATTTATAGTTTGTTAACAACTAATAATTGATGTTTAACGCTTGACATTCAAAATAAATATTGATACATTCAAAAGTAGATAGTTTTAATGCATTATTTTGATTTTTGGTGAACCAACGTTGTGGAAGCACAACAAAGGAGTGGATATGGCCAAGGAATCAAAACATCGTAGGGACGAACGGAAAAAACCTACAATGTCGCTCAAAGAGCGTAGGGCAAAAAAACAGGAAAAAAGACAGCAAAAAACAGAGCATAGACTGGATGAGCCAGTGACTGAATAAGCTTAATTAGGATAATATAAGCGCCGTTTGTGTTATATTAATGCAAGCGGCGCTATATTTCTAATTAATGTTCGGTTGTCATGCAGATTTCATTGTCAGAAGCCCAGCGTCTAACGCTAGCTAGTCAGTGCCTTTATGGTAATCCTTTTGTGGGATTGCAAGGAACTATAGCAGCGATTGAACATTTAGGTTACGTTCAACTAGACACTCTTGCAGTTGTTACGCGCGCTCATCATCATACCTTGTGGTCGCGCGTTAAAGAATATCGAGTCAATTTTCTAGACACATTATTGCTGGAAAAAAAGATCTTTGAGTATTGGAGCCACGCCGCTGCTTATCTTCCTGCGTGTGATTTTCGTTTCACTCTTTACCCCAAAAATATCTATGCCTGTGGAAAATCGCATTGGTTTCAACAAGATGAACAGATGAAAAAAACCGTCTTAGAGAGAATTCAAAAGGAGGGTCCTTTATTTTCCAAAGATTTTAAATGTTCTTCTAACGGACGAAGTGAGTGGTATGGTTGGAAACCGGCTAAAAAGGCATTAGAGCAATTATTCATGGAAGGAAAATTGATGGTGCGGGAACGCAGGGGATTTCAAAAATTGTATGATTTAACTGAGCGGGTCTTTCCGGAAGGAATTGCCCTGACGATGCCATCTGAAGATGAATTTGCGCAACATCTTATTTTAAAATCTATCTCTGCGAACGGAATTTCAACCGCGCATGAAATTGGTTATTTGCGGTCCTTTGCAAAAACCGCGATTGCCAAAAACATCAAATATCTTGTTAAAGAGGGGGCGATCACACCCATCGAAGTAGAGAATATTGAGACAATTTATTACGGGATAAGAGCAAAGTGTGAGGCTCTTATTCAGAATAAAGTCGTGGATAGAGAGGTGTATATTTTGTCCCCTTTTGACAATGTGGCAATTCAGCGAAAAAGGCTTCAAACACTATTTGGCATTGATTTTTCCATTGAATGTTATTTACCCGAAGCCAAAAGAAAATTCGGCTATTTTTGTTTGCCGATTCTGCATGGTGAACGCTTTGTTGCTCGCTTTGATCCTCAAGTTGAGCGCTCTGAAAGAACATTTTACATCAAAAGTTTTCATGCCGAAAAAGGGTTTAAAATGACCGAAGAATTTGCAGGTGCTTTTGTGGAAAAATTAAGGCTCTTTGCAGCATTCAACGGCTGTGAAAAAGTTGGTATCGGTCGGGGCGAGCCGAAATGCATTAAAGATTTGCTGAAGTTGCGCCAAAAAAAGAAATAGCTGATTCTTGTTATTCACATTGCATGTTTTCAAAGTAATTCTATTCATATCCAATTAATTTTCAAAGGTCTGTAAAATTCTATCAAATTTTTTAAAAAAAAAATTTACAAATTCAGGCTTTTGTAGCTATCTTGCGGATAAGGGAAGGTGAATTTAAAAAGATACAAGGAGGTTAATATGTCTCTAAAAAACTTTTTATTCGGTTCATTGGCAATGTTCAGCACAGCGGCTGGATTTGCTTCGTCGACACCAGATGCTATGAGAGCAGCATCAGCAGTACAACTCAATACCAAATATGCCTCAAGCATTACTCTGAGCCAAGATGCCAACGCAAATATCATTAGTTTTCACGTTAATGGAGTCGGCGCCGGAGATGCCAATATCCTATTAACAAAAAATCCGTCACCACTCACAACCGAGTATACAATTATCACAGGTGAAGCAAAAGAAGGCGGACTTACAACTTATATGCTACCATCCAATATCGCAACAGCTCAAGTCATTGAGTCAATATCTAAAGATCTTGTAAATTCAGGTGCAATTAACGTTCAGATAACAAAACAGCTGACTGGAAGATTATAACCAAGTACTTAAGCCAAATAGGGCCTTCAGATTCTTTCATCTTCCTCCAGGATTTGGAGGCCCTATGAATAATAGACATCTTGCATAATTCATTTCCTAAAGCTTTGATGAACATTTGACAAATACCCTGCCATGAAATAAAAAGCCACTGTAATTCACCAAACTTAGGAATATGTTTTTTTTAGCGATTATTATTTTTGCAATTACGGGGATATTTGCGGGATTTTTTGGAGGATTGTTAGGAATAGGCGGGGGATTGATAGCTGTGCCGGTGTTGCTATTGACATTCCACCTATTAGGATTTTCTGCAACGAATGCCATGCAAGTCGCTGTCGGCACCTCCTTGGGCGCTATGGTCTTTACGGCGGCCTCCTCAGCCTGGGCGCATTATAGACAGCAGGGGGTCAACTGGCATCTTTTTAGGCTTCTCATCGCCGGTGTTGCCGCGGGAGCCATTTTAGGGGCGCTCATTGCCGATCTTTTGCCTAGCCAGAAACTAGCTTTTATTTTTGGGGTTTTTGTTTTCTTTATCGGGGTTTATTTTCTGCTTCCCACAGAAAAATTGGAGCAGCCAGGAGAATTAAGACCACCGCATTTCTTCATTATGTTCACAATAGGTGTCATCATTGGGGTGATTTCTTCTATTTTAGGCATCGGAGGAGGTATTATCACCGTACCTATTTTGACAGCTTTTAGAACGCCCTTGCGAAATGCCATCTCCACCTCTGCTGTGATAGGTTTTTTTATTGCCTTAATCGGTGCCATCTCTTTTCTTTTCTTAGGTCTAAAACAGCCCACTTTTACGTACAGCATCGGCTATCTTTATGTGCCTGCATTTATTTTTATAGGCCTCACCTCCTCATTAGCCGCTCCCTACGGTGCCAAGCTTGCTTATACGTTGCCTACTCATGTGCTTAGGCGTATTTTTGGGGTCGCTCTAATCCTCGTCGGCTTTCTTATGATCGATCCATAGGGATCTCACGTAAATTAATTGAACAGATTTGGAGGCATATAGGCAAATCTGTTTTTTCCTTAGCAGTTCTTTTTTTTTTTGCAAATTTCATATTTTATAATTAAATTATATTAATTCATTGAATTAAATCAATTGATATTGTATAATTATTATTTAAATTATAAATAAGGTTGGTGTTGAAGATGAGCTTAAGCATAGGAGCTATTAATCGGCATTCCTCTTTCCCTGTTTCTATAGAGAGAGGACAGCAAGCACTAAGCATTCCCAGCAAAGCAAAATCATTTTTAAGCAAGCTGTCGATCAAGGCATTCTCTCCCATTTCGAGCCTAAAAAAGATCAAAAAAGCTTGCCATAAAGGAAAGCAAGTTATTAATGAAGCTACTGTAGGTGTAAGCGATAAAACCTTAACAGGAACTCGCAGCGTTGTCTCGATTATTGAAGAACATTTTCATCATTCTAATTTTGTGTCCAAAGGCATTCAGGCTTCACGAATCCTTGTTTTATTAGCTGTTCCGTTTGCCTTGCATAATATGTATTTGGGAATCAAGGATCTGCGCTTTGGAAATAAAAGCGAAAAAATCGATGCGGCTTTATCGATGATTTCAGAAGTCGGCGCAATAGGAGATTGTACAGCGACTTTTGCAGAAGGTCTTGTCATTATGGATCAAATAAGTCATCACGCTGCAGTTTGGACTGGGCCATTAATAGGGGCAAGTGCCGCATTGTCGGCAGCGGCAATCCTTGCCCAAGCCAAAGGGTGCTGGGAGAGTCATCGCTTCTTAAAGGTTTTGGAAAAGCATAAGATAGCAAAGACTAAAAAAGAGACCCCTGAAGCTTATCAGAAAACATTTGAGTTTTTGCTGTCGCAGGATAAAAGTGTTCTCAAAAAGCACTTTAAAGTTGGCGGAAATAAATTAAAGCAAAAAATCGAGGATATCTGGACTAAAGAAAATGAAAAGCTGCAGTCTCAGGAGCCAAAAGAAGTTGAAAAAGCGCAATCGAAGTTAAGTGAAACACTAAAGCTTTTAAAAAATCGCATCAATGTGAAGAAATTTTCACATGCCTTGGCTATTACATCAGCAATTATATGCATTATCGCTACGGCTGTGATTCTTTGTTCGCCTTTGGCTCCTGTGGCTATAATGATTCCTTTAGGGTATGGTTTGTTAGCCCTCTCGAGCACTGGCTCTATTGGAAAATTTGCCTTTGATATGGCTATGAAGCGTCGCTTTAAAAAGGCATTTGGCCTTATTGCCCCTAAGACAGCTTAGTCTTTTCATCGAATTATTTTTCGACGTGGATATATTCGTTTTCTTCAAGGTTCTGGTAGTATTGCACTTGTGCCGCATCGCCAGCGCAATGATAATATAATGACAGTTGTTGATAGAGCTGGCGTTTTTCCCATACAAAAGCTTTATCAAGCCATCCTTGACGGTCTCCGATCTTGCCTATCAAGAAGTGCGTCCCTAAGGACCAAGTGCGTGGATAAGACACATCCAATACGCCGGAAAAGTGAATATACGCGATATCTTTGCCTTCGGTAGCATAAAGCCAGCAGCCATATAAAAAATGCAAAAGAGAATTTTCTTGGGAGAGCTCTTCTAAAGGATAGGTGTGCAGAAGTTCACCGGCTTTTTCCCAATTTTTTTCGAGGAGAAAAACCCAGATTTTATAAATGTTTATTTGCTGTGCAAGTTCAGGTGCAAGGTCATAGTCAGCAGTTTTATTGATGATTTCATGGACTAAAGCTAAGTTCTGTTTTTTTAAAGCACAGTCAATGAGGTGAAGAACGATTCTCTGCTCTTCTTTTCTTAAATCTGACCGCTTTTGTTGGAAGAAAACTTCCATAGCAAACTGAATAGATTGGCTATGTGTCGTAATAGCAATGTCAATGAGTTCTAAGCCTTTGTTGATAGGCGGTAAGAGTTCATTTTGCTTAGCTTCCTTGAATTTTATTTCAGCAAGCTTCCAAGAACCGAGTTCGATTAAGCAAAAGAGGGCATTGGTTAATACATCGCCATCCAAAGGTTTGGATTTAAGAAGTTCGTCGATGATTTCAGCTAAAACATACGGTTTTGCTAGCCAGAAGGCCACTTGGATGCTTGATAGCTTATTCCTTATTTTTTCTTCGATCGGAACAGTGGGATCCACGATGAATTTGAGAATTTCCCAGTGTTTTTCAAGACTTGAAAAGAGTTTTTTTATGTGATTGCTCGTCGTAAGCAATGGAAGATAGCGCAAGACTAGTAATACAAAGCTATAGGCGGCTTTTCGATGGAAACGCGAACTTTCATGCAGGCGATAAGCCACATGCTCTTGAAGAACAGGCAGAAGGGGATGATGAGGATAGCGGCGAAAGGCAAGTTCAAAACATTTGATCTCTTCGTCATAATCGCGAAGGGTTTGATAAACAAGCGCTTTGCCAAGATACTCTAAAGGAGCTCCGGGAGTATGATGCAATTTGCCGAATTCTTCTAAAGCCAACTCATATAAATGATTTGCTTCTGCATTTTTGCTGTTTCGGGCGTGTTCAAGCAAGGTAATTCCGGCGCGGAACATAGCTTCACGTCCCTCTGCGGTGCCGGGAAAGGCGTAGCCAATGCGGCGATATTCGCTTAAGGCGGTAAAATAATCCTTGTGTGCAAGAAAAGCATCCGGTACTGCCAAGCATTTGATCATGATGTTTTGGCTGCCCACAGATACGGATATAGGCGAAATTTCAAAGTTGTCATCGCGAGCAAGAAGTCCAACGTGAGTGCCTGTGAGCGGAAGGTGGCTTATGTAGGAAAGTTGTAAGACATCATTTAAGTAGAAGTAGATATTGTTATCTATCATTTCAATGCGGACGTGATACCATTCATGCCGATAGAGAACAAGATCGGGCATATTCATCACCTCGACGGTGGAGCGCAACAGCTTGGTGGCTTTATTGATATCTGAACCCAGCCATAAGCAATAGCCATCATTTAGATGAACGCGCTCAGCTACTTCCGGAACACTCAAAAGAAACCCAAGGCCATGTCCTTTTTCACCGATGCGGACTTTAGCTTCAATTTTGGTATTTCCTGAAAATGAGGACTTAGAAATCATAAGGCTTACCCAGTCCGATACTTCGGTGCTGCGGGTAATGGCAATATGTTCGGCGATGAGGACATTCTCCTGAAATTCCCAATCCGGCTTATTCTGAATATTTAATTCACCCATTAAGAACCATTCAGAACGGCCTTCGATATAGGCTTGTATGTCATGGATAAGTTCATTGACCGACGGATAGCGCAGCTCAGCTTGCGCTGCCAGGCTCTTTAAAGCAATGCGCGCAAGGACACGTGGAACATCGCGATAGGGTGCGACTTCGACAGGGTCGATCAAGATCTCTTTAGATACATTCTCACGAAACTCTTTCAAGGAACCGCGCTTAAAGGGATGACGTAAGGTAAGAATTTGGTATAAAATGACGCCGAGGGAGTAGACATCGGTTTGATAGTTCGCATGCATTCCAAGGGCCCTTTCAGGCGCCATATACGAGATCGTTCCCACCACTTTGCCGAGGTTGGTTAAATGGTACAGAGAATGCTTTTGAGGCGTCTCTTCAGCATCAGATTCGGTGGAGGCTTCATTGTCGGATAAGCCACTTTTGATGAGTTTGGCTAGACCCCAATCTAAGATTAGCACTTCTCCAAAAGGTCCGACGATAATATTTTCAGGTTTTAAATCGCGGTGTAAGACATTCTTGGAGTGTGCGTAAGCTACCGCTTGGCATACGCTAAGAAAGATGCGTATTAAAGCCGGGATGGAGCTTGCGCTATCGATTTTTTCTCCCTTTCTTTCTCTCTTTCTAGCTTCGCGCAAGATCTGTTTAAGGGTATCGCCCTCGACAAAAGGCATTGTATAATAGGCGAGATTGTGCTCTGAGCTGTGTTCTGAGTCGATGGCATAAATGGGAATGATAGCCGGGTGCGTCAACTGGCTTGTGATTCGAGCTTCTTTGAGGAAACGATTGTGCAATTGGATATGTTCAACCAGATCTGTGCGGATTCGCTTTAAAGCAATTTTTCTTCCGCAATTGGTGTCGTAGGCTAAGAACACCTCTCCCATGCCCCCTTTTCCGATGCTTTGAAGCACCTGATAAGGTCCGATTGTAAACTCGATCTTATCAGCTAAAAGAGCATGATCAGGGATTAAAGTGATCGATTCTCCGGAGCCAGAGTTTTCAAGACCAGGATATGTGGACTTAAGCGGTTCTAAGAGTTTCGAGCAATAGGGGCAAAACTTAGGGGGAGGGGATTGTTCTGAATTGATAAGGGCAAAATTCATGCCGCAGTTAGGACAAACTTTATCTTTTTTTTGTTGCATATTACTCGATACGATTCATCGGGCATGAAAATTCATGAAGTCCGGATTTTTTATTTCCCTTTCGGTAATTCCTTGCGTTTCAAGCCCCCGTGGGACCTGTGGGTGCTCATACGCATTAAGCTTAGCGACATGATGCCTATGCCGTCCTTACAGGACTCTACTCTTATTCGTTTTCTAACCCAGGCCTCTCGCTTTGCTTCGGCCTGGGCTATGTTATTATGGCCCTTCAGGCCATGTAGACAGTTTTGGTCTGAAAGACCTATATAACTTAGCCCAGGCCGAAGCGAAGCGAGAGGCCGATGTTATTATGGCCCTTCAGGCCATGTAGACAGTTTTGGTCTGAAAGACCTATATAACATAGCCCAGGCCGAAGCGAAGCGAGAGGCCTGGGTTATCCAAAGCAAATCGTTGAGTCCTGTAAGGACGGCATAAGCATCATGTCGCTTAGCTTAATGCGTATGTATACTTGGCCTGTGCCCGAAATCCACATCAGTATTACAGTCTATTTTTTTGTTTGAGTTTAGTTAATAGGTCGCGGGCTACTTGAGAGGCATTGTGGACAATGCAGTTATTCGCCAAATCTTCATCATAGTAAACACCATTCATCGATTGGTAAGAGGCGGCCATCTGATGAAATAAGGCATTTAATCCATGCTCATCTCTTTCCGGTAGGGTATATCGGAAGCCGCACCCCAAATTTTCAAAATAATCGTATTTCCAATGGCGATGTGCTTGACGAATAGCATCTTGAACATCAACTCCTGAAACCGAAGTAGCCTTTTCTTCGTCGCCATCTTCTTCATACCAAAGGTATTGATAGGGATCTATGCGCCTTAAAAAAAGATAAGCGAACCTGCCATGCTTGCGGATGTGGCCGACATGCATTAATTTAAAGGGCTTATTTTCCATTTTCCATATCGTCTTTTATTTCTTCGGATTTATCTTCGCCATTGCTGTCTTTGGCAAAGAAATATTCTCGAAAGATGAGATAAATTCCACCTAAAACGAATAAAACGGGCATGACGACAGACCATTCCAGATGGAAAAAAGAGACAATAAAAAGTCCAATCAAGATCACAGAACTGACAATCAAGTCGTAATTTCTTCCTGTCAGATATTGTCGCGTAGCTAGCGCCGCCCAAATAGCCAAAAGAATGCCGGGCCACCAGTCATTGGTGTAGAATAGGATGCCCAGTGCAATTAAAAAAACGCCGTTGGAGATGACTTCAGCTTTACGCTTAGAAATTATAAGTTGTCCCATCTGCAATTTTCTCCTTTAAAATCATGCCTTCTTTATTACATATTTCACCCCTGAAAGGCAAGGACTGTTCTTAGTGTCGAATTTTAATCACGGTTCCTGTTTTGGAACCTTCATCCCAACGAAGCTGATCACCCACTTTGACGCCATGTTTTTGAAACCAATAGGCATTCATTTCAAGAACAAAGCTTACAGCAAAGCGCGTTGATACGCTTCTTTTTTCGAAAAATCGAATAAAAGGATCCTTTAATGAATAAAGTTTTAATTCGTGAGGGGATCGGACTGGTCGCTTTGAATCTATTTTGTCAGGATAGGCTTTAAGCTCGTTAATTTGTCTAATCATCCCGTTTTCATCGATGAAGGCAACCGATAGATTAATTAAGCAATTAAACATCCAAATGGAAGCTTTAGCTGGTTCAGGATAAATGAATAGCATTCCGTGATCTTGCGGCAGGGAGGGGCGTTGCATGAGTCCCCAAGTTAACTCATCAGCTGTTTTAGCAAACTCTAAAGTAATAGGGATTTGTTGCAATTCCTCTTTCGCTTGCAGCAAAGAGTGTGGACAAGCCCAAGAGATTGCGAAGAAGAATATTTGAAATAGATGCTTAAACATTAGCCGAATGCGCTGAGGTATCATAAATATTAGCATAAATTATAAGGTTTTTTCAGCAAATTGGAATTGTTTTTTTTGGAGATGGGCGGTATGATTTTGTTTCAGGCTGCGACAGAGGGTGTTTAGCACAGTAAGCAATTTTTTAATATGATCGTGCAATTTTGAGCGCTAATAAATTATAATGATATTTTAAATAAAATCGTTGTTGATTTGAAATTAATTTGTTTGTTATAAGGTTGGCTTTTTTTTGAATTAATTACTATAAACGAGGTGTAATATGGTTAATTACTTATCTTATGTTCAGCCAAAATGTACGGCTTTGCACGTAGTTGGCGCTATAGCCATAGGAAATAATGATTCTTATGATAATTCAGCTGAACAAACATACAAGCAAAATGAAGAGAATAAAAAATTCTTAAGGCGAAATGCAATAAGAGAAGACTTGCAAATTCGAGAGGGTAGAGTTACTGGTTTTGCTACAGGACGTGGTACGAATTTCAGCTTCGCTTCAGCTAAGCCAACCATTATATTAGATAGTGAAGTAAAAAAAATTGATCCAAATGCTTATCAATGGCTAGCTAAGCATGAGATCGGTCACATAAAAAAGAGCGACACTTTTCGTAAACCGTGTGTAATCGCTACAGCGACTTTTGCAACAGGTTATCTTGTGAACTTAGCCAGACCTTTTATTGCCCCTATGACATCACATCCTGTTCTTCGGTTTGGTGTTGAAGCGGCAGCTCAATATCTGATTTATAAAGTTGGACAACAGATAGTGGGTAACAAATTTAGCGAACAAATTGAATTAGATGCTGATGACTTTGCGATACGAAATTCAAGTATCGAAGAAAAAATGGGTGGCATTCGGCAACTCAAGGCGATGCAATTATTCCAAAAAGTTGTCTATGATCTTGATGATGCTCCTAGGATGGGTTATCCCTCTTTTTCTACACGCATAAAAAAAATCGAGGCTTCGTTAAGGCAAGAAGGCCTTTTCCCAAATGACCTCGTTGAGCGCGATAAAATCACGCAATTAGCTTCTTTAGCAATTAACCTATCCGTGGAAGAAGAGGCAAAGGCTTTCAATATATCGGATGATGATAAAAATCAAAAAATAAAAGAGCTGCAGGAAAAATTAATTCGGATCCATTTAGTCTAACTTTAATCAGACAAGATATTCTTTGAGGTAGCGACCGGTCCAGGAGTTGGGATCGCGGGCGACAACTTCTGGTGAGCCTAAAGTGACAATTTCACCGCCTTGGTCGCCGGCTTCAGGCCCTAAATCGATGATGTAATCGGCATTTTTGATCATATCGAGGTTGTGTTCGATGATGACCATAGTGTTGCCTTTATCGACGAGTTTATGCAAAACCGCAAGCAGTTTTTTGATGTCGTCGCTATGCAGTCCTGTTGTTGGCTCATCTAAGAGATAAAGGGTCTTTCCTGATGACCTTTTGGCAAGTTCACGGCTCAGTTTAATGCGCTGAGCTTCCCCTCCGGAGAGGCTGGCAATTTCCTGTCCGAGTTTGAGATACCCGAGTCCTACTGCGATGAGCGTGTCTAAAATGCGCGTGATACGCGGATGATTTTGGAAGACGACGCGGGCATCATCTACGGTTGTGTCGAGGTATTGACCGAAATTTTTTCCTGAGTAGGTGACTTCTAAGCTGACGGGATTAAGCCTGAGTCCCTTGCAGTCTTCGCAGACGACCTTGATAGCGGGCAGAAAATGCATCTGGACGCGTTTATATCCTAATCCCCAGCAAGAAGAACACATTCCACGACGATGATTGTAGCTGAAGTGTTTGCCTTGCAGGCCTCGTGTGCGCGCCATGGGTAGGGAAGCGAAGAATTCGCGCATCTTCGTCAAAACGTCGGTGTATGTACCTACATCTGATCGCGAGGTGTGGCCAATGGGGTTTTGGTCGATGGAGATGACTTTCTCAAAGTGATTGATGCCGGAAACGATTGTTTCGCCGAGATCAACTTCATCGTGTGTAAAAAGGCCCTTTTGGACCGCCGGCAGCAGCACTTGATTCATGAGGGTTGATTTTCCGGAACCGGAAACGCCCGTTAAGCACGTTAAAACACCCACAGGAATGCCAACAGTTAAATTTTTTAAGTTATGCATAGAGGCATTTTGAATGGTGATAAAATCGTTTGTGCCAAGGCGCCTCTTTTGGGGCACTGGAATGGCAATCTTGCCGGAAAGGTAGCGGCCGGTTAATGAATCGGCGTTTTTTAAGATCTGCTTAAAAGTCCCTTGCGCCGTGATGTGACCGCCATGTTCGCCTGCCTGGGGGCCGAAATCTAAGATGTAATCGGCTGTAGCGATGGTCAAGGGGTCATGTTCGACCATTAAGATTGTATTTCCAAGGTCTTTAAGCTGCTTCAACGCTCGATTTAGACGGTCATTGTCTCTGGGGTGCAGGCCGATGGTTGGTTCATCGAGGACGTATAAAACGCCTGTGAGGCCGCTGCCCAGCTGCCGTGCTAAACGGATGCGCTGAGCTTCGCCGCCGCTCAATGTCGGTGCCTTTCTTTCTAGCGCTAGATAAGTAAGACCTACTTCGCATAGAAAACTTAGGCGATTGATCAATTGAATTTTAACTTCATCTAAAAGCTTGATGTCTTCTTTGTTAAGCTTAAGTTTTTGTATGAAATCTAAGGCTTTGTTCATAGGCAAGCGGCAAATATCGCCAATTGAAAGCTTATTGATTGTGACGTGGCGGGCTAGTGGCTTTAACCGGGTGCCTTCACAGGATATGCATGTGACTTCATCAAGAAGCGGAATGATGGCCTGGCGCAAGTCACCTTTAGCATTTTTGCCCGCTTTAGCTAGGACTTGGTTGATGCCTTGCCAGCGGAAAGTAAATCCTTCGGAACTTCTGTACCATTTATCAACGGGGGATCCATTCATGATCAGTTGGAGATGTTCCTTAGGAATATCTTGCAGAGGGATAAAGGCATCGATTCCTTCTTCGTCTAAAAATACTTGAAACAAGCGATTGGCCCCCGGGCTAAATTTATCGAGCCAAAGGAAACGGATCAGGCCAGCCAGGGATTGACTCATAATCTCGGGATTGCGCGTAAGGTTGGCTCCATATTGATACCCAAGACCTAAGCAATCGAGGCACATTCCTTCGGCGCTGTTGAAAGAAAATGTGTGAGGAGTGATCTCCGGATAGGATTTTCCGGTGCTTTCGACCGCAAAAGCGAGGTTGAAGAAGATATCGATGCTTTCGCGCATGACGACTATTTTTCGATTGCCTATTTCAGAAGCATTTTCCACAGCTTCGAAGAGGCGATGCTTGATTGATGGATTGATTTTTAGTCTATCGATGACGAGGAGCAACTCGTTTTTGCGCTTGCGATCAAAAGGAATATCGGTTTCTTGATCGAGGTCGTAAAATTCCCCATTTAGGCGGATGCGTAAAAAACCTTGTTTTCTGAGCCTTGAGACGATCTCCTCAAATTTTTCATTTTTACGAATTTCGATTGGAGCCAGGATTTGAACTTTTTCACCTTCAGGATACTCTAAAATGCGTTCTGCAACGAGATCCTTGCTGATGGCTTTAATTTCTTCTCCGGTTTCAGGACAATGGGGAATGCCCATTCTTGCAAAAAGGACTCTTAAGTAGTCGTAGGTTTCTGTCATGGTGCCTACGGTACTGCGTGGATTGCCGGCATGGGCTTTTTGTTCAATGGCAATAGCAGGGGATAAGCCTTCGACGTGTCCCACTTTTGGCTTGGGCATCTGCTTAACAAATTGACGAGCATAAGGAGAAAGAGATTCGATATAACGGCGCTGTCCTTCAGCATAGACAGTTTCAAAGGCAAATGAAGACTTGCCAGATCCTGATGGCCCTGTGCATATCGTCAGCTTATCTCTTGGAAGAGTCACATCCAAATGTTTGAGATTATTTTGTTCGGCAGAAGTAACCGTGATTTCTCTGATGATTTCAGAGGCTCGATCTTTGATGATCTTTTTGTTGCTTTTACTGCGCACAAGGGCCTCGGCAATTTTGGCCTTGACATCGTGATAAAGAGCGCCTTTTACAGCCTCTCCCGTTGGAGTTGCCAGTTTAGCAATTTGTTCCGGAGTACCTGTTGCGACGATTTGCCCCCCTTCAGCGCCCCCTTCGGGGCCAAGATCAATGATCCAATCAGCCGTTTTTACAACATCCATGTTGTGTTCGATCACTAAAACGCTGTTGCCTCTATCGACAAGTTCATGAAGCACCTGCAGCAAATGTTTGATATCGTGAAAATGGAGGCCCGTCGTTGGTTCATCTAGGATGTAGAGAGTTCTTCCTGTGGCTGGCCGCACCAGCTCTTTGGCAAGCTTAATGCGCTGAGCCTCCCCACCGGAAAGAGTGGTAGATGACTGACCAAGCTTGATATACTCCATGCCGACTTTTTGCAGGGTTTCCAGCTTATGTTTAATGGAGGGGAGGTTTGTGAAAAAATCTAATGCTTGGGCGACATCCATCTCCAAGATGTCATAGATGTTTTTTCCCTTAAAGTGGATAGAGAGGGTGTCGTGATCAAAGCGTTTGCCACGGCAGACCGGACATTCCACCCAAGCATCTTCTAAGAAATCCATGTCGATTTTAATCATGCCCATGCCTTCACACTGTGGACAGGAGCCTTCTTTGACATTAAAGCTAAAGCGGCCAGGCTTATATCCGCGCGCTTTGCTTTCAGGCAGCTGGCAGAAGAGCTCGCGGATATCATCGAAAAGTTTAACGTAAGTTGCTGGATTAGACCGCGGATTTCGTCCAATAGGGGATTGATCGATGGCGATGACTTTGTCGATAGCGTCCAGTCCTTTAAGTTCCTCATATTTTCCGACAGAGTGTTCGCCGCCATGAAGGTGATTTGATAATGCAGGGTACAAGGTATCGGAAATTAAAGAGGATTTTCCGGAGCCGGAAACGCCCGTTACGGCGATGAAAACTCCGAAGGGAATCTTGACATTGACGTCTTTAAGATTATGGTGAGAAGCGCCTTTAATCTGCAAAGCCTCTTTGGCTGGCTTGCGTCGTTTTTTTGGAATTGGAATAGTTAATCTGCCGGTAAGGTATCCACTGGTGATAGAGTTTTCAGAGTGGATCAGATCGGAGAGATCGCCATCAACGACAATTTCCCCGCCCCGGCTGCCGGGGCCAGGACCGAAGTCGACGATATGATCAGCTTCCCAAATAGTCTCTTCGTCATGTTCCACAACGACAACCGTATTGCCCATGTCGCGAAGGTGTTTCAAAGTATCGATGAGTTTTTTGTTGTCGCGGGGATGCAAGCCGATGGAAGGCTCATCGAGGATATAGGTGATTCCAACTAAGCCGCAGCCAATCTGGGAAGCTAAGCGGACGCGTTGCGCTTCGCCGCCGGAGAGTGTAGGAGAAGTGCGATCCAGTGTTAGATAATGCAAGCCGACTTCGATGAGGAATTTGAGCCTTTCGCGGATCTCTTTGAGAAGCTCTTCGGCGATGATAGCTTCTGTCTTTGTCAATGTTAAGGACTCAAAAAAATGGGCGCACTCGGCGACCGTCATGGCAGTTAATTGGGCAATGCGCTTGCCTTGCAGCAATGTAGCCGCAGGATAGGCTTTAAGGCGCTCGCCCTGGCATTCAGGGCACACTTGTGCATGCATGATTTTATGCATTTTTTTGCGATATGCTTCGCTTTTAGCTTCAGCATAGCGTGAATGCGCCTCATGTAAAACACCAAGCCAGCGCACGTGATCTGTCCATGTCGCCCCTGTGATGGGATGGACAAAGTGCATGCGCGTCCATTTTTTTTCTGTGCCGTAGAGAAAAACTTTCTTAGCTTTTTCAGAAAGCTTTTTCCAAGGGGTGTGTACGCTAAAGTTGTACAGACTAGCCAAGTTGTCGTATATGTTGCCGTACCGCACTGTTTGATAGGAGCTTGCGACAGAGCAGCAATCCTCAGCGATGCTTAAGTCTGGATTAATGATCTGATCAAGATCGAACTCATTAACAATTCCTAAGCCGCTGCAGCGGGGGCACATGCCGGAAGGGCTATTAAAAGAAAAATCATGGGGTTCTAGAGAAGAATAAGACAAACCAGACTTAGGAGAAAAGGCGTGCATAGAAAAAAGCTCTTCATCGTCAGATTCTGTATCTAGGACGCTGCAGACGCCATTACCGATATTTAATGCCGTTGTTATTGATTCAGCAACGCGAGACATATTTTCGGGTTGAATCGCAATGCGGTCAATGACGATATCGACATCATGTGCGACATTGCCATCCAGGGTCATCTCATCATTTAAATTGACGATTTTTCCATCGACGCGAACGCGAGTAAATCCTTTGCGTAGAAGTTCTTGAAAGTCTTCTTTGAATTCAGCTTTTTTTCCTTTTGCGTGCGGTGCAAGGATAATAATTTTTTTGCCCTTAGGAAGGCTTTGAATGGACTTAATGATTCTTTCGCGGCTCTGAGGTAAGACGGCTTCTCCGCTGACAGGACAGTGGGGGATTCCAACGCGGGCATATAGGACGCGCAGGTAATCATAAACCTCTGTCATCGTACCCACTGTTGAGCGGGGATTTCGGCCGGCGGTTTTCTGTTCGATCGATATCGTGGGTGAAATTCCGGAGGCATGTTCTAAGTCGGGTTTGCTCATATCGCCAAGCTGACGGCGTGCGAAGTTGGAAAGTGATTCTACGTAGCGCCTTTGACCTTCGACGTATAAAGTGTCAAAAGCCAATGACGATTTTCCCGAACCTGAAACGCCTGTAAAAACGACGAGTTGATTCGTATCCAGAGTTAGATCAACCCCTTTAAGGTTGTGCACTCGGACTTTTTTCAAAATAATTTTTCGACTATCTGCTTTATTTTTTTCTTTCAAGGGGATATAAGCCTTTAATTAGGATGATAAAAATCATAACTGCCTCGTGTTAAACCTGCAAGAAAAAGGACTGTCATGACAATGCGCAAGTTGATTTTAACCGCCTGCTTCTTGACTATAGGTGCTAATGCCTATAGCGAAGTCGGCCCTCCCAAAAACTTAGGCATGCTGTTTTCGTATTCAACATGGAGTCGTCTGCAGGATCAAGCAAAATCAAGAAATGACATTGTGGTGCTTAGTGATGGATCGCATTTATACGGTCAACTTGAAAATTTACCAGTACTGCATTATGCCTTTGGTGATATTACTTTCCACGATGGAGAACTTACCACCATAGCCATTGCCCACGAAGGAACTCATTCAAAAATACAGTGCATTACCCTGGATGGACAAAATTTTATTAGTGATATTCCTAAGGAACCTTTTATTTTCTTAGAGCTAACCCCATTGGCGCAAAGAGTAAAAATTGATCCTCGTGATATCAGCGTAATTATGTTAAGAGAGAACAAAGATTTTCATTCAACAAAAAATCCCAAGTTGGTGAGCTTAGAATTTAAAAATGGCAATCAGCTTCCTGTTGTATTAGTAGGAGATACGATTCATTTAAGCGATGGCAGGCAAGAATTTCACATTTGCTGCAACAATTTAAGAGAACTGAGCTTCATGGGAGGGATTGTTGGCTGGACAGAAGATGAGAAGAAGGAGTTAAAACGGATAGGATTTTCTTTTGTCAAAGATAAATATGTTGCCTTCTATATCCCTAAAACTCAACAAACAGTAAAATTTCCCTGGGATCAAATTGCTACCTTGCAAGGACAAAATGGGGGATTTAATCGAGAATGGGTTTCCGAAGGGGAACTGCCTTTCTTACAACCGAGTGCTTTGAATACACTAGGGGTTAAAAACGAAAAGCAGGCCAATCTTCTAAAGAAAGCCGTGGGTTCTTTGCTGAAAGATAGCGTGCAGTTAACACCAGAGCAGATCACGCTTTATAATGAAGAGCTGATTTTTGAAGATGTACCCAAGAATCCTATTGCCATCGAAGATATTGAACTCAAAGATCCAGATCCCGACGATGATGATAGCGACGATGCCACATCAGGGATTAAATTTCTTACTGATGCAGATGAAACTGAAGAGCAAACACACGTTTTGACTCCGCAAGTATTTAATCAAGTCAAAGATATTTTAATCGCTGAAGAGTTGATCTATCTTGATGATTTTCCTGAGAAAGAGAGCAGTAAAGAGGATGATGGCAAAGATTTGGAAACTGAGAACATTCAGTTTCTTACCTTTGAAGAGCTTAGAGCTGAAACCGACTTATTAGTCTCGGCATCGGGTGAGTTAGTTCCTATTATTGCTGCCATTCACGAAGAGGAGATCAACAGATATTCCGCGCAAGATCACCATGCTTTAGATCAAGCGATTTTGCTTGAACAGATCTGTTGGCAAGAAAGTTTTGAAAAAGAGGAGATGAATACTTCAGAGGAGTCGCTTTCAGATGAAAAAGGATCTTCTACAGAAAAAGCAAGTGAGCCTCAAGTTGCAAGCAATGCCGAAGTCAGCCATGAAATGGCCTATATTTCATCATCAGCCGGCGATACCGCTTTTTATGTCGACCGCAGTAAAGTCAGCAATGAAGAATATATGCAATTTGTTAAAGCAATGCACTATCATGCTCCTGTCCATTGGGTTGATGGGAAAATCCCCTTAGGCATAGAAAACAAGCCCGTTGTTAATGTCTCATACAAAGATGCTTTAACGTATGCCGTTTGGAAAGGTAAGCGCCTGCCGACGGAGAGTGAGTGGCAAAAAGCTCTTAACGCCAAAGTTTTGGATGACTCTGATGATCAAGTCGACGAATGGACATCAACTGGAACATCACAAGTTCCTTTCGTACCTCAGCGCCTTGTTAAACACCGTAGCGGCGAACAATCGACAGTCTTGAATATCGATGCATTTAATAGCCATACAGGCTTTCGTTTAGCCAATGAAGGCTGAAAAGGCTAGAATCCAGAATCCAGAATTCAGAATGAAGGCAACGGATAAGAATTGAGAATGACACCCTTCTGCGCTATTCCAGCAATTACCTGCTTTATAGTATTCCTTGTTTTTCATTCTGAATTCTGAATTCTGGATTCTGAATTCTGTTTTCTAGTTTTATTTTCCCTGGAAGGCTAATAAAACTATCTTTATAGTCATTAATGTGTTATGATTTTCGCGACACGCAAAGAGGATGAAAAAATAATTAGATTTTTTGTGATCTTTTCTCTTTGTATTAAATATTTATTAAAGTGGTTTATACATGATATTCAAAGAATTAGATCTCGATCCTCGTATTTTGCAAGCACTCGAAGAAGCAGGATTTGACACTCCTACACCCATTCAAGCAACAGCAATACCGGAGATTTTAAAGGGCGTAGACTTGCGAGCTTCCGCACAAACGGGAACGGGCAAAACAGCGGCATTTCTTCTTCCGGCACTGCATCGCTTGGCAACACCCTCGCCAAAAAAAGGAATGGGACCTCGCATCCTCGTATTAGTGCCAACGCGTGAACTTGCAATGCAAGTGGCGAAAGAAGCCGAAAGACATAGCAAGTATCTTCCCAAGGTAAAGACGGTATGTATTTATGGAGGAGCGCCTTATCCTCTGCAGAGACGCCAACTCTCCCGACCCTTTGAAATTTTAGTGGCAACTCCAGGTCGCTTACTTGATCATTTAGGCCAAGGAAGAATCGACTTTTCAAGAATTGAAATGTTGGTTTTAGATGAAGCCGACCGCTTGCTTGACATGGGTTTTATTGAGCCTATCGAGCAAATAGCTGCGGCAACACCACCGACAAGGCAAACGCTTCTTTTTTCAGCTACGTTGAAAGGATCTGTTCTTCAGCTTTCAAATCGATTGATGAATAAACCTCAAGAACTCTGTGTGATCCCTGCTCAGGAAAAATATGATCACATTAAACAAAGTATATTCCATGTCGATGACCTTCCCCACAAACTTGCAATCCTCAAAAAATTGATCGATGACCCTTCGATAAATCAGGGACTAATTTTTACATCTACGAAGCGGTATGCAGAAGAGCTTGCGGACGAATTGGAAGCTGAAGGTTATTCAGCAGCAGCTCTGCATGGAGACATGCACCAAAGGCAGCGCGAAAGAACTTTGGCTAATTTGCGAAAAGGGCACGTGCGCTTTCTCGTTGCAACTGATGTGGCAGCCAGAGGTATTGATGTTTGCACCATCACGCACGTCTTTAACTTTGATTTGCCGCGATGTGTCGAAGATTATACGCATAGAATCGGCAGAACAGGGCGTGCTGGAGCCACCGGCGTAGCTTTTTCTTTCGCCAATGCCAAGGACCGTTCTGTATTACGACAGATCGAAGTCTTTATTAAGCAAAAACTTGCTTTAGAAGTAATTCCCGGTTTGGAGCCTTCTTCGAAGTTTCAAGAGGTCAGAAAGGAAGGCAATCGATTTGGCAAAAGGTCTTTCCCGCCCAAAGGTGGATCAAAGTTTAATGGTCCGGGGAATGATCGACGAAGAAAAGCTTTCAAGGGCCCTGGTCCTGCGAGGCCGTCGTATCCTAGCCGAGCTTCATAAAAAATAAATTGACTGATTATACTCGCATTAGGCAGATTTTCCAGGTTTGCAAATGCGAGTATTTTTGGTCAAACCAAGTAATGAATTAACCGTATTTTCCATCTTAGATACAGAAAAGCGAATTGTTGATAGTTACTATTTTGACACTGTTCATCCCGAAAGACCTGTCGTCAAATTCGATTCATTTCCTCTTCGCAATCATGTTGCTGTTGATACTCTTCAAAGAACAGTTGAACTATTAGAAATTAAATAAATCACTGCTGATTTATTAATGAATTTTTAATCGTGTAAAGTATTAAAAGTAAACTATTCCAGCCGTCACTATTCTATATATTCATTAATATTTGTATTAAAATTAAAATTATTCATATAATTAGTGTTGTTATAACTGAATGATTGGATGAAAAGCTACGCAATTAATATGAGGTGTTTTATGAGTATGGATATTTCAAATCTTTTAAAAGGTAATATAGACTGGAAACAAAACAATTTAACTATAGAATCAAACCAATTTAAACCCAAAAAAAAAGAAATCGGTGTAAAAGGAAACATTGGCAAAATAGCGCATCTTCAAGTGGTCAAACGATTAGTTGATGATTTAAAAAATCCGAAATTAATTAAAGAAATTCTTGCTAAAAGTACTCCTGAAATCGAAGCATTCAAAACAAATTTAAGAGAGCTAAAAGCTACTGCAGATCCTATCGACCAAAAAGGTTTAGAGATGTGTCTTAAAACTATAGATGAAGTCAATCAGCCCACAAAATGGCAGCCGTCAAAGCTTCTGCAGGAAAAAGTTGTTCCTCAAAAAAGTGCTATGCAACCAGAAACAAAAGCCCAGGGGGCAAAACCTCCACAAGTTCCTGTAAAACAGGCAGTAAAGCAGCCAACTCAACCAATTCAAACGCCTCAGGTTGCTCCGGGCAAATCAATTCCTCAACCAGCAACAAATAAACAAGAAAGCACAGTTGATAGGGCTTTTTTTGAAAAATTTCAAAATGCATTTTTAAGTTCGATGCCAGAACACATAAAAAGCACAGTCGAGCAGAGATTGAAAAATGCAAATAGTGGTTCTGGTGGGCAGAGCAATCTGGATGTCATTGCGATTGTTCAAAAGGAATACAACAGAGCAATTCAGACAAAAATTTCAACACGACAACTGGGGCTTAATATTGAAGATGCGTTAAATGGATATTTAGCTCAGCCCGAAAATGCACGAAGCAGGCCTGCGGTGGATTCAGCAAAGGGTGCTGTGAAAGAAATGCTTGGGACAGAAACACGATCAGAAGCTCAAAACATAGCCGCTAAATTAAATACGATGATGCCTAATAAGCTTTCACCATATAGGGAGAACGATTGGGAAGTGAAAGGATCGCAATTCGCATGTAGTTTTAAAGTTCCGAAAATGAAAGATGAACGCCGAGAAATCGCTCAGAATCTAGTCAGAGATTCATTTCCTGAACAAATTAGTAAAAGCATGAGGTTCGATTCAAGTCTAAGGGAGATGCCCGAAGGATTTACGCGAGTAACATGTACCTTCGATCCTTATGAGGCGAGAGCTTTAATTGAAAATAATAAAAATTCTCCACCGGATCAAACCATATTAGCGGCTCTAAAAACCAAAGCACAAATTTTTCCCAATCTTAAGTGGAAAAAAACAGATGGGGGATTTGAAGCTTCACTTGCTTTTCCTTATTCTACTTGGGATACAGAAGAGAATAATATTAAAAAGCTGCTAGAGGCAAATAATCTTAATGATTTAATTAGCTTTAGGGCAAAACGCGACCTACTTAACCCAGATCGAGTTGGTGTGGCGTTTAGTATTAGTCTTAACAAAGCCGTAGCTTTGACTGAAGGAAGGTACCCATTTCCTTAAAGAAAAATACTCCTTTTTTTAACGCTTTTGTTCTGGTGGATTTTGCTGCACCTGTACCTGTTCTGCAATAAGGTAGAGAGGGGGAGCTTTCCATCCTTCGAAAATGGGCCCTTCAATGGTGACAATTTGATTATTCATCTCGGCATTAAGAAGTTGATCGCGCTTTCCAGCAGCAAGGGGATGATTTTGAACATTATGTTCAATGACTTGGTTATGCAAGCTAGGAGTGATGGGTCCTAGAAGAACAAAGCGGGTGTTGTCGCCTATTGAGACCAAAATGACGTTGTGATCGTCATGTCTAATGGTTCCTTTCACGCGGACGCGAAAATCATGGATGGTAAGTCCAATCATGCGCATGGCCGTGGATACTAATTGATAAGTGAAAGGCTCGTTTGGCTTCCAGGTCAGATCAGCCTGTCCGCTTCCCTGATTAATAGAAATTGTGGCGACGCCTTTGATTTTCTTAAATTCTTTTTCTAAGCTTTGAGGGCAATTCGTGATGCAAAGGCCGGGAGTCCATTTTACGGTTACTTGCTCAACTTCTGCAGAAACAAAGAAATTGCAAGCAAGAAAAGACAGTAAAATCCCAAAAAAGCAGTTGATCCCCTTCATTTTCCCTCCTTATTGCTCAAAAAGCCGGTTATTATCTTGATCCATATATTTTCTGATAGTACAACAGCTAATTAAAAGATCAAGTGGATTTTTTTCTTTTGCTTTTGTTACGCTTGCCTGCTTAGACATTTAGGAGAGATCAATGACCAATCATACAAAAATCATTTGTACTATAGGTCCTTCCGTCAACACTTTAGAAAAGATGATCAAGCTTATCGAAGCGGGGATGAACGTGGCCAGGCTCAACTTCAGCCACGGCACACATGCTGAACATCTGGAGGCCATCAATAACTTAAAAGAAGCCCGTAAACGACTTAAGAAACCTCTAGCCATCATGTTAGACACGAAAGGGCCGGAGATACGCATCGGCAAAATTAAAAATAGCGAACTAGCGCTTCCGGCGGGACACCATTGGCCTTTGGTCAAAGCATCCCTTGAAGGGGATCTTAATGGTGTCACAGTGACTCCCGATTTTGTCTTAGATGAATTAGCGGTGGGCATGCGAGTGCTTTTTGATGATGGCTACATCTCTTCACATGTTATTGAAAGGACATCTAAGGGCGTGATTGTACAAATTGACAACGGTGGAACCATCAAGTCCGGAAAGGGGGTCAATGTTCCCAATGCCAGCCTTAATTTGCCAGCTATCACTGAAACCGATATCGAAGATATTCGTTTTGGTTGCAAAAATGATGTTGATATTATCGCAGCATCTTTCGTGCGATCAACCGATCATGTGTTGTCCATCAAGAAGCTTCTAGAGCAGGAGAAAAGACCCGATATTCTCGTGATGGCAAAAATAGAAAATAGCGAAGGAGTTCACAACTTCGATACTATTGTTCAAGTAGCTGATGGGATCATGATTGCACGGGGAGATCTCGGAGTCGAAGTGCCCTTAAGTGAAGTGCCGCGCCTGCAAAAAATGATGATTCGCAAAAGCTATCTGGCGGGAAAACCTTCTGTAACAGCTACCCAGATGTTAGAATCGATGATCTACAATCCGCGTCCAACGCGCGCCGAAGTATCCGATGTGGCAAACGCCGTTTATGATAGCACTTCTGCTGTTATGCTGTCCGGTGAAACTGCAGTTGGAAAATATCCTATTGAAACGGTTAATGTTATGAAAAGCATCATCACAGAAGCTGAAGAAGATTTCGATTACCGCACATTTTTTAATTTGCATGCTCCAATTGTTTATCATGATGTCCCTTCTGCAGTGACTTTGGCCACAGTAAAAACAGCTTACAGCTCCAATGCTAAAGCGATATTTGCTTTTACTAGCGGAGGATCGACTGCGCGTCTGCTATCGAGGCTTCGTCCTGCCATGCCTATCATTGCGATGACACCTAATGAAAAATGTTATCATCAGATGGCTGTGAACTGGGGTGTCTTTCCCTACTTAAGTGAAGAGGACGATAAAAATCTCGTCCACGCTTTTGCTAACATTAGTACCTATGCGCTTGAAAATCAATTTGTGAGCTATGGTGATCTAGTTGTGGTTACAGCAGGGTCGCCTTTTGGAATTTCAGGGACTACAAATATGATGATTGTTGAAAGCATAGGCGATGTTTTGGTGAGAGGCCATTGCGGCCGTGGAAATCGCGTTTATGGAAACGCTGTTTTGGTCTTTTCTGGAGAGGAGCGTAAACCCTATGCTGTCAAAGATCAGATTTTAGTCATCCCAGCCTGCGACGCTTCCTATCTTCCTTTCATTAAGGAGTGCAGTGGTGTTATTTTACAAAATCATATCAATGATACAGAATCAGAGAAATACCTTATGCAGATTGCTAATGAACTAGACAAGCCTGTTTTAGTGCGAGCTGATGCAGCCTGCCGCATTCTAAAAGAAGGTCAGTTAATCACCCTTGATCCTGAAAAAGCCTTGGTTTATAAGGGCGTTGTTGTGTGAAAAAAATCATATCAAGGGATGTATTGGCAAATGCCTTACCGAGAAGATATTCCAGGCCATATGTATGGGCGTGATTTTAAAGCCATAGAAGCGCTTGCAGCATGTGTTTCTCCACATGGCACTGTCGTTGAAGTGGGAGCTTACTATGGTCGCTCGGCCTGGGCGTGGGCAAAATCAGTGCCTTCTTCAGCAACGGTCTACTGTATTGATTCCTGGGAAGGTAATAAGGACGACCCATTACCGCAGATGGATCGATCTGCCTCTTTAGATGAGTTTAAAGAATACGTAAAGGATTGCAGTAATATCATTCCTATTCAAGGGTATTCACCCACTATGACATGGGATAAAAACCTACGACCTGATCTAGTTTTTATCGATGGAAATCACTTAAAGCCACATGTCGATAACGATCTTGCTTTTTGGTCAAAGCAATTGAATCCTCACGGAATCTTGTGCGGTCATGATTTTAATCCTTCAAAATGGCCAGATGTTTGTGCTGCTGTCATTCAACTTGCAAAATCAATAAAAAAACCCTTTCGCTTATTTGAAGATAACACTATTTGGTACTTTGAGTTAGAACGCGAAGAATTTAAGGTTGAAAATAGAGAGGTCTTGATGAGCCGTCTTCTTTTGGAAGAGATCAGCTGGCAACCGACTCCAAATAATATCTTACAAATTCAATCGATGTTTCAAATGTAGCCTGGGTATTAATTCAACAGCCACTGCTGAATAATACTTAGGGCGGTTAATGCTGCAGTGTCAGTGCGCAAAATATTTCCGTGCAATTTGACACCTAAAGCCCCTTTTCCTTTTAAAAGATCGATTTCATCATCATTGAAGCCGCTTTCAGGTCCGATATAGAATTCGACTCCGGCCTTAATTTCTTTCTGTTCAGCCCAAACCTTTACAAGAGGCAGAGCTTGGGGAATGACATCGCCAAAAAATACTATGTATTGATTTTTGAATGCTTCAGCTATTGAACTGCATATTGAAATCTGTGGGAGATAAAGACGTCCACACTGTTTCATCGCAGCGATAGCAATGGCTTTTAGACGCTCCAACTGATGCGTTGTTAGCTGTTTTCTTTCGCTTCGCTGCGTGGGAAAAAGAAAAAGCTGCGTCATACCAAGCTCAGTTCCTTTTTCTACAATGAAATCTAGTCGCCCCATTCTAGGAACAGCTTGTGCTAAAACAACTTCATAATTAGGGGGAGCTTCTTTAACAACTCGTTGAATATTTAGAAGAGCGTTCTTTTTGTTGATTGCTTCTATGATACCTTGAGCTAATTCACCTTGTCCATTAACCAACTCGACAGTGTCGCCAGCCTTAGAGCGCATGACATGGGCCAAATGATGAAACTCTAGCCCCTCTAAAATCACCTGTTTATCTACAAATTTTTTGTCATGAAAGTAACGTTCTGAAGGCATGATTTACCATAGGATGCGGGCAATTTTTTCGGTCTCTGCGGTATCGACGGTCTCGGAAATGAGTTTTTCTATCTGTGTTTTCAGATTATAATGAGTCATTCTATCGCGAATGCGTTTAGCGCTTTCCATGGTTTTGCGATGGGTCATGGCGGTTTTGAGGGTTGCGGCCATCGATTCAGGATTAGATAAGTCTTCAATTAAGATGCCGGATTGTGAATTGAGAAGTTCTTTTCCTCCATTATTCCTTGATGACACGATGAATGTTCCCATTGCTAGTCCTTCCAGGGTAACGTTTGAAAAAGGATCGTATATTGATGGAATGACGACAGCGTCGGCAATTTGATAAAATTCATTGACATTGTCACAATACCCAAAAAACTTGACTTTATTTTCAATCTTATATTTTTTTGCAAGTTCTACGAATTGGTGCATTTTATTATCTTTACCTATGACACAGAGTTCAAAATTTTCTGATGAAAGCAAAGCAAGCCCTGCCAGCAGGTATTTTAATCCATGTTTCTCGTACCCATTTCCTAGAAAAAGAAATTGATATGCAGTCTCGCTTAAATTCCGGGTCAGCTTTAGCCAGTCTCGCCGAATGTGCCACTTTTCAAAGTCCTGCAAAGATTCATTCAAATCAATGCCTGGGGGAATGACCCTTACTTTTTTTTGGTCGATCTTATAGTGAATCAAAAATTCATCTCGCACCATTGAAGAAGGAGATAGGATCGCTTGCAACTCTGGGCTGTCAAGGGTTTTTTGCTCGTAACTGAGAATGCGACGTTGTAAAGGGCTAAAAAAATTGGCAAGCTTTTGTCCAAAAGTGGTAAATAGCGCACTTTTTTGAAGATATGCTGCGTAGACTCCATTGCAGGCAAATAAATATGTTTGAAAAGTGTTATAATCCATCCCAAGGACAATATCGGGATTGCTTGCTTTTACCCATTTTTCACATTCGAAGTTGAAACGACGTATTGCGGAATAACTATTGACTGACTCAGGCATCAGATTAACAATACCGCAACTTGAATAAGAATCTTTAAATAATTCCCCAGAAGTTAATATTGTGACATGACAACCCTTTGCAGCATAAGCTTCAGCAATTTGCAGAGCATATTTTTCTTTGCCACGCAGCTGATAAAGATTTCGTTTAAGGATGGTAACTTTCATAACTTAACTTTGATCTGTTTACCTTCAATTTTACTCTCTAATGACAATTTCTTATCTTTGGAAATAAAAAGAGAAAGGCGATGGGCATATTCTTGAAAGCGTTTTCGCAATGAGAGTTCTCTTTGTTTGTAAAAGGCGCTCTGTCCATTTTTGTTTGTCGCCGGGTCATTTGCGAGAAAGAAAGCAACGTAAGTATCTTCTAAGACTTGTGAATTGATGATTTCAAGACTCCATTCTAAATTTTGTCTAACTTCCGGAGGAGCAGCTACGATGACAATTTGCAAGTAGTCTTTGACAGTTTCTACAAAAAGTTGGCTTACATCACGGGTATAAAGCGGAATCGATAGAATGGGAATGTCATTTTTTTTGGTAATGTTGCCGCTAATGTCCAAGGAATAATTTTCTGGTTTGATCGTGTCGCTATTTTGAAGAGGAAAAAAGACCGTGATAGGAATTTCCCTTTCAATAGGAAGAAATTGTTTTCTTAAAAAATCGATACGTAAACTTTGCGCATCCGGATCGTTAATTTCCTCTAAAGTATAATTATGAAAGGGAATAGCTACTTGTTTCCATTTGTTTGGGATAGGATAGCTGACCTCATCCTGATGGAAATTTTGCCCCATAGTCTTGAGACCGTCTAATTCAGCTTTTGTAACTTCACTTAGGTCGAACGTGAGCTCGAGTCCTCTGCTTTTTAGCGCTTTAATTTCTTCTTCTGAACCGCTAATCGTTTGCAACAGTGTCCGTGGCCAGATATCCAGAAACTCGTATCCTGATGGAGGGTCTCCCACCGGGGGCAGTATTGTGATTGGGATTTTTGCTGTTAGGAGCCGGCTAAGCTTAATGACGAATTCTGTGTGAGAGACTTGAGTAATGTGATGTAGAAGATCGATGTTTGGATTTAGGCTCACAAGATTTTTTTTGCCAATTTGGACGACCCATTCATCTTGTTCAGTCATCGAGGCGTCAAGAAGAACCTCTAAATCGCCCTGGTCTATTTCATCGATGACATCTTTGGTGCCGCTTAAGGTCAATGTGATACGTTTGCTTAACATGCCATTGGGAAGTAATCCCACAATTGTTTTATCTGCCGGAAGGTTGATGATGCGAATCGGAACGTTAGGGATGGTTTTTGTCTCGATAATCGAGTGATTGACAAACAACCAAATAACAATGGCAGCTATCAAAGCTACAATTTTACGCTGCCAATTATTCAAGAAGATGCGCGAAATTAACGTTTCCATTTCTTTAGACTTCCTATCAAATCAAAACCGGATTGCATTGTCGTTTGAGGCGGTGTAAATATGCTTCTGATAATTCCTTTAAAGCGGTCTACTTTTACCCCTCTGGTCATAATTCCATCCCGAGCAATAGATACTTTACCGCTTTCTTCAGAAACCACAATGATGAGCGCATCCGTCAGCTGGCTGATGCCAAGCCCTGCACGGTGACGTGTACCGAGAGATTTTGCTAGTTGCGACGTATCGTCAGCCAGGGGAAGAATAGTCGCTGCCGATAAAATTGTAGTTCCTCTGATGATGATAGCGCCGTCATGCAACGGTGTTGTCGTGATAAAAATCGTTTCTAGAAGCTCCGGTGAAAATTGTGCATTCAACATAACGGCTTTATTAGCAAATTCATCAAGAGAGTCTTGATTTTCTAAAACGACCAAAGCCCCGAGACGACGATCAGCCAAGCGATAGATGGACTGAGAAATGCTATCAAGAAACTTGTCAAATTCGGTGATTTCCCGATATTTTTTGCCTTTAACGCTGAGCTTAGACAACGCCAAACGCAACTCTGGCTGAAAAATGATTAATACAGCAATCACAGCAACATTGACAAAATAGAGCATCAGCTTCTGCACGACAGGAAAATGAAACCATATAGAAAAAGCATAGAAGACCAGAAATGCCAACAAACCAAAGATAAGATCCATCGCTCTGGTATTCCAAAAAAAAGAGAGAAGATAATAGACCATAATGGCTATGATCAAAATCTCCAGACCGGGTACCATGATTTGAAACAATTTCATAAAAATTGCCTGAACTATTCTGCATTTCCATGTTTCATGAATTGCTCTAGCAGATCGATAACTCCACGATGTTCTTTGACATCGTGAACGCGTATCATATCGACTTTGGACAATAGCGCAATAGCATTCATTGCTACGGTTTCATGTATCAGCTGCCCTGAAGGTTTATTCAAGATTTTGCTCATAAATGACTTTCGCGAAACACCTAAGAGCAACGGAAATCCCATGGCTTTGAATTTGTGCAGATTCTGTATGATTTCGAGATTATGAGCAATTGTTTTTCCAAAGCCAATTCCTGGGTCAATCATGATATTTTTTTCTTTGATTCCGGATTTTATGAGTTTTATTATTTGTATTTCGAACCAAGAACAGACTTCATTGACAACTCCTTGTGGATAACAAGGATTTTCTTGCATTATACTGGGAGTTTTCTGCATATGCATCAGACAAACAGGCACTTGGCATGAAACGGCGACTTCGCACATTTCCGGATCTCGGAAGCCGGAAACATCATTAATCATCGAAGCTCCCGCCGCTATAGCGGCAACTGCTACATGCGGCTTCACAGTGTCTATGGAAATAGGAATGGCTGTTTTCATGCATAGAGCTTTAATGACCGGTATTACGCGTTCTAACTCTAGCTCTTCAGGAACACTGGGCGCTCCTGGCCGCGTCGACTCCCCACCAATATCAATCAAATCGGCACCTTCTGCAGCTATTTGCAGACCTCGCGCCACAGCCTCTTCGAAAACAGAATATCGGCTTTGATCATAAAAAGAATCGTCAGTGACATTGAGAATCCCCATCAACTTTGCTTTGGCCATAAAAACCCAAATTTTGAATGTGC
>JABDEI010000004.1 GCA_013287145.1 Chlamydiota bacterium
CCAGGAACTGGCGACATTTCGTTAAAAGTTTCGCCAGTTCCTGGCTCCATATTCTATCTGAAATTTACCGGGGGTTCCTTGCGTCACCCCCGGCTAACTTCTGTAGCCGCTGTCGCGGCAATTTGGCATTTTACGGTAAAAAAAGCTTGAAATCGAGATCGAATCTGTGTCTCTTTGGATTTTTTCACAGCCTCATTCCTTTGTGCAAGAATGCCAACCAAACGAAGTTAAAATATACTCTAACCTAGGTCAAAGTTAAAAAAGTTCGAGAAAGCACTAATTGCAAGGTTTGGGTCAATTGGGAAAACTTTTGAAGCCAAAAAAAGCCAAGCTTCAAAAGGTATACCGAAATACAGTCAAAAATCTAAATTTTGAATGTGTTTCGCTATAATCACTTAACATGAGTTTTAAATCAGCAACACTTCTTGTTGAAAAGTATCTGCTTTCCTATTAAAATTTCTTCTCTGATCAAAATTCAAACCCAGTAAGAGGAAAACTTGAATCAAGAAAGCCAAGACAATGCATTCGACTTAGAATTGGAAAATGCCGTCATTAACTCCTTGGACGAAAGCCAGCAAGCCATGAAAAAGGGGGTCTCTGCGCCGGAAGATCTGTTTATTTTCCCTTTGCTGCGGCGACCTTTCTTCCCTGGAATGGCAGCCCCTATCGTCATTGAACCGGGTCCTTTTTATGAAGTTTTAAAAACTCTTGCCAAATCAGATCATAAGTGCGTCGGCCTTTTGTTGGCCAAATCTGAAACACAAGACATCTACAAAGCAAAATTTGAAGATCTTTATCAGGTCGGAGTCTTAGCAAGGGTACTGCGCATCATTCCCATGGAACAAGGCGGTGCGCAAGTCATCTTGAATATGGAGAAGCGCCTTAAGGTTGTCGAACCGCTTGAAAAAGCTAAGACTTTAAAAGCCAAAGTAACCTATTACGAAGACAGTCCAACCCTAACGCAAGAGCTTAAAGCTTACGCCATTAGCATCATCTCTACGATTAAAGATCTCCTTAAGCTAAATCCCCTTTTCAAAGAAGAATTGCAGATTTTTCTTGGCCACTCCGATTTCACCGAGCCCGGCAAATTGGCCGACTTTGCAGTAGCCCTGACAACGGCGTCGCGCGAGGAGTTGCAAGAGGTCTTGGAAACCTTCGATATCCCCGGCCGTATCGATAAAGCTTTAGCTCTTCTTAAGAAAGAGCTCGATCTTAGCATGCTGCAGCACAATATCAATCAGAAGATCGAAGCTACCATCTCCAAAAGTCAGAAAGATTTCTTCCTAAGAGAGCAGCTTAAGACAATAAAAAAAGAATTGGGCATTGAAAAAGACGATAAATTACTCGATAGGGAAAAATTCGAAACGCGCTTAAAGCAGCGCAAGGTATCGCCCGACGTTCTTAAGGTTATTCACGATGAAATGGAAAAGCTGAGCGCACTTGAAGTTCAGTCTGCAGAATATGCCGTTTCTCGCGGCTATCTGGACTGGCTAACGATAATTCCTTGGGGCATTCACAGCGAAGAGTGCCATGATTTAAGCAAAGCTGAAAAAATCTTAGAAGAAGATCACTATGGCTTAGAGGATATCAAACAGCGCATTTTGGAATTTATCAGCGTAGGAAAACTCTCCGGCGGCGTCCGCGGAAGCATCATCTGCTTGGTAGGGCCTCCAGGTGTTGGCAAGACCAGCATAGGAAAAAGTATTGCACGGGCGCTTGGCCGCAAATTCTACCGCTTCTCTGTCGGGGGCATGCGCGATGAAGCCGAGATCAAGGGCCACCGCAGAACCTATATCGGCGCTATGCCGGGGAAACTCATTCAAGCATTGAAGTTCTGTCAAACGATGAATCCTGTCATCATGCTTGATGAGGTTGACAAGATGGTCAGCAGCTATCATGGCGATCCGGCTTCGGCGCTTTTAGAAGTTTTGGATCCCGAGCAAAACTGCGAGTTCCTCGATCATTACCTCGATGTGCGCTGCAACCTATCGGATGTTCTTTTCATTGTAACAGCCAACGTTTTGGATACGATCCCCGAGCCGCTCAAAGACCGCATGGATATCTTGAGGCTTTCAGGCTACATCATGCAAGAAAAGATCGAGATCGTAAAAAAATACCTTATCCCCCGCAACCGCAAATCGATGGGGCTAAAAGCGGCACAGCTTACTTTCACAACTGAGGGCCTGCGCTCAATCATCAATGGTTATGCGCGCGAAGCCGGTGTGCGCAATTTGGAAAACCAAGTGAAAAAAATCATGCGCAAAGTCGCCTTAAAAATTGTGAAGGATGAACAACTGGCGGAAAAGGAAAAAGAATCGAAGAAAAAAGGCGTTAAAGGCAAGAAAAGCAAAGAAGTTATTCCGGAACTTAAGTCAAATCGAATTTCCCCGGTCAATCTTGCGGAATACCTTGGCAAGCCCATCTTCACAAGCGACCGCTTCTATGAGCGAACGCCTATTGGAGTCTGCATGGGCCTTGCTTGGACGGCAATGGGAGGAGCGACTCTTTACATCGAAACTATCAAGGTAGCCGCCGAGAAAACGGAAATGAAGCTGACAGGTCAAGCCGGCCAAGTCATGAAAGAATCGTCTGAGATTGCTTGGAGTTATCTGCATAGCGCCATGCTTAAATATGCTCCGGGGTATACCTTCTTCGAAAAATCGCAAGTGCATATTCACATTCCCGAGGGAGCAACCCCAAAAGACGGCCCTTCGGCAGGGATTACCATGGTGACGGCTTTGCTTTCTCTTTTGACGGAAACTCCGGTCCTCGATAATCTGGGGATGACGGGAGAATTGACTCTGACGGGGCGTATCTTGGCCATTGGTGGCCTCAAAGAAAAGCTAGTAGCAGCGCGGCGCGCCGGACTTAAAACTTTGATATTCCCTAAAGACAATGTACGCGACTATGATGAATTGCCGGATTACATTAAAAAAGGTATTGCTATTCATTTCGTCGAGCATTACGACGAGGTTTTTAAGATTGCTTTCAGCGAATGAATGTAAAATAACGAGGCTTAATTATGCCAGTTCATGAACCATGGGCTATTGCTTTTAAGAGAAAACTCATTCCACCCGGCCATCTTGAGCGCCAGATAGGAGAGTTGCGAAAAAAAGGGCAAAAAATAGCAACACTCAATGGTTCCTTCGATCTGCTGCATGCAGGGCATCTGCATATTATCTATGAAGCCAAAAAAAGAGGCGATATCTTAATCGTAGCTCTTAACACCGACCGATCGATTCAACAATACAAAAGTCCAAAACGTCCCATCATTCCTTTAGAGTACCGCCTGCAGATGATGGCTGCCCTAGAGTTCGTGGACTTCGTCACATGGTTTGATGAAACTGATCCTCGCAAAACACTTGCCATCATCAAGCCAGATGTTCATGTCAATGGTCCTGAATATGGAGAAAATTGCATCGAAGCCGAGACGGTGAAATCCCATGGCGGATTCATCCATATCGTTGAGTTAGTTCCCGGACTATCTACCTCTCAAATTCTCAAAAAAATCGAAAGTCTAAAAGGCGAATAATAATGCGTTTGCTCGCCACTTTGACAAACGAAGAGCAAAGTCAGATTCTATCCTCTTTTTTAGCGCGCAAAGGGATCGAAAATCAGCTAGAAGTCGAAACAAATACCGATTGGGGAAGCTCCGACTACGGAACCATCAACTGTAAAATCTGGGTTTATGATGAAGATCAGTTTGCTGAAGCTAGCAAAATTGCCGATGAGTTCTTTCAATCTCCCAGCGACCAGAAATTTCAAATGCGCGAAAGAGCTGCAAAAACCTTTTTAGAACCTGTGCAAACAACGATTAAGCAGGCTCCTCAAAGACTAGCCAACGCCACCAAAAAAGGCCTTGTCTTAAATCGTCAATCTTTTGGTGTAGTCACTCTGTATCTTTTGATCTTATGCGGCATTATTTTCGGCCTAGATCAGCTGACAACACCATCTTTGGAGCAAATCCCCCCATCAATCCCCTACATCGCGGTATTTTCTTCTCCGATCAAAAAAGAGCTCTTGTATGATTATCCCCAAGCCTTCGAAATCATTGACAAAATCGCAAAAGCTTATGGAAAAGATAAACTGCAAAATATCGATGATCTTCCACCCCAAGGAAAATTTCTCTTAGAACAATTCTACCATACTCCATATTGGCAAGGTCTCTATGAAAAAATTGTTTTGCATCTAAAAAACTTGCAAAAGCAATGGGATTTTAATGCTCCTATGTTTGAAAAAATTAGGCAGGGGGAAATATGGCGTCTTTTTACTCCAAGTCTGATGCATTACGATATCTTTCACATCTTTTTTAATATGATTTGGCTCATCGTCTTAGGCAGGCAGATGGAGCAGTGCATGGGTAAATGGAAATATCTTTTATTCATTATCTTGACCGGCATTTTTTCCAATACATGCCAATATTTGATGACGGGTGTCAATTTCGTCGGGTTCTCGGGCGTTCTCTGCGCCATGCTAACTTTCATCTGGGTAAGACAGCGGAAAGCCGCATGGGAGGGCTACCAACTTCAGGGAGCAACTTTTGCTTTTATCGCCATCTTCATCCTTGCCATGTTTGCTTTGCAAACGGCGTCATTCTTTTTAGAAGTCTATGGCGATCTCTCACTATCTCCCGGCATTGCTAATACAGCCCACCTCTCAGGAGCTGTCTTAGGCTTTATCCTTGGCCATTTTAACTTCTTCGCCTGGAAGAACGCTTAAAAACCAATGCTAAGTGTAGTCGGTAGTCAGTAGTCAGTAGTCAGTAGGAAGCCAGAATTCAGAATCCAGAATTCAGAATGAACGGCAGAATACCAGAGAACGTCGTATAAATGGTTGTGAGTTCAGTCGCCCGTCACTGCGTTCTGGGCTCTTTTTTTTGTTAACATCACCCACAGTTCCTTCGCTAATCACAAAGTCACAGTGGGCTTTGATCGATCGCCCTAGGCGGGCTCTAGGGCATAATTACCATCTTTTTGTCCTAAGTCCGGAGTGAAAACGTAGGACGGCCCGAACATAGCCAGCGTGACTGAGCGCCTTAGCGCGATGGAGCGCTGGATTTGCAAAACCAAGAATTAGAGCCCAGAACGCAGTGACGGGCGACTGAACTCACAACCATTTATACGACGTTCTCTGGTATTCTGTCGTTCATTCTGAATTCTGGATGGCGTTGTTGCATAAATCTAATGCCGTTCTTTCAGAACTCAATCCTCCCTCTTGGATACCCAGGCCTCTCGCTGCGCTTCGGCCTGGGCTATGACATGAAGGCCTTTCAGGCCATGAAATCAGTACATTTTTAAAAAGATTGTGTTTTCAATGGTCTGAAGGACCATAATAACATAGCCCAGGCCGAAGCGAAAGCGAGAGGCCTGGGAAAAAGGATAAGCAAAAGCTGAGTTCTGAAAGAACGGCATCTTCTTTCACAGATTTATGCAACAACGCCATTCTGGATTCTGAATTCTGGCTTCCTACTGGCTACTGACTACCGACTACCGTTTAGCATTTAGCATTTATCATTTAGCGTTTCTTTCATTAGGTGCTTAACACTTCAAGGGCGGTTTTTGCTTTAGGAATGCCTCGTCCTCTCATAGGACTCATATTTGGAGGAGTTTTCTGCGAAGCAAATAAGCTTACTACTTCATAAGAGTTACTAATTTCTTGTCCAATTTCTTGAATGATCTTTTTGCAATCACCGACACTAAAAAGCTCCGGGTCGAATGTTAACGGCTTTGCATTTTTCCATTTTTCAAAAAAAGGCTCTAGCGTGTAAGTTTTGGCGAGATTTTTCTCTACAAATTCAATTTTATTTTTTAAACGTGAAACTCTAAAATTGTTGTTTGCGACAACCTGTTCACATAGCTCAATTTGTTTTTGAATTAAGTTTATAGCATAAGAAGTTTGATTCGAGTTAACGAAATTGACTAATTGGGAATGGATATCATTTAGTGGCGCATGGGTCAAAATTGTTTCTTTTAATTGCTCTTGTTCAATTTTCAGATGATGAAGATTTGCCATGTATTTTTTGACTGAAGAAGGCATTAATTTGTGTAGTTTTTCACAGTTGTTATCTATTTCCTCTTGAAATGACTTTATTTGATTTAGAGCCGTTGGTTCCGAAAAAATGAGTTCATCGCGAACCAATTTAAATGCTTGAATTTTATCCTGTAACTCCAAAATAGCAATTTTTCTTGAAGATTTGCTAATTTCCTCTCTTTCAAATTCAGGCAACTTTTCTTCCAACAATTGAATTTTTTTTTCTAGCTCATCAAGTTTTCTTTTAGCTGATTTGAAATCTTGATGCATGCTAGATAAAGCTGCTGTTTTTTCGCTCTTTTTTTGACGAATAAGATTTTTTTTCAAATTAACTAAAACCTCAATACTCTTTGTGTTAACGCGGACAGTTTCATGAGCGACTTTCTCACGATCCTTAAGCTTATCGATCTTAGCTTTGGTTTCTCGGATTGTGGCGTTGGCAAATTCTTTTGACGAATTATTTTTTGCCTTATCAGAATTCAAAATTTTGGTGATGCATTCCAACATTTTGCCATGATCATTCGATATTTTATCGATTTCAGACAACAAATTCTTTGTTTTTCTCTTGTCAGTTTTTAAAGCTTGTAGCCAGCCCAAGGTCGTCTTAATACGTGTGATAATTTGATCGTCAGGGTTTTCTTTACTCTCTACTGAGCTAAAGAAACGAAGGATGATTTCGCTGATTTTATTATCGGTTGGTTTCAAACGACTCTTGATTTGAACAATGCAATGCTTTAGCTCAGACCAACGTTTGTTTGTTTCTTCAAGAATTTTTTCTTCATTAACATTTGCATTTGAAAAGGCTTGTGTTATGGCTTCAATATTTTTGTTTTCTTTGAAATAGGAATATTTTTTTAGAATCCTCTCCAGTTTAACAAATTCTTTGACATTACTTTCTTTTTCAAGCTGACATTTAATTTTTTTTACTTTTTTTAAATCAACAGCATATGTGTGTCTATGCGCATCAAACTTCGCTATATTTTCATCAGGAATTTTACTATTGTCTGATTTACATACGTTGATCAACTTCACAAAGCTCTCTTTCCTTCGAGTTAATTCAGCGATTGCTACTTGTGCGGCCTCAATTCCTTTTTGATGAACATTATTCTGCAAGCCTTTTTCAATAGATTCTACACATGCTAATGCCGCGGTTAGATTGGCAGTAGTTGATGATATCCTATACAGACCCATAAAATATTTTTCCTCCGGTTAACGAAGTTTGTTTTTACATTTAAAAAAAATAATAGATTTAAAGCAATTTAAATAATTTCATAACCATCTTACAAAATTAAAAAAACTAAAATTTTAATCGACAAAATGCTTATATTACTAAACCACAATGTCTTGTAAAAAAAACAAAAGTCTTTTATCTGCTCCTCGAAGAGAAATTTAAATTATTTAATAATATTTTAATCTATAAAAACATCTATCTTTACAAATTAAAGAGGGATTATAATAAACTATAAAGATTGTAGTAGGAGTATTTTATGGGAGCTTCGGTCGATTTCAGGAAAAATATCTTGCTGCTCAATAAACCTGATTGGTTCGTCACGGACAAATTTGAATTAATCGCTAAGAATACTTTGAAGGGAAGAGCTCTAAAAGCTTTTAGCAAAATTTTTCGAACATTGTCGATGAATCGATTTGATCCCACTCACCTTCGTGCCGACAAAGTAGCTACAGCAGTTTATGAGTCTTGTAAAGCACACTGCACAACAAACAAAAGCGGCTTAAAACCCGACGAACTTACCTCAGCAATCAATTTTTTGGTAAAACTCTCAACTCATATAAAAAATCCTGAGATGCAGCATAAAATTTTCACCCAAATGCATCGACTCATCCGCCTCCAGGATAAATATCAAGGATTTGAAACAAAAAAACATGAGCAAGGACAACAAAAAGAAATTGCTAAACCTGGAAAAAGTATGACTGCTCAAGTGGATGCCATCACGAACGAAAAAGTCATGGAGGGCTTCAATGGTGTTAAGACTGATGTCTTCAAAAAACTCTTTGCTCAAAACGAGGGGCTTAATCGTCTCCCTTTGCTTGATCTAGACAAGCTCAAGAATCCTCCTGACCATGCCTATGAACATGGATCCATCGACTTTTTAAAACCGGAAGACCTCTCTCATCCTATCATGAAGGGTTTAGATAAGGCGAGACGTCCATTTGTTTCTCTAAAGATTCAGAATAAGCGAACAAATGAATCTTTTGTAGTTACCCTCTACAAAGTCCATAACGATATTTCCAAGCTTGTATCCTTTGATCCAGAACTAGCAAACGCCGTGGCTTTTGGCTTTGAAAATAAAAAAGCAGCAGCGTCTTTTGAAAATATTGACGATGGAATCAAAAACTTAAGGAAAATCCTTTTAAGCAAACATCCCCAATATGAAATAGACTTGGGATCTATTAAAGTTGAGAAGAAAAAAGGGGGATAAGAAAAAATCTATAATGAGACTATGCATTTTGTCCTTTTATCATTAAATTTATAGTGGATCAGGAATAATCTCTTCAGATATACTTCCAACCCAGCTCTGTTAACTTTCGCTATCATTCGGGAAAAGATAGCAAAGCATTTGAGAATCCAAAACAACGCAAGTTTTAGCAACTCATGACTGTTAGAGATCTTACGACATTAGGCAGCTCAAGCCAACAACCTACGCGCTATCGCAACCATGGCGCTTATCTATTCCGCTGGAATGAAGAGGGCTTTTTATTTGATCCCGGCGAAGGCACGCAGCGTCAGTTTATCTTCGCCAATATTGCTCCGACTGTCATCTCGCGCATCTTTGTTTCGCATTTTCATGGCGATCATTGCCTTGGACTTGGATCCATCCTCATGCGGCTTAATCTTGATAAGGTCACTCATCCGATCCATTGTTATTATCCTGCTAGCGGCAAAAAATATTTCGATCGCCTGCGTTATGGAACCATTTATCACGAGATCATCAATGTCATCGAACATCCTGTCTCAGAAGCCGGTCTTGTCGAAGATGATGGCAAATTCCGCATCGAAGCGGCTTTCTTAGAACATGGGGTTGATAATATCGCTTGGCGCATCACAGAGGCCGATGTTCGCAAATTCGATCGTACTGCTTTAGAAGCGCATGGCATCCGTGGTCCCCTCGTTAAAGAGCTGCAGCAAAAAGGAAAAATCATTGTCGGCGGCAATGAAGTTCTTTTAGACGATGTCAGTTGGATTCGCCATGGCGACAGCATTGCTGTTGTCATTGACACGCGTTATTGTCAAAATGCCATTGATATTGCCCGCGACGCAAATATTCTTCTTTGTGAAAGCACTTACCTTGAGGAACACAAGGATCTCGCTGAAAAGCACCTGCATTTAACTGCTAAACAAGCAGCAACCATAGCATCCAAGGCTAATGCTAAGCAGCTTATTCTGACACACTTTTCAGCTCGTTACCTCAATCTCAGGGAATTTGAAGCCGAAGCTCGTGCCGTTTTCCCTAATACGCTTGTAGCTGAAGACTTAAAGACCTTTCCTTTTCCAAAGTACTAGTCTGAGCTATACGAAAAATGGCGTAACGGCGAGCGAACACAAATTTACCACAGAGGACACAGAGAACACAGGGAGGAAAGAAGAGTAGAGGAAGGATGAGATAAACAAAAAAACTATAAAATTAATCTTTCTCGTTTTATTTTTTATCCCTCATCCCTCATTCTTTCTCTCTGTGTCCTCTGTGGTAGATTTGTGTTCGCAGTTATGATATAGAAGAGGTGTTTTTATGTTTATCTCGGCCGCCTACCGATTCCTTGAGTATTTAAAAGTCGTTAAAAATGCTTCTGAGCATACCATCCGCAACTATGCCATCGACTTAAATTCCCTAAAGAAATACCTCGAAGATGCGATTTTAAAAAAAAGCAAACCCGAAGAAATCCCTGAAAAAATTAGTCATGATAAAAGCTACTCTGAACGCGATACAACTCGAGACGGCCTCATTCCTCTTGCCATAATCGAAAGAAAAATCATACGCAGCTTTTTAGCTGATCTGAGCGCCAATAATCAAAATAAAAGAACCATTGTAAGGCGCCTCTCGTCGCTGCGCACTTTTTTTAATTATGCTCATTCGCAAAATCTCATTGTCATAAACCCTACAGAGGAACTCGATACCCCTAAACTAGAAAAGAAAATCCCCTCTTCCCTCTCCTACGACCAGGTTCAGAAGATGTTCGAACAACCTGACATCAATACCTATTTAGGCCTGCGCGACCGCGCTATCATAGAGTTATTCTATAGTTCAGGATTGCGCGTCAGTGAACTTGTGGCTTTAAATCGCCATGACTTCGATCCCCAAAACTTGCTGATCAAGCTTAAAGGCAAAGGCAAAAAGGAAAGAATCGTCCCAATCACAAAAAATGCAGCCCAATGGATAAAGAATTATCTAGATCATCTCGAGCGCCATCAGCGTGTCGATGGTCATGAAGCCGAAGCTGACCCCGATGCTATCTTTTTAAACAAACATGGAACTAGGCTGACGACGCGCTCTGTCGACCGCAGCTTCGATAAATACCTTACAGCTAGCGGGCTAGCAGGCAAAATCACCCCGCATACCATCCGCCACACCATCGCAACGCATTGGTTGGAAAACGGCATGGACCTCAAAACCATTCAAGTGATTTTAGGACATAGCGCCTTAGCTACAACGACGATCTACACGCAGGTGTCAACTTCCCTTAAGAAAAAAGTCTATGACGACGCCCACCCCAGAGCGTGAGGGAGAAATGCTAAACGCTAAATGCTAAATGATAAACGAATAAAAAAATTTATTCGGTAGTTTAAAGAAAAGTTCGTTACTTTAGCATTTAGCATTGAGCATTTAGCGTTTCTCTTGGTATACTTTCCTCAACTAAAACATAAAAAGAATTCAACTTTATGATCACTTTAAATCAAATCTCAAAAAGCTTCGGCAGCCGCGTTCTTTTTGAAAATGTCACGGTTACATTCAATGCCGGCAACCGCTATGGCTTAACCGGGCCCAATGGAGCGGGAAAGACGACCTTGCTAAAGATCATCATGGACTTAGAAGATCCGACCAGCGGATCCGTGACTTTACCTGACCGCGTAGGTATCCTTCGTCAAAATATCGAAGACTTCCACAACGACGTCGTCCTTGATGTCGTGATCATGGGCAACAAACGCCTTTGGGATGCGATGAAAGAGCGCGATTCTCTTTATGAAGTAGAGATGTCTGACGATGTAGGCATGCGCCTTGGTGAAATAGAAGGTATCATTGCTGAAGAAGACGGCTATTCTGCTGACTCCAATGCAGAAGTTCTGCTGTCAGGCATGGGCATTCCTCTAGAATACTTAAGCAAGAAGATGAATGAAATTCCTACCGATATGCAGTTCCGTGTATTGCTCTGCCAAGCGCTATTTGGCGAACCTCAAGCTCTATTACTGGATGAGCCTACAAACCATCTAGACATGGAATCGATCGGCTGGATGGAAAACTTTTTACATAATTATAAAGGCACGCTCATCGTCATCAGCCACGATAGGCACTTCTTAAATTCCGTCACCACGCACATCGCTGACATCGACTACGAAACGGTGATCATTTACCCCGGAAACTACGATGACATGGTGGTTGCAAAGACATCGGTGCGCGATCGAACAGAATCTGAAGCTAAATCGAAAGAAAAAAAGATCGCTCAACTTCGCGAATTTGTCTCGCGCTTTGGTGCGGGAACACGTGCAAGCCAGGTGCAGTCACGCCTGAGGGAAATTAGCCGATTGCAGCCTCAGGAGTTAAAAAAATCCAATATTCAAAGGCCCTACATCCGCTTTGGTGTCACAGAAAAAGCCCCGGGAAAAGTCGTCCTAAAAGCTGAAAAAATAGCCAAAAGCTACGACGGCAACCATCAAGTTATCAAAAATTTCTCTTTAGAAATCATGCGCGGCGACCGCATTGGCGTCATAGGAACCAATGGACGGGGTAAATCCACCCTTTTGAAAATGTTAGCGCAAGTATTATCTCCCGATCATGGCGCAGTCGAGTTAGGGCACCAAGCGATTCTAAGCTATTTTCCCCAAAATCACTCGGAGATCGTCGACAAAAAAGGCACTAAAACAGCTTTTGACTGGCTTAAAGAACGCAAGCCTGGGGTCTATGACCAAGACATCCGCAGCGTGATGGGAAAAATGTTGTTTGGCGGCGACGATGCTTTTAAGCCGGTAATGGCTTTGTCCGGAGGAGAAACAGCCCGCCTCATTTTAGCAGGCATGATGCTCACGGAACACAATATCTTGATATTAGATGAGCCTAACAATCACTTGGATTTGGAAGCGGTCTCGGCATTAGGATGGGGTCTTTCAGATTATAAAGGCACTGTTGTTGTCGCAAGCCATGACCGCGATCTTATCGATACTGTGGCACAAAAAATCATTGCATTTGAAGCCGATGGCGTCCATTTATTCGATGGAACTTTGGAAGAATATCTCGTAAAAAAAGCTGAGAGCAGCAAATAGGGGTGAATTTCACAAAAAGAAGGTTCTTAAGCTTTCACGAGAAGCAGCGACATAAAAAATGTGCTGAATTGCTTCGTGAAATCTATGAGGGACTGCTTTCAAAGCAGGATATTTCGCATTTGTGGCAGCACTACAATGAGATTCAAGCCTGGCGAAATGAAATTCCTCTAGATTTATGCACAGCCAAAACCGTATGTGATCGTTATCATGAGCATCTGCGGGATGCAGGAGTAAGCCTGAAAGAGCACAATCTGCTCCCTGTTATGACCCAAGGAGATAGACAAGAAAGTGCCATGCCTTGGCCTATTGCCATTTATCTCGATCACATCAGATCTGCCCATAATGTCGGCAGTATTTTAAGAACGGTAGAAGCCCTAGCTCTTGGGAGCGTCTATTTTTCTGAAGGTACACCTAAAGTATCGCATAAGCAGGTACAAGATGCTTCGATGGGATCATACCAATGGGTAGAATGCCATCAAGGCAAAACGCTGCATGCCCTTCCTAAACCTATTATCGTTATGGAGACAAGCCCTTCGGCCATTTCTCTTTGCGATTTTCTTTTTCCTGAAACGTTTACCCTAGTCATGGGCAACGAGGAATATGGGTGCTCAGACTATGCTCTCGGCTTAGCGGATTACATAGTCGAGATTCCGTTGCGAGGCAGAAAAAACTCTCTTAACGTCGCCAATGCCTTCGCCATAGTCGCCGCCGAGATCGCCCGCCAAAGAAGATTAAGTGTTTTTTAAGAGCTGCTGATCCATTGATAAATTTGATTATCCAACCAATAGATGCCGTTATTGCCGGCCCATCCTAGAAAGCCATTATGCCCTCCTCCTTTGGCCAACCAAACTGTGGTATAAGGCGAAATCATGGCTTTTTCAATGCGATGATAATCGATAATAGGGTCATCAGCAGAAAAAAGGATGTCACAGCGCTGTTTTATAGAAGAAGCATAACGGATCGCTGAACTTTGATCATAATAATCTTCTGCAGAGTCATATCCCCACGCAAGGGCGGTAATTTTGTCGTCAAATTCATGTAAAGAATCGATGCGTTGATCCATGACCCAATGAGGGCTTTGCTTGAGTAAGTTTCCCAAATAATAGCGCTCATAGAAGCGATTAAAGCCTTTGGTTAGAGCTTGCACAGTGTGAAAAAGATCGACCGGAGGACATACAGCAATGATTCTATCGCAATAGGTGCAAAGAGTATCGCCTAATTCGCCGGCCAATTTCAAGGCGATATTTCCACCTAAAGAATAGCCGATTAATGTAATGGGAGACTTAGGGGCCTGTTTCTTCAATTCTTGAAGAACGCTGTAGATATCTAGGCTAGTGCCTGCGTTGTAAGGAAGATAGGCAAGTCCTTTACCTGAACCGCATCCACGTAGATTTATCCTAACCACTTTGCGCCCGGCCGCGTGAAGCCTGCGGCTCATTCTTACGATATAGTTGGATTCATGACTGCCCCCTAAACCATGGATTAATGCTATCGTCTTGTGCTGTTCATTCCATCCAGGTGGAATGGAAACTTGACAAGACAATTGATCGCCATCCTCTAAGGCTACAAGCAGTTTTTGTGAAGGCGGAGGGGCACCTTTTTGGCCAAATACAGCCATGATCGTTTGTAAGTGAGGAGATGCTAAACCCGGCAAAGCATGAAAATCTAAAGAATTGTACATAGAAAAGATCTCTTAGCAGTTATAAAAGCAATCTTCGGGAACATTTTTTCGATACTCTTGGTTGAGCAATTCTTCAATTTCATAGGCAGTAGGCAGAATGAGGGCTTTTTCAGCTAAGCGGCTTGCAGCAACAATGCTAGTGCTGCGAATAGCGTTTTTAACTAAAGGGATGTAGCGGGAAGCGACAGAAAGTTCATGGACGCCAAGGCCTAAGAGCAAAGGAGTGAAGCGAGGATCTGCAGCAACTTCGCCGCAAACGGTGACTGGGATGCTGTGATTGTTGGCTTCATTAACGATTAATTTCAGCAGCCGGATTACGCTTGGATGCGTAGGTGTGTATAAGCTGCTCATGGCATGGTTACTTCTATCAACAGCTAGGGAATATTGCACGAGGTCGTTTGTTCCAATGGAGAGGAAATCGCATTCCTTTGCCAATAAGTCCGAGATGATTGCCGCTGATGGGACCTCGATCATGCAGCCTATTCGCAAAGGCTTGGGAATAACCACACCCTTTTTGCTTAATTCTTTCTGAGCTTCCTTTAAAATGCTTTTAGCAGCCAATAATTCTGACAAAGAAGAAATCATTGGAAACATCACGCTAACATCACCGTAAGCTGAAGCTCGCAAAATAGCCCTGAGCTGTGTTTTGAAAATTTCGGGCTCTTTGAGCAAAAAGCGTATGGCACGGCAGCCTAAAAAGGGATTATCTTCTTCTTCAGCTTGCTTATTGGCCATTTTTTTATCTCCGCCGACATCAAAGGTGCGGATCACGATGGGAAGACCATGCATTTTTTCAACAATGCGCCGATAGATCTGATATTGTTCATCTTCAGAAGGAAAGCTTTGGTTCGAAAGAAAAATGTATTCTGAACGAAATAATCCGACACCATTGCCGCCATATTGATGAAGCAATTCTAACTCATTAGCCATCTCGATATTTGCTGACAGGCGTATGCTATAGCCATCAAAAGTTTCTGCCTTTAAAGAGCCTGAAGTTCCAAGCTTGTGAAGATGGGTAAGAAGCTGCTGGCGTAGAACTTGATATTTTTGCAAAGTCTCAGGCGCCGGATTGATGATGACATCCCCCGTTCTTCCATCGACAATGATAAGAGCGTCTTTCGGGGCTTCCTTCCAATTGAATTTAACGCTGGTCACATAGGGAATGCCTTTTGCTTTAGCAACGATGGCAGCATGCGAAGTGGAACCTCCCGTTTCGCTGACGATAGCGCTCACGCTGGCAGCATTGGCCTCGGCTGTGTCTGATGCCGTGAGATCGCTTGCAAAAACGATCGAGTTGGGGGGGATATCCGCCAAGGAAACACGCACGCTTTCGCGCAAATAAGCCATTACGCGCCTGGAAATGTCCTGAATATCTTTAAAACGTTCTCGAAAGAAAGGATCGGCAATGGCGTTGAATTTTTTTTGGTATTGTTTCATGATCCTTTGAAAAGCAGACTCGGCATTTTTACGTGTGTGGCGGATCTCATTTTCGACTTGAGTCGTCATCATGGGATCTTGCATGATGTGCACTTGGGCTTCGAGAATGCCGGCGCCTTCAACCACTTTTTCATGTTCAAGCTTCTTCTGAAGCAAGACGATATCCTCTTTTGATCTGCTTATGGCTCGTCTGTAACGCTCTATTTCATTTCCTATATCAGTGTGAGCTACTGTAAATTCGGGATTGGAGTCTTCGATTAAAGAGAAAAAAAAGGGCTTTCCAATAGCGATGCCGCGGCTTATTGGAGTGCCTTTAAGGAATATTTCCTGAGTTTTCAGTTTCGTAGGCATTTTCATTCTCCAAATTCGTTTTCAAAAGCAATCAAAAGCTTTTCCATTGTCGCATCGGCGTCAGAACCTTCTACTGTTATTGTGATCTTTGAATTCTTCCTAGCGGCAAGCATAAGAATGCTCAGGATGCTCTTTGCATTAATCGTGGCTTTTTTGTAAGTGAATGAAACATCGCATTTGCTATTTTGCAACATCTTGACGATGGCTGTGGCCGGTCGAGTGTGCAATCCCATCATATTTTTCACTTGCACTTTTTGAATAAGTTTCACAGAGTTTCACCTTTTTTTATTTTCTCTAATTTCTTTTTGTCTTTGTCGCTATCATATTCAGCAATTTCGCATTAAATTCTTTGGCAGAATTGTATCCCATACCCTTCAAGCGGTGATTTAAGGCTATAGTCTCAAGCAGCAAAACAACATCGCGGCCGGGCTTGACAGGCAAAATATGAAACGGCAGTTTTACCCCAAGCATGTCGCAATATTTTTCATCGAGCCCTACTCGGTCATAAAAATTTTGATCATCCCAAGTTTCTAATTTCACAACGATGTCAATGCTTTTATTATCACGCACGCAAACAGCTCCGTATAAATGTGCTACGTTGATGATGCCGATGCCGCGGATTTCCATATGATGGCGCGTCAATTCAGCACCGAACCCTTCTAAATAGCTGCTTTCGCGCTTTTTAACTTTGACGATATCATCGGAGATTAAGCGATGGCCTCGCTCGATTAATCCTAAGGCAGCTTCGCTTTTGCCGACGGAAGAATCTCCTTGAATAAGCACGCCAACACCAAAGACTTCGACTAATGTGCCATGGCAACTCATACTTGGGGCAAATTCTTCTGTCAGAAGCAAAGTTAATTTGCTTAAGAGATTCATTGTCGTCATGCTTGCTCGAAAAAGAGGGATGGCATGTTTTTCGCATAGGCTCATCAACTCCTTGGGAGGGCGGTAGCGCCTTGCGACGATTACAGCAGGGGTTGGTGTGGATAAAATGTCGTTCAAACATTTTACGCGCACAGGTGGAGCGAGGTCGCGTAAATATTCTATCTCCACTTTTCCAAAGATAGTAATGCGCTTGCCGGCATGGCTTTTAAGATAACCGGCTAAGGCAAGGCCAGGGCGATGGGCTTCGGGGACTTTGATCCGACGCTTCATGCCGGATTTTCCGGCTACCAATTCCAAACCTAGCCTTTCGCCATGTTGTTTATAGAGATCTTCAACGAGATACATAGAGTGATATGAAAAAAGGGGTTTATTCTATTCGTTCGAGGTAAAACATTAGCCAGTCGGTAAATGTTTGAAATGCCATATTTTCAATGCTAGAGTTGTTATTTTTAACATTGGAAATAGTTTTTGTAAGTCCTGAATAGTAAACATTGCCCATTTCGTGTTCTGGATACCATTCACTCCAAAAACATTGGAAGAAAGGCATGCCGAAGGATTCGTAAAATGGGATCAATGTCTTAGGATCGAAAGATTGCTGAGCATAGCCTTCTTGAGGGGGTTCTTCTTGAGCTAAAAGAGCTTGAAACCGTTGATAGGTTTCCTCCATTTTTTTAGAGGAAATAATGCCGGTGCAATCCGTAGTTTTGCAAAATCCATCATGAATTTGCAGAAAAGCAAGATAATCATCCGGGAGAATGATATCAGGAAACAACTTCTGCAATCTCATAATTCTATCTTCAGTAGCAGGACAAGCCCCGCGAAAAAAGCTGTTTCCACCCTTTAAATTGTAAATTAGATGGGCTTCAAAAGGATCGTCGAATTTTTGTTGGGTAATGAACAGTCCAATATCATCCACAGAATCAAAGAATCGGATTAAAAAATCGTTGAGATTAGGATGGTATGGCAGCTTCGTCAACCAAAAATCGCGTGTAAACTCGATTCTATCTTTAGAAGGAAGATGGACTAATTCAAACCATCCTTTGCATAAATCGGGAATTTTTTGTGAAAATGACTTCCAGGTAATTTCCGGCGAGTTATGCACAGCAATAACTTTATGAAAATTGCCCTTAGGCGTCTGATCCGAAGATTCAGAGAAGTAGTCGTTGACATGGTTGTCCATCGGGCACATCTCGTGACATGAAGATTGAAAAACCTTTTGTATCAAAATACTGAATTTAGCCGAGACAAAATTCTGATTATTTCAAAGAAGATTATTAAATAGGGGGTAAAATCAGAAAAATTTGCTTGGCTCAAAAGCTACGATCTTGTATTAAGATTTTACTAGACAGCAAAATATTTATCTGATATAATCTTTTTTTAAAATAGTTAAAATAACCGCAAGGAACTTAAACAGTTAAGGATGATAATTTAGTAATGGATTACTATAGAGTTTCTACCAATAGGCTAGAGTTCAAAGATCTGCAAAAAAGTCAGGATGAAGCTCCTCAGCACTCTTTTGCAAATGTTGTGCTTATTGATAAAACCAACCACGCCTTGCCGCCGATTTTATACCGGTTAAAAGAAGATTCTATAGCACCAGAAGATATCATCAGTGCATTTAATAGTCACGGATTCCGCTATATGCAGGAAGCTGAATTCATTTTTATCGGACCGATTGCTACGCTGGATAAAAAAGGTAAGCAGATCGCCTTAGTCGATAAAAATTTCGTCACTTATAATCACTTAATTATCGCTTCGAGCCAAAGATCCTCTTCCGGGCTCGACAAAGAATTTTCTGCCGGCATGCAAGCTCTGATGCATGCTTTAAGCATTCGAAGCAAAATCCCGCCCTCTTTTCCTTCGTCATTTGAAGTTCAAGAATTTGAGACACCGCAAAATGTTACACTGTTTGATTCCAAGCGCACCTTGCAAAAAGATATTGAAAAAGTTGCTCACCCCCATATGCAGGGTGAAGATCAAAAAAATTACGGTTCTGCATTTGCTTCCTCTGATGTCATATTTGAAGTGCAGATTTAAATATACTCCAATAATATTACCTTTTCTATGATAGCTCTGGTGCACGAAGCTTTCGCAAAGTTTTGGAGGCAGCATCCGGCCCTTCTCTACGCTCTTTTTGTTCTCCTAGCGATATCTTTAGCGCTGGATCAGAAATTTTGGCTTTTTTTGATTCCCTGTTCTTTTCTTCTCATTTCTTTTGCAAAGCAAAACTTTGAGAACGTCTCGCGTTTGCTTCTTGCTCTCCTTCTATTTTTTGGCGTTTTTATCTTCGTCAAAGTCCATGTCAAACATCCTCAGCATCTTCCCATAGATGGCATCAAAGGAATAGCCTACATCGATGTATCATCGCTAACGTCAAAAAAAACTTCCTTTGGAAAAAATTGGATCTACAGAGGAACGATAAAAACCTTCATTCCAGATGATCGTTCATCCGCACTATCTGCCTATAACATTCCTTACAGCATAAGCTTGCCGCAAGATCATAAAATCAAACGCCCCTTAGCTGATGGCGTCTATAGAGTTCAAGGCATTTTAAAGCAAACTTCCACGGGTAATTATTTTTTAAAAATAGCAAAGAATGATCCCTGGTTTCCGATTGAAGGAAGTTGGAGCTTGGCCGAATATCGCTTTAACGCAAAAAAAGCCGTCTCAGACTATATCTCAAAACATATCTTTAAACCTCGCAGTGCTGCCTTTTTAGCAGGCATTGCCACAGGGGAATTCGATGACAAAATTATGGCCTTTGAGTTCGCTCGCTTTGGTTTGCAGCATATCATGGCAATCTCTGGATTTCATTTCGCCATCGTTGCTGCGATTTTGAGTGTGATTCTGCGCACGATGATATCGCAGCGCCTAGCCTACATGCTTCTGATGCTGCTTTTGACAACTTACTTCATCTTTCTAGGATGCGGCCCATCTATCACACGAGCTTGGGCTTCGATTACCATTGCTCTCCTTGGATTTCTTTTGGGCAAACGCAGCTTCGCACTCAATTCCATGGGCATCGCCATGATGATAATTCTTCTGATCGATCCTTTTCTTTATCAAAATATTGGCTTTCAATTTAGTTTTTTGACCACGGCAGCGATTCTGTGTTTCTTTACAACAACGCAAGAGCTTGCGCAAAGTTTTTTTGATAAACGCGCATTAAGCTCAGCCATCAAATTGAGCACTTTCGATCAGCATTGTTATTTTATTTTAGCTTCTTTTCGACAGGCAGCTGCCCTTGGAATAGCTGTGAATCTGATTGCTCTACCCATCAGCTTATATTACTTTCACAAATTCCCCCTCTTGAGCTTGCTTTATAACTTATTTTTTCCCTTCATGGTTAGCATCTCAATGCTTTTATTAATTTTAGGTTTTCTCTTTTCGCTTGTTCCCTTTGTTGGAGACACTATTCACACCCTGAATTCCTTTTATACCGAATTCATGCTCAACTTCGCTTACAATCTTCCTACAACGTGGGATATCACCTTGCGCACGTCCCAACTTACAAGTGAGATTCTTCTCATCTACTTATGTTCTGTGTTTTTTGTTGGCATCGTCGCTCGTCATATTGTTCTCAAACGCAAAGAATCAGTTCAAGATTTTGCTTTTATGTAGCCAGTAGAAAGACAGAGTCTCGATTTCAAGGTTTTTATATATCGCAAAGCAATCTATTGCCGCGACAGCGGCTACAGAAGTTAGCCGGGGGTGACGGAAGGAACCCCCGGTTATTCCAGAGTATATTGAAGAGCCAGAAACTGGCGACATTCGTTAAAAGCTTCGCCAGTTCCTGGCTCCATATTCCATCTGAAATTTACCGGGGGTTCCTTCCGTCACCCCCGGCTAACTTCTGTAGCCGCTGTCGCGGCAATTTATCGTTTTGCGATAAAAAAAAACTAAAGTCGAGACCATGTCTTTCTACCGACTACCGACTACTGGCTACCGTTTTAGATTCCAAGTCCGCTATGTTTGATGAATTCTTTGGCTTTAGCTCTTTTGCTGGCTGCATTGTAGGTGTCGAGGCGATTGAACCACCCTTTGAGCCAGCGCTCTTCATTGCGGTCTAAAGGTGCATTTTTCACACGTTGCGCTAAAACTTTCTTTGCCGCTGAGACAAATTCCTCAATGGGATGCGCTGTATCATCTGACATAAGCAGCAAGACCTGAAGAAGACCCCACCCATGGCCTTTGTAGTTCTCTTTAGGGTCGACGCCTTCGCCTTTAAAGTTGATGTAATCGATAAGGGGATATAGGCCCATGACAGCTTGCGCCACGCGGTAAAACTGCTTCTGCACATGTTGGGCTTCCTTAGCAGAAAGATTCTTCGTCAAGGCCGGCAAAGTTTTTTCCAGTCTCTGCGAGATAAAAATTGCCTGTAGCTCTATCGTGTCCCCTAGAAGCTTTCTCAGTTCCTGCATTTTAGCGCTTTGCAGATCTTCCAAAAAAGCCTCACGTGAGCTCCAAGGACACCCATGGGCGGCAATTAACCACGTAGGCACGGCTACGCGGTTTGCTTGATAAAATTTAAGCAATTCGGGAAACATCTGCTTGAAAGGACCATTGTAGCCGTGAGGATACCAGATAAAATGACCGATGCCAAGAGAAGCAAATTCCTCGCCTTCATTCCAGGAAGTAAGGCCCAGCAGACTGCCTCCGCATTCATTTTTCCAAATCAGCTGTCCGATATGCTTAGCCTCCTCATGGGAAACAAAGGCTGCGCTCAAAGGGTGCACATGGACAAGCAAGAAAAAAATGAGTAATTTCAAATAAAACATATCTTAATCCACAAGAAGGTATTTAAAGCGTCAAGAAGTTTATCGGGTTTCATTCCAACGAAGCAATCATTTTTTTCAGATTGACCTAAATAGGCATTTTGAGTAAATCTATTAGGCTTTAGGAACTATGTAAATAGTAGCTGCATAATTCAAAAAAGCCTATGGCGGTCGTAGCTCAGTTGGTTAGAGCGTTGGATTGTGGATCCAAATGTCGCGGGTTCGAGCCCCGTCGATCGCCCATCTCTACACTTACTCAAAACCTTGTAAAAAATCTCCTGGGCATGTTCAAATTTAGATTAATAAGCTAAGGGGCTATTTACAAAGCTCTAAGGATCTAAAAATTGTGTCGACTATAGAAGCGATTTTCCTTGGAATTATTCAAGGCCTTACCGAGTTTCTGCCCATTAGCTCTTCTGGGCACCTTACCCTATTTCAAAATTTATTGGGTTTTGAAAATCTCAATCAATATATCATATTCGATCTAGTGTGCCATCTCGGAACCTTATGTGCAATTTTTTTGATTTTCTTTAGTCAAATCCAAAAGACGATGACAACGGATCGTTCGCGTTTGCTCCAAGTGATTGTTGCCACACTGCCGTTGTTTCCCCTAGTATTGATTTTAAAGCAGATCAAAAACGTATTCGATCAACCTCAATACCTTGGCTACTGTTTTTTGCTTAGTGCTTTGCTGCTCTATCTAGGAATTCGCTTAGGCTCCACAAGTTCGCAAGAAACTTTGGAAAAGCGCAAATGGAAAAATCCTTTCATTATCGGAGTCTTTCAAGCCATCGCCATTTTACCGGGGGTTTCGCGCAGTGGATCGACCATCTCCATTGCACGTATTTTAGGTTACTCCCCACAAGAAGCTGTTACGTTCTCTTTTTTGCTGGCTATTCCAGCAATCCTAGGGGGAATTACGTTGGAAACGGCACAAATTGTCTTCAAGAAACACTCCCTTGTGGCGCCCCTTGGCTGGATGCAGTATACTGCCGGATTTTTCACCTCATTCGGAGTTGGCTACTTTTCCTTGAAACTCTTAATGAAGTTAGCGGTGCAAAATCAATTTATCTACTTCGTATGGTATTGTCTCATTATTGGAATTGTCACAATGATTTATTTCTAGTATAGGAAAGTGACATGGCAAAAAAACGCGCAACAAAATCCTCAAGCGATAAACAAAAATCAAACCACGCTCCTGAAATGTGGGGTTTGATGTTCATCGCTATTGCTATCACCATCTTATTAAGCTCGCTGAGTTTTGCTTTTACGCAGAAGTCGCACAACTGGCTGGGATTAGTTGGCTATGGCACCGGCTGGGTTTTCCATGCTTCTTTTGGCTTAGGATGCTATTTCATTAGCTTATATCTTGGCTGGATCGGCTGGCGTTTGCTCTTTCAAAAGTCTCTCAATTATCTTCCGCTAAAAACACTCTATTTCGCAGTCTTTATTTTTTCGCTCTGTATGCTGCTGAGTGTCATCGAAGATGAATATCCTTACTTCAATGATCTGCTCAATCGCTCTTTTTACCCTTTTCTATGGCAAAGAAAGCTTCGCTATCACTTGGGAGGCGCTCCTTTTTATTTTTTATACCGCGACTTGCCCTCCTTGAATTTCTCCCACGTCTTTAATATCGCGGGCACGATGCTGATCTTTGGAAGCACTCTTTTAGCAAGCATCCTTTTTCTTGCCAAGATCAGTCCTAAAAAAATTATCGAAGGGCTTATTAAATTCAAAGCCCTTTTCAACAAACCACAAACTCCTCAAAAGACATCTGAAGAGAAAGAAGAAAAAGCAGAAGCACCTGCTTCACAAGTCCCTTTTGCAGAAAGCGATCTTCTGCGCTTCGTCAAATTAAGAACTTCTGCTACGCCTCAGTCAACCTCTCCCGATGGCTCTTCCGGCAATTCTCAAGAGTTCCTTGCTATTCAACCGGAAAAAAATCCCCTCATACGTCCCTCCCTCTCAAGAAAAGAGCTGTCGGACCCCGACCCCCAACCCCTCGAAGAGGAACCTGTCAAAAACATCGCAAAGAAAGAAATCGAAACTCAAAGGCCTGCTCCTGAGACCGAGGTAAAGCCTACGCTAGCTTCTGAAGCAAAAACTGCTCCAAAGGGACCACGCAAACGAGAGGCTGCGTTAGCGGCGCAGCGCGTCTACAATGGCGACTTTAGCGCTTATCAACTGCCTTCATTAACTCTTTTGACCAATCCTAAAAAATTCGATCAATCTTCTCTAAAACGCGACTTAAAGAGACAAGCCGAAGTCTTGGAAGAGACTCTCTTGAGCTTTGGAATCGAAGCAAAAGTTGGCCAAATCAATTGCGGACCTACCATCACTTCATTCGAGGTCCATCCTGCTATTGGTGTGAAAGTTCAAAAAATCAAAGCTCTTGAAGATGACATCGCTCTGAATATGGAAGCTAAATCTATCCGCATCATTGCTCCTATTCCGGGCAAAGCTGCAGTCGGTATTGAAGTGCCCAATCCGCAACCTCAAGAGGTGGCCTTTAAAGATATGCTAAGCGCCTATCAGCAGTCTGGCCGCAAACTTCATATTCCCATCCTTCTTGGCAAAGCAGTCAATGGTGACTATGTGATGAATGATCTCGCCAAAATGCCCCACTGCATCATCGCCGGTGCCACAGGATCTGGGAAATCTGTTTGCATCAACACAATTGTGATGTCTATTCTGTTAAACGCCAGACCTGATGAGATCAAACTCATTATGGTAGATCCCAAAAAAGTCGAGTTAACGCCCTATACTAATCTTCCGCACATGTTAGCGCCGGTCATCACGGAGCCGCAAGGAGCTTGTGCTGCCTTGCAATGGCTTGTAAAAGAGATGGAAAATCGCTATGAGATCCTCAAACAAGTCGGTGTCCGCAATATCGAAGCCTTCAACACACGTACAATCGATAAGGCTTTAGAAGAGTCTTTAGATAGGGAAATTCCAGCTAAGATGCATTATATCGTGGGGATCATCGATGAGTTGGCCGACCTCATGATGGTAGCCAGCAGCGATATCGAAACTCCAATAGCACGCATTGCCCAGATGGCTCGCGCTGTCGGAATTCACCTTATCCTTGCCACGCAGCGACCTTCTCGCGAGGTGATCACGGGTTTAATTAAAGCTAACTTTCCCACACGCATCTCCTTTAAGGTGGCAAGCCGAGTCAACAGTCAAATTGTTTTAGACGAAACAGGAGCAGAATCCCTGCTCGGTAATGGAGACATGCTTTTTCTTCCTCCAGGCACCTCTCATTTGATTCGAGCCCAGGGTGCATTCATCCGCGATGAAGACATCAATGCCGTGGTCAAAGTCATTTGCGATCAAGCCCCTCCTAACTATGTGATTCAATCTTTTGATAAAATTGGATACTTGGGAGGCGACGCGGGTGAAGAAGACTCCGCTGAAGAAGAGGAAAAAGATAGTCTTTATGATCAAGCCGTCGACACCGTTTTAAGCACCGGCAATGCTTCAACAACCTTTTTGCAAAGAAAGCTGAAAATCGGATATGCCCGTGCGGCAAGCATCATCGATCAGATGGAGATGAAAGGCATCGTTGGACCTGCTGAAGGAGCTAAGCCTCGCAAAATCCTCGTCGCCAAGCAAGGGGCTACTGAAAGTGGTAAGTCTTTTGAGGATGAATGAGTAATTTTATCAGAGCTTTTTAAGAGGAATATGCAATTTTTTCGCGGCTTTAATTAACCCCTTATCTAAGCTAAGAAGAGGGATTTTTTCTCTTATAGCTAATTCTAGGTAAGCTGCATCATAGATTGTGAGATCTAATTGCCTTGCTAACACAAAAATACTATGCATCGACCTAGACGTAGTGGATTGATCAACGACAATGGGCAACGCCGATAATGCATCGATAAAACTCGCCGATTGAACTTCTGTTATTCTTTTATTTTTCTTAGATTGCAATAAAACATTGGCTACCTCTAGAGGCCATATTGTTGGGACTATAGCAGTTGCATCTTTGAGATCTTCTAAAATAGCATCTGTATAATCATTGCTTTCGTCTTCGAAGCACCACGCCATAGTAATCGAACAATCTAGCACAAAGTCATAGAGATTTTTCGCCATTCTTTACTTTCTGCCTTCTTCAAGCATTTTTCTAATTGAAAATTTCTTACCAAGAGTAATCCCTTTTCTAAGTTTTTTTAATGCTCGTATCGCGTCTTTCACGGGATCAATGTTTTCCTCTGCTTTAGTAAAAGGAATAATCATAGCAACCTGGACACCATGTTTTGTAATTATAAATTTTTCGCCTTTAATTACGTCTCCTAAAAGTTCCGAAAAATGAGTCTTTGCCTCAAATGCACCAAAATGTTTCATACCAATCCTTTCAACTAGTCTATTTCTTTATACTAGTCTATTTTGGGATTATCATCAATTCTTTTGATAATCCTTGTAAAAAATAGTAGGTTTTATTTACACTTTTGCAAATTTTAACATCAACTTAGGGATTAAAGGTTCCCATGGGGCGGTATGATAATGTAGCGATGTATGATGCGATTCGATTATTTCCTCATCATCTTGACGTTTTAACTCTTCGCAAAGAAGAGATACATCGGCCGGCTTTCCTTGTTTATGTGAAAGGGGCCGGGCTGCCCCTTTCACTAGTCTAAAACTTAGGTGATTAGTTCATTGACCGGAAAGGTAAAACATGGACCATAGAAGCAACCAGTTTTCTGTAGAGCGACTTGCTCTACTCTTAGGCGGTTCATTCGTTGCTTGTTAAGTTCTTCTTCTTGCTCCTGATAAGTTTTAACTTTTACATTCAATCCATCACATAACGTTTGTTGCTGCTCCACAGGAAGCGCATGGACAATTTTTGCCATTTCAGCATACTGTCTTCCCTTTTCAAAATAGAACCTTGCAATCCAAAAATTTGTAAATTCGGTATCGATAATGTAGACACCATCGTTTGCTATAATGATATTTCCCCAATGGATGTCGCTAAATCCCGTTGCTTCAAAAAGACGGAGTAGTTCGTAAGCTTCTTCAGAAGTTATTTTTCTATTAACTTCTTTAATTCGTTCTGCATAAACGGTGATGCCATTGCCATCCGGACCTTCCGAAGGGGCTTCAATATGAAGATCTGAACTGGTACGGAGCATTAGATTGGTATTATCATCATCGATAACGATCATTTTTTTTGGCACTTTAACATGTTTTAAGCCGAGTTCACTGGCCTTTCTTTCAATGTAATCTCTTCCTAGAATGCGACCAATATCTCTTTCTTTTTTTATGTAATTTTCTGCAGGGAGTTGGTCAAATTCAGATTGTGTTAGAAGAAGCTTTTGAGAGCGCAAGCGTATTAAAAAATCTTGCAAGCATTTGTGCATTTCGAGAGCATCCATATTGCATCCAAAAATCGATGGCCCTTCGCGCATAAGTAACTCTTCGCTTCTACCAAACCCCAACGTTCTCATGGTTCCCACAACACTTAATTGAGAATGAGTATTAGCAAGTCGATAGACGATTTCTTGGTCCTGATGAGAAAGAGTTTGTAACTCCTCTAAGGTCACCTCACCTTCAGAAAATGCTACTTTCTTAAAGAGGAGTTCTCGAGGAAGTAATGCAATTTTCTGTTCTTCCATAGTGCTAAACAATATGGAAGCTCCTTTCTTATTTCCAGCTAGAAGAGCTCGAACAAACGCAATTTCGCTTCCTTCTGTTCTCTGAATTAAAGTAGGATCGATAGCAAGTAAAGCTATTAGAATTTTCGCATTTCCTGAATAACAATCAAGAAGCGTTTCTTTAGTTTCTGGATGTTCCTGACGTAAATTTATTGCCAATCCCTTCTCTTGGACTATCTTTAATAGAATTTGCAATGGATAGGGCCGCAGAGAGAAAATCGAATTTGTTTCAAACAGAAATTTAACAAACTCCTCACAATTAATAGGTCCTGATAATATCTCTTGTAGGTTCTTTCCTCGAATGTCGTTTTCTTCGTTTAATATTTGAGCAAGGGTTGGGATAAGCTTTTCATTCAATTGAACATAATCGTTATCCCCATCAACAAAGTCAGTTTTTTTATGTATGACAATGAGTCGTTTTTCCCCTTCGATGTCAGCGTACATTAAGCTACGATTTAGACTATAACTATTCACTAAAGTATTTGGAAGGCGATATATCGTCATTTCCTTCTCTACACAGGTTCCTTTATGAAAACAGAAACCATCAAATCTTCCCGTTTCTATTACACCGTTTGGATAAAGCCTGCGTCCTTCCCAATAATCCCAACCAATTTCCCCTATAGATCGAACCTCTTCAATTACCCCATTGTCATATCGACGTATGGTAAGGTTTTCTCGCATCTCCTCTGTTCTTTTTGGTACAACATAAAAGAGATCATTCCATCGCGTTGTAATAACCTCAGAAACAGTCCGTAATTCATCTAATAACAGCATCGCTTGTACGTGTTCGAGGCCATAGGAGGGAATGTCAATACGAATTTGGATATGCCTATCTGAAACTTGCCGACTTATCTCGCGAGCTTTTTGTCGCATTTCTTCTAAGGAACTAACAAGAAAAAGTTCTTCTGCGATTTTTAGTGTAAACGGCCGGAAAGGATCCTCTTTTGGAGGAATTGGGATAATTTCATGATGCACTCGTTCTACAGCTTGTGCGGTTATTGTTGCAGCAAAAGGTTGAATCGTTATGGACTCTTTTTTTTCTTGGCTTGATGGAGGAGTGGGAGTGATGACCTTTGGTTGTTCGGTTGTTATGATAGTAGGAGAGGTTGTTGCTGAGAGTTTTCTTTCAGGTATTGCTGAAATAGATGCTTGGCTAGTTTTTTTGTTTGATGAAGGAATGACAGTAAATCGATGCTGAGATCGGAGAACTAGATGGATAGAGAGCAGAGAGAAAGTCAGAGGGAATAGAAGGACATAGGAGGTAACTTTTAGGGCTTTCGTGTACCATGAGACTTTTCCATTCACTAACTGGACTTCATTGCCTTTAACTACAGTAGCCTGAGTTCCGCCTAAATAAAAATAATTACTTAATGTCGAAAGGGCTCCTTCACCACAAGATTTTGGTCTTGCATAATTTATTGGAGTGAATAAGGTAATTGTTGCCATTGGTATGCCTAAATAAAAAAATAATAAAACAAGCATACAGATTTTTGTAATTAAAGTATATATATACTTTTTTTTTAAAGTTCCGCACAAAAAAAAAGAAGTCATATTTTACATCTTATCGGTACCAATTTTTAATTAAAACTGGTTCGAAATCTATAATTAAAAGTTTTGTTACCTCAATGAAAGGTCCGGACCCTTTCATTTTGTTTTAGGCTGGTTTATTTTCCGGATCAATAGAAGAAAAAAGACCACTTAGCTTGGTTCAGCAATCTTGGTCGAATTGTCTTTTTAACGCGTTTTAATCCACTCTTCTGCTTGTTTGATAGCTAAAAGAAATTTTTGGAATTTAGCATCCACTGCAGCTTTTTTTTCTTTGACTTCTTCAGGAGATAAGCCTGCCAAAGCCTTGTCAGGATGCAGCGTCAAAAGTCCTTTTTTGACAATTTTCTTAAACTCTAGCTTAAATTGAGCGTAATCTTTTTTTTGCGCCCGCTCGACAAGCCTGCAACCCATCATCTCATCAAGCGATTTTAAATATTCTTCGATAGGTTTTTTAGGCTCTTGTGAACCATTAAACGCAAATCCGAAAAAATCACCGTTAAAGCACTCATCAAAAAAATTTGGCTTCAGCTTTGGACTTTCTATTCCCGAAAAGACCAAGAGAAATTTTTCAGCTTTGCGCCGTAATTTATCTTCTTGCTGGGCCCAAGCCTGTTCAAATGTAAGCCCGGATTGATTGGCGCCAAGAGGAATTTTTACTCGCAGGGTTTGGGGAGAATTAGAAGTCTTCCATTCGTAAATAGCTTCATTTTGTGGCGAGAGTTGCGCTAATAACTTTTCTTTCAAAACATTCCTTTCTTTACGTGCGCAATTAAATCTAAAACAACATACAGCTTCCCATCCGCCAGCACTTTTTTCATTATTCACCCGGTCCAATTCTATCTTATCAAGTCGAACATCAAGTTTGTGTTGAGCGATTTGTTGCCAAGCGGGTAAAGCCATTAGCCAATCTTTGAATTTCCCTTGCTTAAGCCAAGCTTGTGCTTGCTGAGCAGCATTAGTCCATAAGGGAAACGCGTCTTTCGCGCTTGCAGCTATGCGCTTGATATGTTCATCTGCCGGAAGATCGGCATCAACAAGAATAGATTCAAAGAAGCTTCCAAAAGAGTCCACTCCCAGCGAAGGAACCCGAATCCTAAGAGTTACCGCATCCGTATTCACTGTACATAGATTAATTTTCAGCAATTCTGGAGTTAATGAAGTTCCTTGACAAAGTTGTTCTTTAATCAGCTTCTTTTGAGTCTTAAAATAATCACGAATCTCATCGTACTTTTGATTTAAGGCTTTATCATGATCTGTTAGAGGCTTAGGCGAACCAAAAAGGCCAGGGTCTTCACTTTTTAAAGCAAAAGAAACTTTAACTTTCTTTACATGCGTTTGAATAGGTCCTTTTTGCGTTTCATCCTTAGCAGGAACTTCTTTCGTGTTTTCCTTTAGTTCATGTTGCTGTGTTTTCGGTGATTCACCTTGAGGTTCATTGTGGGCCGGAACTCCTTTTGATTTTTCTTTGAGTTCCTCTTGTTGAGTTTGGGTAGGTTCTTTTTGTGGCTCATCTTTAACAGGAATTTCTTTTAGTTCTGCTGGCATTGAAGGAGTTGTTTTTATTGTAGTCGCAGGCGTGTTTTCTGAAATAGGCTGCGATCCAAACTGTTTAAGCAGCTCTTCTCTTTTCTTTTTTGCTTTTGAGGCAAAAATTCGGCGAATCCGTGTCATCAAGCGAACGATAAAATTTGCGCCCTTAAATTCTTTCTCTCCAATAATGTGCAGTTTGTTTAACTTTTCTTTTGCTTCTGCGGAGGGCGTTTTCGTACTTGCAATACCGACGATCTCATTAAAAGTGATGCAGCCCTGATATCCATCTAAGTAAAATTTCCTGCCGCGATAAAAAGTGACTTTGCATGTTAGAAAGTCGAGAGTATTCAGCATGTCGGAGGCATTCTGTGTGGAAAGATGAGCTTTTAGTATATTCAACATAAGCAGCTAATTATTTAATAGATTTTAATTTAAAATTAGTTGCAAGTATACAGAAATATCACATTTAATTCAATTAAAAAATATTAATGCTACTTCAATTTTCAATATTTGTTTTTGCAAAATTAGCGCTTAAAAAAATTCATCTATATCAAGAATCAGATTTAATCCATGGAATAATCCTATTGATAACCACTAGACAGATGAACGATGCACGAGAACAAGTTCTTTTGGTTTATTTTCTCAATAAGGTTTAAATTCTTATATGTGTGTATGATGACAAGCTTGTATTAATCCACGAAGATATGTGAGAACCCCAGGTTCTTTTAAAAGATTTGCAATATCTTTGGGCAAATAGACTCTAATCTTCTCTTCTTTTGATCCCCTTGGGCGACCAGAGCCCTCACGCTTGCCACCACGGCCTTTGGTTTTATTCTCCATTAAAGGAGACAGTCTATCTTGTAATCGATGTTTAATAAATTCCTTTATATAAAGAGGATAGTTTTGAATGACTTCTTCTTCTGTATCGCCTGCATATTCTACAGGATAAAAATTATGAGAAAAAATCCAAGCATTGAATTCCTTACTAAACCACGGTTTTATTTCTCCGATTTCTTTAAGAGCCAACTGTAAATGTAACTCTATTTCTTTTTCTTTTTTGGAGGCCATGCCCAACCCTTCTCTTTGAAAATTTTCTCTGCTTTATTTACACTATTAGCAACAATTTCTTCTTTCGTGTTTTTTCCATGCGCTATTTTAATGGAGCATAAGAAGACGCCATTTTCATCATATAGATTCCAGTCAACACCACCTTTTTCAAGAGACCAGCCAACTGATTTTATGTAGCGTAAGAATATCTTCTTATCAAGTGGCTTATAAACCATCTATTACACTTAATTATATGATTTTAGGATATTTTTTCAAAGATATACAGGATAGATGGTTGATTTTCAAGGATATTATTCATAGAATAGCAGATTTAAATATCGAACCTTAATATATACCGAACGTGATTTAAAAATTGGCTTTGGCACCCACCCGCCCAAATGTCAATTTTTGAGTCACGTTCAGTATAACCACTAGACAGAAATAGAAAACTTTTTTAGAGTGTGGGTCAGCATAAGGCAGTTTCCATGAACGATGCACAAGAACAAGTTCTTTTACAAATCGAAGGCATTCTTAATCAATTGATTGAAAATGCAGAGCTATTGAAAGGCCTCTCCAAGCAGGTGATCGCCCAAGAGGAGCTTAAGCTGCTCCAAACCAAGCAAGAAAAACTGATCGCAGAACTCACCACTTTCGATGTCCAATTTCATACGATGGGTGGTAAGATCAACGCTCATCGATCGCCTACGCAAAAAAGAATCGATGAAAAGCTCCAGCAATTTCAGCAACTAAACATGGATTTCATTGAAAATTTAAGTGCCAGTCACGGACTGATAAAATTTGAAATTCAAAAAGATCAAAAAAGAAAAGAATAGAACCAAAAGATTAAACTGAAGTCCTTTACGTCACTTTGGTCCTTTTGAAGTAATTGCAAAAGTATTTGAGCTCTTGTCAATCGATTTTTGGCCAAAAAATTTGTCTTTTTAACGAAAATGCGATCGCAAGAAGGTTGTTTTTTACTCATAAAAGGATGTAGCCAGTTCCTGGCTCACAACTTGTCATCATATGTCCCGTGGGTTCCTACCGTCACCCACGGCTAACTTTTGTAGCCGCTGTTGCGGCAATGTACCGCTTTTGCGGTTTTTTTAGTCGCGAAGCGACGACAGAATCAAGCAGTGGTTCCTTGTAGCCGCTGTTGCGGCAATTTACCGCTTTTGCGGTTTTTTTAAGTCGCGTAGCGACGACAGAATCGAGCCGTGGGTGACGCCAGGAACCCACGGTTTATTGTAGATAAGACCAAGAGCCACGGTCAGTGGCGACACCCAGACGTGGATTATCAATACATTTGCAATTATCTCTTTTTGTCCTTTTAGAGAATTGACTTATGGCAACAACACCATTTATCCTTGCGACTTTGCTCAGGTTGTGATACAAAGTGGCCCCATTAGATTTCTTTTGGATATTGCAATGAAAGGTTTTTGCCCTCTCGCTTCCGGTTCCAAAGGCAACTGTGTCTACTTAGGCACTTCGCGCACCAAAATTCTGATCGATGCCGGCATTAGCACGAAAGCAATCAAAGCTAAACTAGAAGAAATTAATGTCGATTTAGCAGACATCGATGCGATCTTAATTACGCATGAGCATGGCGATCACATCCAAGGCCTTAAAGTATTGGCTTATAAAATGGGCATCCCCGTCTTTGCTAATAGTGAAACGGCAAAAGGCATCGTCGATTGTTTCCATGACTGTCCTAAATTCAAGATCTTTTCCACAGGAGAGACCTTTGAATTCGGCGATTTAGAAATTCATCCTTTCAGCATCCAACATGATACTTTGGATCCTGTCGCTTTTACCATCCGCACCGAGAGTTTAAAACTTGGGTTCTGCACAGACCTTGGTTTCGTCACCTCTCTTGTCCAAAATCAGCTGCGCAATTGCGATTATTTGTATCTAGAAGCCAACCACCAGCCCTCTATGGTGCATGCTTCTGCTCGTCCAATGGTCTATAAACAGCGCGTGTTAAGCCGCAGCGGCCACCTTTCCAATGAAGCTTGCGGTAAATTGCTAAGCGAAATCGCCCATCCTCAGCTGAAGCATGTGCATTTAGCGCATCTTTCCAGCGAATGCAATACCCCTGAAACCGCGATCAGTGTGGTAAAACAGATCTTAAGTGAAAAAGGCATCGATCTTGAGATGTGCACAGCACCTCAAGAGATGATCAGCAAGGCCATCTTTTTTTAGAGTTCTATTCAAAAGCTGTAATTTTTTTCAGTTTAAAGAATGTTCTAACGTGCATCTTTTCTTCCTTGCTCAAACAATAGAGCCACAGTCCTACACAATAAAAAACCATAGTGAAAGCCATTAAGAATAAATAAACTGCTCTATTTGCTATCGGTAAAAAAGTCAAGGATGAGCCACAAATAAAGAAACTGAAAATTCTGGATAAGCGAATTTTTTCTTGTGCAAGATGAAATAACGAGGCATTGCAAACTAAGCTGGTGAAAAGTAAAGCACACATCGAAAACAGTGTGGCCCAAGCCGCGCCATCCTTTTGAAAGAGTGGGATAAGTAAACAATTCAATAAGATATTCAAGATGCAGCATCCTATCTCAGTAGCCATCTGCATCCAACCGCGATAATCAAATGCGAATGACGTTAAAATCATACTATAGGCTCCCCATATCACATAAGACAGCGCCATAATGCCAACAACGGTCCATGAAGAATAATAGGGTGGCTGGACCATCACGTGAACAAGGGTTTTAGATAACCCGAAAAAAGCTAAAGCCGCTATGCTCGTCACCATAAAATAATAGCTTAATACTTTAGGCAGCACAACCGGGCCATCGCCCCGCATCCAAAGACGGCTAAAAAAAACTGGCCACGCTGAAAGAAATCCCAGGATAGGAAGCTCGATTATTCTTGCAAAATTTGCTCCCATAAAAAAGAGACCAACCATATCCAGACCAGAAAAAAACTGTAAAAAGTATCTTGATGAACATTGCAAAAATAGGGAGCAATTGATTCCCCATATATAGGGAATTCCCAGCTTCAGCATAGCCAAAAGTTCCGGCCATCGGAAGGAGAACTGCAACTTCGGAAGTGCGTAAATTATAACGATAAGACAGGTTATACTTTGAGCAATCAATGCTGCGACAACCATCCCCAGAACACCTAAGCCCGCGGCAATTAATAATGTCATAGCTAAGCCTACGTTGATGACAACCTCTAACAGTGAAATCAGCAACACGAATTTTAATTTGTTCTCTAAGCGATAGGCGCTTAGGAATGGCAATGTAATCGTACTTATCGCTATTGTGATTGTGTTTAAAATGATTAAGGTGACTTCTTTTTCTGAACCAAAAGTGATCCAACTAATTTCTCTATCAAAAACAATTGCAACGAGGCATAGAAAAAACACATGGATAAAAAGAGCGATGAATGCGCTCCAAACGACGCCATCTTTTGTTTTTTGATCTGCAGCTTGGGAATAAAAGCGATTGAGAGATACACCGAAACCCAAGGAAAATAACCCATTGACGAGCTGGCCAAAGATAACCAGAGCGCTAATCAGTCCATAGTCATGCAGGGTCAGATATGTTGTCGTCAATGGCAGAAAAAAGAATGTAAGCAGTCTTGAAAAAATTTGGGTGCCGCTATAAAGGCAAGTTGACTTCAGCAAATCGACTAGATGTTTATTCATTTTCCTCAACGGCTCTTGATGTTTTTTGCTAAAATAGGGATTATAACAGGCCTATTTTTTTAAAAATTCTCTTATCCAAGCTTCTTCAAAGAGTCCGTAGTAGTAAAAATTTCTATTTTTAGAAAGTTTTCCGATACTTTTTAGAGCGAGACAAAAAAGAAGGCGCAGTTTCAAGAAAAAAAGCGTATCTTTAAAGCTTTTTAATTCCGGATTCAATTTATAAAAAACCTTTTTATTTCTGCCGGCATTGTGCTGTCTGCGAACAAATGAGGATTCATCGTGGAAGTGATCATGGAAAACGAGGGCTTTTGGCTGATAAACAATAGGAATTCCTTTTTTTTCAAGTCTATAGCCCAAGTCGATATCTTCCCAACAACATCCTGTGAATGCTATTCGAAAAGGATTATTACCTAAAACCTCTTTTGGTACAGAGAGGTTGCTTGTATAAAAATGCCGATAGCCGCAATTTAAGGGTTTTTTGATGTTATAATCGAATTGGGGCCCATAGGGTGCAATGAACGCCATGACCGAATTTTTTGCTAGAGATGGCTCCCAATCAACACATCCTAAGACGGAAACTTTAGAGTAAAGAGAATGTGTTTTAAAGTGTTCGTTCAACAAAGACTCATGAGCATTAGTGTCATCACCTAAGAAAAGAACATATTTTCCTTCCGCATAATCAAGGCCCAAGTTTCGAGCCACAGCGGCTCCGCTGGATGGCTGTGAGAGTATTTTAAGTTGTAGATTTGCAAACTGATCGGGAAGCTTGTATAAATTTTGATAAGCTAATTCAGTTGATCCATCATTTACAACAATAACTTCGAATTTGTCATGATCAAAAGCTTGCTTTTCCAATGATTCTATAACATTTAGCAATTTGTCATAGCGATTAGCTGTGGGAATGATGACTGAGAATAGAAGCATGGCTGTCTTCACCATTTAAAAGGCAATGATAATAGAAAATTGTTTTCTTTAGTCCCTCTTCTAGTTGCACCTGAGGTTCCCAACCAAGGAGCTTTTTAGCACGACTGATGTCGGGTTTGCGTCTATTTGGATCATCTTCGGAAGGCGCAGTAAACTTCAACTGGCTTTTCGATTGAGTAAGGGCGATGATGATTTTAGCCAAATTCAATATCGTCGTTTCGGCGGGGTTGCCTAAATTGACTGGAAAGGGATAGGGATCTTTTAACGCCATTAAGCTTGTCATTCCCCTTATTAAGTCATCAATATATTGAAACGAACGGGTCTGTGATCCCTCACCATAAATCACAAGTTCCTCATTTAACAAAGTACTTCTAATAAAATTCGTGACGACGCGGCCATCATCATGGCGCATGTAAGGACCATAGGTATTGAAAATTCTTATGATGCGTGCATCAACTTGATATTTTCGATGAAAATCCATGCAAAGCGATTCTGCCGCGCGCTTGCTTTCATTGTAGCAACTGCGGACTCCGATAGGATTGACATTTCCCCAATACGCTTCGGTTTGAGGGTGCTCCTCGGGAGTTCCATAGATTTCACTTGTGGAAGCTTGCAAAAGGGCGATTTTACGCTTGCGAGCCAATTTAAGCATATTTAGCGTTCCTAAAACTACCGTTTCAAATGTATCCACAGGATCTCGTTGATAATCGCTTGGCGAAGCAGGACAGGCAAGATGATAGATGAGATCGGCATCGATATCGATAGGATCTTTAACATCATGTTGAATGACTTTGCATTGGGGATGATTGAGAATTGCTTGAGCTTGAGGCATCATGCGATTGATGCAACGATCGAGGCAAATGACATTGTGCCTCTCAGCTAATAAGTGGAGGCACAGATGAGAACCTATGAATCCACATCCGCCAGTGACTAAGATCTTCATACAACCTTTTTGAGTAAGAACAATGTTTTATGCAATTTTATTTTTAATGTCTAGCGATTAGAGTTGCATTTCAATGAATTTCCTTGGTTGCAAAAGACGAATTTGTTAATCCTATTTCTTTTAAAAATGAAAGGAGAAATCATGGTTTTTTTTCACAGCACAATTTTAGACCAAATCACAGAAGCATATTACAAAGATGAAATGCTACTAACTCCTTCCGATAAAACCCTCGCCGAGATTGAGGAAGAACTCGATAGCATGGAGACGAGAGGACAAATAGTAACAGCTACAGGTGTACTGGGCTTTGCAGCTACTCCCCTCGTTTGGAACACACCTTATATCGGAAAATTAATGGGTGTTGCGACTAGCATTTATGGTATTTCAGCGATTATCATAGGCAGAGAGGAGATTAAAGTAGCCTGCAATCTTGAGGGTTTTATAAAGGTTAAAAAATCAACTCAGAATGCTTCAGCAGCTCACCCGGACACACAAAAAAAAGACTTCAAGATTACCTTGCAAAACTCTGCCTTAAATGGCACTCTTTTTAACACTCTTACTGCCCAATGGATTTTACAAAAGATCCAGCCAATTATAGAAACCTCAAAAGAAAAATCATAGTTTTCCTTTTCCGGATAAAAACACAAAATGCTAAAGGCGATGCATAAATGGCCGTGAGACCAGTCGCCCCGTGCATTCCCTCCGCTATCTCTCCCTTCTGGCTTTACCCACAGTTGTGCAACACACACATAGGTTACACTTTAGCCCAATCACTTAGGTAAGAAACATTTGATGCAACAACGCCATTCTGTATTCTGGATTCCTACCGGCTACTGACTACCGTTTAGCATCTGGCGTTGCATTGAGAATATGTCGAGAGATGATGAGCCGCTGAATCTCGCTTGTGCCCTCATAAAGAGTGGTCACGCGAGCATCGCGGAAATATTTTTCTGCCGAGCAATCTTTGACATAACCATATCCTCCGTGTATCTGCAAAGCATCCCCGGCAATTTGATTTGCTATTTCGCTGCAATATAATTTAGCTTCAGAAGCTTCTAACGTATAAGGTGCGCCTTGATCACGCAACCAAGCGGCTTTATATAAAAGAAGTTCGGCGCAGCTTAACTTTACTTTCATGTCCGCCAAGCTAAAGGCGATGGCTTGATTTTCGCATATGGCATGCCCGAATTGATGCCGCTCTTTGGCAAATTTAAGCGCGGCCTCGTAAGCTGCCTCTGCTATGCCAATTGATTGAGCTGCAATCCCAATGCGTCCGCTATCCAAACTCCTTAAAGCAATTTTTAAGCCTTCTCCTTTTTTCCCGAGGAGCTGATCTTTAGATACAAGGCATCTCAATCGCAGGCTAGCAAGATTTGCTGTCAACAAACCCAGCTTATTTTCTTTTTTAATGACTTCGAGACCATCAGTGGGACGTTCCAACAAAAAAGCAGTGATTTCAGAGCTGGTGTGATCGGATTCTGTTTTGGCTAAAACAATCATTAACTTGGCCAAGTCGCCATTAGTAATGAACTTTTTCTCTCCTTCGATGAGGTATTCTTCGCCTATAGTTTTTGCGAATGTCTGAATGCTTTTAGCATCGCTGCCAGCCAAAGGTTCGGTTAGGGCAAAAGCCAAGGGTATGCATTCTCCTGCAGCTATTTTTGGAATGTATTTTTTTATCTGAAAATCGCTGCCGTAAATGCTAATGGCTTCAGCCACCATATTAGTCACTGCTATGGTAACAGCAATGCCTGCATCGGCTTTTGCAATTGACTTCATAGCCAGTACGTAAGCCAATGAATCGGTAAAATTTCCGCCATGTGCCTTAGGCACAGTGAGAAGAAAAAAACCTTCGCGTGCCATCTTTTGGAACAACTCTTGTCGAAAAACAAGATCGAATTCAAGCTCTGATAGGAATGGTGAAATTTCTTTTTCCGCAAATTGTTTAGCCTTCTCTTCAACTGCCAGCTGTTCTTGGGAAAAAGAGAAATTCATACTGCAGGCCTCACAACAAAAGCCGTTACGGTTTTATCATTACCTCCCATGCTAATCATCAAGCCATAAGGTTTTTTCAAAACGGCTTGATTGTCAGCTTGCCCTGTCAGCTGTTTTTGTAAATCGACCATCTGACGCACGCCGGTAGCTCCTGTGGGATGGCCAAAGCCTCCTAGGCCACCTGACAAATTTATCGGTATTTTCCCTTCAATTGTTGTGTTGCCATCCAGAATAAAATGAGCAGCTTTTCCTTTTTGTGCTAAGCCTAAGGCTTCAAGGGACAATAAAGCTGTGATAGAAAAGCAGTCGTGTAACTCGGCTAATGCCAGCGCTTCGACATCAATGTGAGCCTGGTCAAAAGCTTTTTGCACCGCAAGCTCCGTAGTTGATAATGCCGTTAAATCCTCAGGAGCCATCGTAATATCTGCTTCTGCCTCGCCAATTCCCACAATTTCAACAGCTTTTTCTTTGGCAATGCCGCATTGTTGCAGCCCCTCTTCTGTTACTACCACGAGAGAGGAAGCTCCGTCAGAGACTTTGGAACAATCATAAAAATTGAGGTGCGGCACAAATTTTTTTGGATCAGGAGGCGTCATTCCCAGCGCAAAGAGATCTTGGGCGCTGTTGTGGTACTCTTGAGCCTTAGGATTCTTTCTGGCATTAAGGATAGAGAGCTCATACCATTTGGCCATGCCTCTGCGCGCCATTTCGTATCCATATTTTTCATAATAAGCTTCAGCACGCCTGGAAAAAATTCCGGGAAAAAAATACGCATGACCGGCTTTGCGTTCTTTATTGTAGTAAGCGGCACCGGCTAAGACATCGGCTCCATAAACCGCTTTCATCGTATTCTGCATCTCAAAAGCTGCTACAAACACAGAATCGGCAAGATCTGAAAGAACGCTCCTTACAGCCATAGCAAGGGCTCTTCCGCCGGTGCCGCAGGCACCTTCAATCCCAGTGCAGGGCTTGCCAGCTAATGAAGGAACCATAAAAGGCAAAAAACCGGGCAAATTAGCTTGCTTAAGAAAACGTCCCGGCATAAAGCTGCCGATAACACCTTCGTCAAAAACAGGATGAGGAATCTGGGAACAAGTGCCTTCGGCGGTTTCTTTAAGATAGGATTCAAAGCCGCGTAAAGGCGCCGTAGGATCAAATTCCTTTCGACCTGTACCGTAGTAAATGGTATTATAGCCTGCGGCAACAAAGATTTTTTTTCTGAAAGGCTTCATAGAAGGCTCCTTACTGATTCTTGTAGGATATCTTCAGGACCATATAAATGATAAAAACCATTTTCTAAAACAGTGGCGACATCCTCCATTTTTTGGGCTACGCCGTCGGCAACGAGGTTCCTTGCAATGAAGAGTGAGTGGTTGAGGAATTCTTGTGACAACTTAGCACCAAGGATGTTTTCTGCGAGGAGTTTTTGAAAATACTTCTGGATTTTTTCATGTTTGAGAGGATCTTTTGACAATTTTTTCCAAGGAAGCCACTCTTCCGGAAGAACGCCTAAATTTTTATGGCATTTTTCGATCCAATTTCCATCGGAGAAGGAGATATATCTACGTTCAGCAAAAGAATATAGGGCCGTAGGCTCGTTATTTTCGTAATGAAAAAAACCATCTTTTTGAGTGCCATCGGCATATTGGCCTCCTAATAACCCCACTTTAACAGCTTGATCGACAAGATCTTTTTGAAAGCTGATTGCATTAGGAAGGAAGCACTCCATGATTGAGGTAATCTTTTGGCAGACATCGACGCCGACATAATCGATCAATTGAAAAATTCCCATGGGACGCACTAGAAAATCTTGTGTGACCTTATTGATCATAAAAATCGCTTCATGAATAGCATGATGGTTTTTTAATTCTTGTACTTTTTCATTGGCAAAGGCAATTTCTCTGATAAAATGTCCATTTCCAATAAACCCAGCCACATCTTTTGAATAGACCATGATTTTATGTAGACGTTTGACAAGCTCGTTTGCAATGTCTTTTAATTCGGGATTAGTTTTTTCGGGTATGATGACTTCAATAAGTCTTTGCACCGCAGGAGGATTGTAAAAATGAAAGCCAAGGATGCGGTGTTGAATGCGGCTTTTTTCCTCTAAAATGGAAATAGGGATCGAAGAAGTATTGCTGAAATAATAAGGAGCTTTTTTTGCCAATAGATGAATTTTTTTTAAGAGATTAGCTTTGACTTCGACATCTTCGACAACGGCTTCAAAAATTAAAAATGAATCTGCAGCTTTTTCGATATTTGTTTCAAAACGAATGCATTCAAGCGCCCCTTCAACAAAATCTTCAATAATGTCTTGATTACTTACCAATTTGGCTTCATTAGCAAAATATTTGCGAAGAGCGATGATATTTCTTTCGGCATAGCGCATTAGGTGCGTCTTTAGATAATGCCTTAAATCGTAGAATGCTTGTTCGTTAACGTCGATAAGCTGTAGGTGAAATCGCCCTCTGCCAAGTCCAGCAGTCAGACGCGCTTCGGTTGATGCAATCTCTTGCAAGAGCAATAAAGCAATGCCGCTGCCCATTTTTCCGGCTGCGCCGATGATAGACACATTTTGTAAAAGATCATCCAATAACATAGCAAATTCCTCTCTAGTGCTCTATCAAGCTTAAAATGAGGCTTACGCGCTAGCTTAACCACTCATTTCTTGATAGAGTCCTAGATTACATAAAACTCTTAAAGTTAAAAGAAAAATTCAATCAAAAGTTGGACGAGATGAAAAATTCATTTAAGATCTTTATGAAAAAATACAACCATTAAAGGTAACAAAAAATTGAAACGGTTCAATAAGACGCCATCATTTTGAAGGCAGCGGCAGAATTTTGATTTCACAAGGTTCCAATTTTTTACTTTCGGATGTGATCATATTAATGAGTTTTTCTGCGATGATCAGAACACTGTCCTTGAGTTGACAAAAGTGAAGTTAACAAAAAAAGATAAGTAAAAAAATAATGCATAAATTCCTTTTTATGAATTGAAAAGACAAATATTTTAAAATGAGGTGCAGATTAAAAGCGAAAAAAAATAATAATAGAAAATATTAAATTTTTTATTTGAATTAAAATTCCCAATTATCGGATAAAAAAATAAGAGGTGTCTTGAAAGTGACTTTATGCCGTCCCTACAGGACTCAACTATATCTATAAATAACCCAGGCCTCTCGCTTCCGCTTCGGCCTGGGCTATGGCATGAAGGCCTTTCAGGCCAGAAAACGCTTTATTGTGTATAAAATCTATTTTTAACATGGCCTGAAGGGCCATAATAACATAGCCCAGGCCGAAGCGAAGCGAGAGGCCTGGGATAAGAATGAAAAAGAGCAGAGTCCTGTAAGGACGACATAAAGGGACTTCAAGATATCCTCTAAAAGGGAAAAAAATGCGATCTAGTCAGAGCCTTGTCTTTCGTGAACTCGTCGAAAAAGAAAAGCCTTTGCAGGTCGTCGGTACAATTAATGCCTATACAGCTTTGATGGCTAAACGCATAGGATTCGAAGCGATTTACCTCTCGGGAGCTGGCGTTGCCAACTGCTCTTACGGCCTTCCCGATCTGGGAATGACCACATTAGATAACGTCTTAGAAGATGTTAACCGTATCTTAAGCGTGGTTTCTCTTCCGATGCTTGTAGATATTGATACAGGCTGGGGAAGCTCTTTCATGATCGATCGAGCAGTCAAAGCCATGATTCGTGCCGGCGTTGCTGCTATCCATCTAGAAGATCAAGTCTTTGTTAAACGCTGCGGCCATCGCCAAGGTAAAGCTATTGTTTCCAAAGAAGAAATGGTTGATCGCATCAAAGCAGCAGTTGATGCCAGAACTGACCAGGATTTTGTTATTATGGCTAGAACAGACGCTCTTGCCAGCGAAGGATTAGAGACAGCTATTGATAGAGCTATCTCTTATCAAGAAGCGGGCGCTGACATGCTCTTTCCTGAAGCAGTGACTGAACTTGAGCAGTATACCTTGTTCAAAAAAAAAGTCAGTCTGCCGGTATTGGCAAATATCACAGAATTCGGCCAAAGCCCACTCTTTAACATTGAAGAGCTCGCTCGAGCTGGGGTTGACATTGCGTTGTATCCTCTTTCTGCTAGCCGTGCTATGAATTTAGCAGCAAGCAGGGTCTTTCAAGAAATTCGCGATCACGGAACGCAAAAATCGCTTCTAGAGCAAATGCAAACACGTGAAGAATTGTATGGATTTTTAGACTACGAGAACTATGAACAGAAAGCTAACAGGGTAATACAAAAGACAAAATCATAAAGGAAGCTTATGTTGGATGCAAAAGAAGAAAAGAAAAAACAAGGCGGTTTAGCAGGAATCGTAGCCGGAGATTCTGCGATTTGCCTATGTGGTGTGGAAGAAGAAAGTTTGCGCTACCGCGGTTATTCTATTGAGGATTTGACCAAGCAAGCTTGCTTTGAAGAAGTTGCCTGGCTTCTTTTGCGCGGTGAGTTACCTCAAAAAGAGGAACTGGAAAAGTATCGCAAAAAATTGCAACACTTGCGGGAGCTGCCAAAAACACTAAAAGCTATGCTAGAGATGATCCCAGCAAACGCAAATCCCATGGATGTCATGCGGTCGGGATGTTCTATTCTTGGCAATCTGGAACCGGAAAAGTCAGGAGAGGATAAATTCGCTATTGCAGATCGTTTGATTGCTAGTTTTGGATCACTTCTACTTTATTGGTATAACTTTCATAAAACCGGAAAAGCTGTCTCCCTGCAAACTGAGCAAGAAACTTTAGCTGGGCATATCCTTTATCTTATCCAAGGCAAAAAACCCAGCGAAGAGCATAGAAAATGCTTAGATACCTCCTTAATATTGTATGCTGAGCATGAATTCAATGCTTCAACATTTACTGTAAGGACTATTGCAAGCACTTTATCAGATTTTTATTCAGCCATATGCGGGGGCATCGGCGCCTTACGAGGGCCGCTTCACGGAGGAGCTAATGAATGGGCTATGGCATTAATTGAACAGTTCAAAACCCCTGATGAAGCCGAAGCCGAAATATATGCAATGTTATCAAAGAAGCAGCTGATCATGGGATTCGGACATCGCGTCTACCGCACTTGCGACCCCCGTTCTGCTATCATTAAGCGATGGGCTGAAAAGTTGAGCCGAGAATCTAATCAAACTCAATTATTCGAAATCGCAGAAAGAATCGAAAAGGTGATGTGGCAAGAAAAGAAATTATTTCCCAATTTGGATTTTTATAGTGCTTTAGCTTATCGATTTTGCAATATACCCACCTTTTTATTCACACCTTTATTTGTGATGTCGCGTATTAGCGGGTGGTCTGCACATTTATTAGAGCAGCGCCAAAACAATAAACTCATCCGTCCCATCAGCAATTACATTGGGCCTGAAGCTAGGCCATGGAGGCCTGTAGAGCAGCGGATAATATGAATAACCACCAAAATGTTTTGAGAACCGATTCAAAAAATTCTCCTGACCATGCCCTTGCCCTGCTGGCAGATTACGTTGCCAACGTCCAAGTTTTCAGCGAACAAGCCTATGAAACAGCTCTTCTTTGCCTTGCTGACTCAATTGGGTGTGCTATTTTATCTCTTCGTTTTAAACAATGCACCAAGCTGCTAGGTCCGGTTATTCCCGGCACAATTGTGCCAAACGGCTCACGCGTACCAGGCACTGATTATGTTCTTGATCCTATTCGCGCTGCATTTAATATTGGAACGATGATCCGTTGGCTGGATTATAATGATACTTGGCTTGGAGCAGAGTGGGGTCATCCATCGGATAATTTAGGAGGAATCTTAGGCATTGCCGATTACCTCAGCCAGAAAAATGCTAACGAAGGCAAAGCGCCTCTTTTGATGCAAGATGTCTTAACGGCTATGATTAAAGCTTATGAAATTCAAGGCGGACTCTCCATTCTCAATAGCTTTAACCGCGTCGGATTTGACCATGTGATTTTCGTTAAGGTTGCAACAACTGCAGTTGTTGCAGGAATGCTAGGAGCAAATCATAGTCAGATCATCGATGCTGTATCCCATGCCCTAATTGATGTAGGTCCCCTTAGAACTTATAGGCATGCCCCCAACACAGGTTCTAGGAAATCATGGGCAGCAGGAGACGCCACAAGCCGTGGAGTGATGTTTGCCATGATGGCGATGCAAGAAGAGATGGGCTATCCGAATGCTCTTAGTGCAAAAAAGTGGGGTCTCTATGATGTTCTTTTTCAAGGCAAGCCTTTTGCCTTTCAGCGGCCT
>JABDEI010000005.1 GCA_013287145.1 Chlamydiota bacterium
AACGAGACGCAAAATTTTGTTTCTGATCACCTCGGGTTGAAACCCCGAGGCTACCTGCGTCTTCCCCTATGGGAAAAGAGAAAAAAAATCCATTGTGTGGCGTTTGTGTCTGTAGCCACTGCCGCGATTTTCCTATTAGCCAGTCGCAATTTCTTTTAAGATATTTTGCCTTAATTCTTCTTCGAAGTTCTTGGCTTGATTGATGTCCATGTCCTCACATACACGGAAAAATCAGCACCCACAATCCAACCATGACAGTGGCGCTACCAAGGATAGTATCTCTTTAAGGAATCATTCCCAAGATAAATTGGAATAATAGCTTTGTGCCTCTTCCTCCTTTTTACGATCAAATTGTTTTGAAATCATCGAAGAAACATGTTCTGCTGTAGTTTTAGAAAGAGCATCCTTGTGCAGATTGAGAGAAAGCTCTTTAAGATTTTGAAGTCGAAGAATTTCTGGTGGCAGCTCTTTTACATCTGGAGCTCGAATCGAAAGTTTTTGTAGATTCTTTAACAACTCAATTCCTTTAGGTAAGGAAGTGATTCCTTTTTCCCGCTCAAATAAAATATCGTTTTCTTTAACCTGAATGCGCGGAATCGGATAACTCGTGATCTTAAGATTTTCAAGATTTTTCAAAGTTTCAATGCCATTAGGTAAAGATAAAAAATATCCTGTTATTTCTAATTCTTTAAGATTGGAATTAGTAAGGTTGCCGTTAGAAAGATCGATTTTTTCACGAAATGAGATCCCATATTTCTTGAGATTTTGAAGAGATGAGATATCGAAAAATTGTTTAAAGGATCCGTCGAGAATTAAAGTTTCTAACTTGGATAAATTCTCGATTCCATTTGGAAACTCTTCCAATTCCCTAGAAATGAGAGCCAGATGTTTTAATTGTTTGCAAGGGGACAAATCAGGGATTTCCTTAAAGCTTCCATGAATCTCTAAAAATTGCAGAGAAGGCAACTCCAAGAGTTCTTTGGGAATACTTTGTCCTTTTCCAAGATTTAAAGTGACAGATTTGAGATTTTTCCATGTTGCGATGTTTTGCGGAAATGAGCTGACAGAGGTTAAGTCCAAATTAATGTGCTCTAGGTCATTACCTGAAGTCTTTTCCAACTCTTCGCTGAGCTTGTTAGCTAAAGCAGCGGGAACAGACTTCAATTCGAGATTTTTCAGATGTTGCCACTCATGAAAGGGTGGGATGGTTGTTTCGCCCGCTAAGCGCTCTATTCGGAAATCTTTGATTAAGTTTTTGAATTCTATAGAGGAATTTACATCCAGCTGAGAGACTTCGATGCTCTCTAACTTTTGACAATTTGCAAGAGTCTTTGGAAGGGCAATAGATTGCGGATTATTACAACGCAGTATTCTGAGGTCTGTTAAATTACCTAAAGACGGAGGGAGTTCTGAAAAATCATTGTTTCCAATATCCAGGACTTCAAGATGCTTGGGCAAAGCTATGTTTTCAGGCCATTTTTTCAATCCGTTGTGTTTTAAAATAAGATGGGTGATTTGATCGGGAAGTACTAAGGGAAAGGGAGCCCTTTGCGATTTGAAAAAACTTTTTCTTGAAAAGTTTATTCCCCAAACTGCATCCGTTAAATCGAGATGCGTAATATTTGGAAGCGTGCTAATCAAAGATAAATTTTCTTCTGAAAGAGGAGTATGGCCGAAACTTAATGAACGCAGAGAATCCATATTTTTTAATGTATCAGGTAGTTCCTTAAGATAGCTGTTATTTATTGCTACTGACGATAGGTGTTTCAATTTTGCTATGTCTCGTGGCAAAGTTATTTCCCCACCTGTAATGACAAGAGACTCTAAATGAGAAAACAAGCTGAGATTTTGCAAAGTAAGTTGCGAGCCAACTGCAAGATGCAATGAGAGGTTTTTGACTTCCTGCAATTTCTTTTGGGTCGAAGCATTGGAAAAAAAACTGTGAATCTGTTCCATTGTAGGGTCTTCAGGTATGCCTTGTTTCATTTTTTCAGGAAGAGCCTTGTATAAAACCACTTCAGACAGATCGATTTTTTTCATGGTCTTATTATATAGCCTGCGGATGTTCCAATAGGGGGTTAAAGGGATATACTGCAGAATATTCCAGATCCAAGGATTCCATTCTCCTTTGAAGTGGACATTGTCTAAAATAGTTTGGGCAGCATCGTGAATTTGCATTAAACGAGACGCTCCGCTTGTTGAAACCATCGTATTTAATTGCTTCAAAGTTTTTACAGCTTTGCCGTGGCCTTTTATTTTATCCAAAGAAGGACTGTATACATTTTTTGGTGTATCGTTTTCGATGAACCACCAATTAGATGCGTGATAGTTTCCATCTTCTTTTTTAGTTCGGGATACCATATGCCAAATGTCTTTTATTTAATTTTTTTTTAAATTCATCTATTCCGATATCTTTATTATTAATTAAAAATCGTTTTTCAGCAAAGCCATATTGCAATTAAACAAGCTGATGTTTTAACAACATCCAAGAAGCCTGTCGCCGCTGCCGCGGCTGGTTTGTGTGTGGCGATTTTTCCGTGGGTGAGCCTCAAGCGAACCCACGGAAAAATCACCAACGCAATATAGCCACGACAGTGGCGGCACCAATGTTGCAATAAAATATATATTTAAAAATTTAAAAACATTAAATTATCTATTCATCTCAAAAATATTTACAAGGAAATCTTTATGGCATCTTCACATCGTGTCCATTTCTTCCATCTTATCTGGTCTACGAAAGAACGCAAGAACCTCATCTTACCAAAAATGCAAGAAAATTTATATGCATACATAGGAGGTGTGATTCGGAAAACTGGTGGTTGCCAATTAGAAATCGGTGGGATCGCAAATCACGTTCATCTACTTGTTGAACTTTCAAATCCAGATCGTTTTACAGCACTCATTAGGAATGCCAAAGCATCCTCCACAGCCTGGATGAAAAAAGAATTTAGCGAATGCCGCGCTTTTGCCTGGCAAGATGGATATGGGTCATTTACGGTTAGTGCGTCACAGATTGACCGCACGTGTGAATATATCAAGAATCAGGAAAAGCATCATAAAAATAGATCTTTCGAAAGCGAATTTATCAAGTTTCTGGAACTTCATAAGGTCAAATACGATCCTAGGTACGTTTTTGATTAGTGTCGCCGCTGCCGCGGCTAGGTTGTTGGGGTAATTGATTCCGTGGGTTCGCTTGAAGCTCACCCACGGCTAACCTCTGTAGCCGCTGTCGCGGCAAAGGGCCGCTTCGCGGTAAGAGACCGCTTCGCGGTAAGAGACCGCTTCGCGGTAAGAGACCGCTTCGCGGTAAGAGACCGCTTCGCGGTAACCATACTTCGATCATCGCAAGTTACCTCATATTACTAATATTAGGCGACTTGCACTGATCGAAGCCCGAAGCTTTGGCGCAGCAAAAATCCAAATTTTGAATGTTGTTTAGATAGAGGTTACGTTCATTAATTTCACCGCGAAGCGGTAGCTTGCCGCGACAGCGGCTGCAGAGGTTAGCCGTGGGTGAGCCTCAAGCGAACCCACGGAAAATCACCCTCATGACTTAGCCACGACAGTGGCGCCACTGCAGCGATTTTCCTATTAGTCAGTCGCAATTTCTTTTAAGATATTTTGCCTTAATTCTTCTTCGAAGTTCTTGGCTTGATTGATGTCCATGTCCTCACATAAAAGGTGAAGGTCTTTCCATGATAAAGGATTAGCCGAAAGGTGATGATTCCACTCTTCTTTAGAATCTTTTTGCAGCGATGTGTGCAGTTTTAGATGCTGTTTTGTATCGGGTATGAAGACATCGGCGCGCACCTGATTGTCCTTTAGCTGAAGATGATTTTCTTCGAGGGCATGATAAAGCAAAGCGTGCTCAGCTTGTATGGACTTTGCAGTAGTGTTGACGATGAAACCGTCATTGATTTCCACGTATTGGGCGTTTACATTAATAAGAACGCTATTGCGGATTTTTCCAGAGGCTATATTGCAATTAAGTAAACAGGATGCTTCATCGATATCCAGGGTAGAATGTGATGACAAACGATGGTCATTCTTATAAAAGTTTCGCATGGCCACACCTTCGGGGGCTTGATTGGGTCAATTTCATGGTGTTGCCGTAATAATTGGCTAGGGTGCCATAATCCCACCAATAGCTTGCAGTGCCGATATTGCTTGTGCTTACCAGTGAATCCAAGCGATGCTGTGTGAGGAATTTTTCTTTAAAACGCTGCATTCTTAAATAATGCTCTTTAATCCAATTGTCCGGAACGTTTTGTCCTTTCATAATTTCAAAATAAGTCTCCTCATCCAATGTCAATGGCATCATCCAGCAGGGGTCGGAATCCATCTTTGCTGACTTTTGTGTAAGTTCATGATCGAATTCCTGCAAAAAAGCTTCTGTCATTGCTGCTGAGAAGCTAAAGCATCCTAGGCTTACGCCCATTTTATTAGCTAAAAAAACCTTTTTCTGGCGATTGCGCTGAAAAGTTTCGAAATCGATTTTGCCAAAGTATCGCAACTGCTCTTTGGCATCAGTCAAGATGGCGCCATAATGATCTAAGTGTCTTTTATTCCATTCTGCTTGTGACGGCAAATCGCCCAATATAGATAAGATGTCGATCGGCGCTTTTAGTGTATTATTAAAATTTTCTGAAGGAACGAAAACTTGATCTCCCCAGAACACCGAAAGGCGACCCGGCAAACAGAAATGATTTGCTGTTTGCATAATGACAGCTTCTAGGACCGTTAAACTCACCTTTGCATTGGCTGGGCCTATCAGCTGTGGAAGCTTGATTGCTGACTTATTGTTGCATTCACTCGCAGTGATAGGATACAGCCGGCTGCCAACCCCTGCGGTATGATAAATTGCAATGGATTGTCCTTGGAGTTGCTCAGCTAAAAGGTCAATGCCATAAAGCTCTTTAGCCTTATCACGCCCCTTTTTATAGGCGTAGAGAGTGCCAAGAGCATTGCCTGCCCCGCCTGGCCAATCCTCATGAATGACGATGATGGTATCGTCTTTAGAGGTGATGTAGTCCTTGAGGTGCAACAACCGCTCTTGCCAATAGGTTTCTTGACTTGGGCTGGCTGTTGAAACGATGATGAACATAATTCACTCGCATGATTTAGATGCGGCTTTCTCGTTGCCGCATCCAAAAAGCTTCTTGCCGACGATTTATTCCACTTTAAACGAAACAAAGCGCACAACATCACCTTGCTTGATGAGCAGGAGCACGGGTTTACCGCTTTCTGTTTGCTTTAAGGCGTTAAGGAATTCATCGACAGTCCCGATGTTTTTGTGGTTCACAGCCAATATTAAAGATCCTTTTTTGATCCCTGCTAATGAAGCTGGGGTATTAGGCTCGATTCGGCTGACGAGTACACCTTTTAGGCCGTTTACTCCTAAGCTGCTAGCTAATTCGGGTGTGATGTTTTCAACTTCAAAGCCGAGCTTGCCGGTTTTTGCTGACGAAGCTATTTGTTCGGGATAAAGGCCGATGTCAACGATCATTTCTTCGGGTTTGCCTTGGCGCATGACTTCTAGCGTCATCTTAGAGCCAGGTTCCATTAGAGCGACAGCGTTGCGCAAGGAAGTGATGTTGCTTACTAATTGATGGTTATATTTTAAGATGATATCACCTTGTTTCAGGCCTGCTTTATCGGCAGGAGATCCTTGAGTGACTTCAGCAACCAAAGCGCCTTCGGCTTTATTTAGATGAAAAGCAGTAGCGAGGTTTGAGTCTATGGTTTGCAGGATCACCCCCATAAAGCCTCGGGATACTTTTCCCTTGCTAATCAGCTGTTCCATGATGCGTTGTGCGATGTTGCTTGGGATAGCAAAGCCGATGCCGACATAACCGCCGCTGCCGCCGCTGCCGCTGACGATAGCGGTATTTAAGCCAATGACTTCTCCATCAAGATCTAAGAGCGGGCCGCCGGAGTTTCCGCGGTTAATCGGAGTATCCGTTTGGATAAAATCCTCTATTCTGGCTAAGTCGAGGTTGTTTCTGCCTTTGGCGCTGACGATGCCTTTAGTTACTGTTGCTTGTAAACCGAAGGGATTTCCGATGGCGATGACCCACTGGCCGACATCTATGTTATCGGAGTTGCCAAGTTTTAAAAATGGCAAATTTTGAGCATCGATTTTCACCACAGCGATGTCGGTGTTACTGTCTTCTCCAGCAACTTTTCCTGAAAACTCCCTTCCGTCGTTAAGAGTTATGAGGATCTCGGTAGCGTCTTTGACGACATGATTATTCGTTAAGATATAGCCGTCAGGAGAAACGATGACGCCGGAAGCTTGGCCATACTGTGCATTTTCTTGCTGCTGGCCCCCTTGACGCGGCATCCCGAAGAATTGCTGCCAAAAGTTGTCGCTGAAGGAATCGGAATAAGAATCGTCAAATCCATTGCCTTGAGAGTATAGCGATTGCTTGCCGGGGAATTTTACTTTGATGGAAACCACCGCAGGGATCGCTTCTTTAGCTACATTGGTAAACCCTTTGGAGATTTCTTTGAGTTGGGCTGTTTCCGGTGAGTTTGCACTGAAAGCATGAGGGAAAAATAATATACCGCCGCTTAATGCAATTGCTAAAGTATTTCTTTGAATTTTGGTTAGTATAGAAATCATTTTATTTTACTCCTTAGAAAATGATAAGCTGAAAATTTAATCTATGCGATTGGATGATTTATCTGCAATCGGTGAAAAGATCATTTCTTTTGAAAACAGCTATCTCTTTTTTTCTTCACCGAGCAGAAATAATGTCTGTCCCAAGACCAGAAATCCTTTTTCGATGCGGTCTAATCCGAAGTGTTCATTGGGCGCATGAATCTGATCGCTAGAGAGTCCCATTCCAACTAAGACGACATCGCTTTGGCTAGTTTTGGCCAATTCAGTAACGATGGGGATAGAGCCACCTTCGAAAATAAATTGGCAGGGGGCAGCAAACACCTCGCTATAAGCTTTGGCAAAAGCTCTGACAACAGGAGAAGAGGGGCTTGAACGGACTGCTCTGCCGCCCCCTGGATGGACATGGACGTGTACTTTAACACCTTCTGGAGCCTGCGCTTCGATAAATTGAGCGACGAGCTTGCCGATTTTTTGCGGATCTTGATTGGAAACTAGTCTGCAAGAGACTTTGGCATGGGCCTTTGCTGGGATGACGGTTTTAAATCCTGTGCCGGCATATCCGCCCGAGACCCCGTTAATTTCAATGGTAGGGCGTACCCAAGCGCGTTCATTAGGAGAGTATTTTTTTTCTCCACCTGATGGCGAGGTTTTAAAGAGGGAGTAGTATTCTTTTTCATCAAAGGCGAAAGCAAGAGCAGATTTTTCCTTTTCGTCTAATTCAGTGACATCGTCGTAAAAATGGGGCACGGTGATTCTTCCTGTGGAGTCGCGCAATTTTGACAAGATTTCAACAAGAGCATGAATGGGATTGTAAACAACTCCGCCATGAGTGCCTGAGTGTAGATCTGTTCTTGATCCCTCTAAGGTCACGTCCATGGTAACGATGCCTCGCACCCCTAAAGTGACAGCAGGAGTTGTGCTGTTAGGAAGACCCACATCAACGATGGCAAGGTAGTCTGCTTTTAGCTGCTCCTTTTTGCTTGTGAGGATTTCAGAAAGCCCAAAGCTGCCGCATTCTTCTTCACCTTCAATAACCAACTTGATGTTGATCGGAAGACTTTTGTGAGCTTTTAGCAGTGTTTTAAGCACTTGAACCACATAGAAGCATTGTCCTTTATTATCTTGAGCCCCTCTTGCAAAAACTTGTCCATCGCGGATAGTAGGTTCAAAAGGCGGAGATGTCCATTCAGCGAGGGGATCGACAGGCTGAACGTCATAATGATTGTAAATAAGCAAGGTGGGTTTGTTTGGTCCGGCTTTAAGATAAGAGGCAAAGATGACAGGATGGCGGTTTGTCGTCCAAAGTTCTGTATCTAAGCCAGCCTCTTTAAGGTAATTGTGGAGCCAATTAGCACAAGCTGACACTTGCGATTGGTAGTCTGATTCGGCGCTGATGCTTTGAAAGCGCAAAAAAGTGAAGTAATCTTTGAGAGCTTGTTCTTTATTTTGTTCATAAAGACCTTTGAGATCTTTGAGAATTTGCATCTGTTCTGTAGTCATTGAGTTCTCCCGAAAAAGTAAATAATTCGTTCGTGCAAAATTTCAACCACAGAGAGAAGAAGATGACACTCGCTTCACGAAGGAATGCTCTCTGTGGTTTTATGCCTATGTGGTATAGCAAAAAACTGGATGGTACATACTGGTAGAGAAGAAAGTCAATATTTAATATAGCAATAAAACGGAAAATTTCTCTTCTCGGTGTCTCTGTCCCTCTGTGGCGCATTTATAAGAAATATTTATGATAGGGATAGCGAAGAGGAAGCCTTCTGGTCGCTGGCAAGGAGGGCCTTTTGAAGAATGAGGCTCTCTTCTTCATAGCTGAAACTTTGGTTTTTGGAAAAAACGACCGGTTTGCCAAAAACCACCGAAATGGTCGAGAAGGGCTTGGGGATCATCAGTTTATCCCATGTTTTTAGCTGCCAGTAGCTGGATGCAGTCCAGCTCATAGGAATGACATAGGCATCGGTGGCTTTTGCGGCCAGGGAGACACCTGGTTTGACTTGATAGGGAGGCCCCTTAGGTCCATCGGGAGTGATGACAACGACATCATCGTGATTTTTTATATGCTTCAAAAGATCTTGCAGAGCTTGGTATTTGGCGTTATGTGCCACGCGGATGGCTTTGCCATTTTTATAGCTATTTGCGATGACAGCAATGAGTTCGCCATCGCGGCTGTTGCTAACTAAGGCTGCGTAGATAAATTGAGGGGCATATTTGCTTAATATTTCGGCAAGGAGAATCAGGCGGTTATGCCAGCTCATGATGATGCATTTTTGCTGAAAGACAGTTTCCACTAAAACATCTAAGCCTTCAATTTGGACCCGGCAGGTAGAAAAAAGCAGGCGTATAGCGAGCTTGCCGGCTTTAGCAACGCAGTAAGGAATCCAGCGTTGTTTCAAACGATAGCACAAGTGCTTTAGCATGATAGGAGATCCTTAATCAGGATTGCAGCGCTATCGCTTGCATTCTGCTTTTGAAGAATCGCTTGCATTTGCTTGCACCCCTCCATGCAAGCCATTCTTTCATCGCCCGCATACAAATGCGACATTTGAGTGAAGAGATTTTGCGAGGAAAGGCCCTGAGCGATAAGCTCGGGGTAAACTTGCTTGCCCGCCAGAATGTTGACGATGCAATAGTAAGGCAGATTCAATTTTAAAAAGTATTTAGCAAATAAGCGATTTAAGCAAGAAAGGTTGTAGATAACAGCCGTTGGACGATTGTGAAGGGCAAGTTCTAAGGTCACAGTGCCTGATTTTGCCATGGCAGTATGGCTATCGCGCATGAGCTCATAAGAAAAAGACTTTGGAACTAAAAAAACATCTTCTTGCAGACGCAGAGATGTGCGTTGGATCTCTTGTTGCAAAATCGAAGCCACGCTGTCTTGAGCACAGGAAACGGCAAAGCGCAAGTTGGGGTGCCGGTTTTTAAGCATTTGGGCACTTTGCATCATTAGGGGAAGATGCCTTCTGATTTCACTTTTACGGCTGCCTGGAAAGATAGCGATGAGGTCTGCAGATGTTGGAATGCCGACGGTTTCTTTCCAAGTGGGATGATAAGAGTGCTTTTGGAGGATTTCGCCTAAGGGATGGCCGACGTATTGTGCATTCAATAAGGAGCCGGCAAAGTAAGCTTTTTCAAAAGGATAGATGAGCAAAAGCAGGTCTAGGTTGGCAGCCATCTGGTCGATGCGATGTTTGCCCCAAGCCCATACGGTAGGGGAGATGTATTGAATGAGTTTTCCTTGATATCCTTTTTTGCGCAAAGCAGCACTCAGGCGCAGATTAAAACCTGGATAATCGATCAGAATCACACCTGCAGGCTGCTGCGCGAGGATATGATCGCGGATGTGATAGAACTGCTTGAACAGCTTAGGAAAAGAAAGCAGCACATCGGTAAATCCCATCACTTCGAAGTCTTCCATATGCAAGACGCTGTGGATGCCTTCTGCGCGCATATCTTTGCCGCCAACGCCTGAGATTTCCAGCATCGGCAGCTGCTTGCGAAGAGCTTTTAACAAGTTGGCGCCATGTAAGTCACCGCTCGGTTCGCCGGCAAAAACAAAAAGATTTTGATTTTTCATGTTTTTCCTTCGACGCTCTTGCTTTTTTCGGCTCTGCGGATGAGGATCAGATTTCTCATATAGGGGACAAGGCCAAAAAGGTATCCAAGAATATTGGCAGGGTCGGCAATGCGGATGAAATAAATGAGGCACATGATGTCGCCGATGAGAGCCACCCACCAAAATGAGAGCCCTAAATAGCTTGTTTTATGCCGCTCAGCACCCCACCATTGCACCCAAAAGCGGCTTGCAAATAAGATGATGCCGGCAAAGCCAAACCAATGCCATAAGGGGTTGATAGTGGATGGTTGAGAGAGCCATGTTGTCGTGGGAATGCGGAACCATTCATGCGTTTGATTCAAAAGATATGATTGCAAAGCAAAAGCTGTTGAAGATCCTATTACGGCAAAGCCAAGAAGCAGAATGACTTTTTGCAGGCTAATCTGGTTTTCTTTTGGCTGCATGAGATTTAAATTGCGCCAGGAGATGACGGCATTGCAAGCTTGCACCACGCACATATGGTATTGAACTTGAATGAAGGAATGCAGCATCAATAAGATATTGCCTGTTAAGGAGAGCTTCCAAAAAGATAGAGGAACGATACTTTTTTGTTTGGCTTCGCTGGCGATCCATTGCACTAAGACTCTGGAAAAAAACATCAGGCTCGCAATATAGCCTAGCGGGTAGAGAAATTCGCGCCAACTTTCGCTCATGGGATTTCTTCATCAATGGTGTAGTTTAGATGTCTTTTTTTCATCCACCGTACCGCTAGCATATCTGCCACTGTATTAAAGGAGCGATTAAGGAAGTTGTATTTTGTTTTTCCTTTCATTCTTTCGCGATGGTTGACAGGGATTTCTTTGATACGGAAACCTTCAATTTTAAAGAGGGCCGGTAAAAAGCGATGCATCCCCTTGAACATCTTGATGCGGCGCAAGCAAGAGCTGCGGTAAACTTTAAGGGAGCATCCCGTATCTTGGACTCCATCTTCGCAGAAGCGGCTGCGAATGGCATTGGCAAAAAAAGAGATGATTTTTTTCGACCAGGGATCTTTTCGTTTCACGCGTTGGCCGCAGACAAGGTCGCAATCGGCAATAGCAGAGATTAGATTAGGAATATCTGCAGGGTCATTTTGACGGTCGCCGTCGAGGGTGATGACAAAGTCGCCTTTTGCAGCTCGGAAGCCGGCATCAAAGGCGCAGGACTGCCCAAAATTCTTTGGAAAAACGATGACGCGCAGATACTTCTTCTCTTGAGCAAGATTTTTTAAAATTGCGAGCGTCTGATCGTTGGACCCATCATCGATGCAGATAAGCTCCCATGGAGAGGGAAAGGCATGCATGATAGGTTCGAGTTCTTGAATGAGCTCGGTGATATTTTCTTCTTCATTTTTTAAAGGGACTACCACAGAGTATTTTATCGACATAAGATCACCTAAATGCCAAAGGTAATTTTTTAGATTAAAGCTGTAAAGCGAAGCCAAAAAAACTTACTAACAAGACTTCGATGCACGTGGTTTTTTGATTTCTAGAGGTGTGCATCAAAATTTAGGATTCTATCATATAATCTTTGATAATAAAAAACTAGTGGTTTGAGCTTTCTTAATTTAATTTCTTGAGGCGATAGAATTTTACGGTGTCGCCGTAAAAATCTGGAGCAAAAAAAACGTCGTGCTGAAATACATATGGGTTTCTAAACCATCCCCACTTGGACTCGATAGTTCCACCTTCAGGGGAATTCCAATTAGAAACACTTTTTCGATAAATTCCAGCGTGAGTTGTACCAGAAATACGAACACCTTTAAGGGTATAAAAGACTCCGGAAACACTGTAGATTGCAAGGTCACCGTCTTCAGGTTCGGTAACATTTGTAAAATATTGATTTACAACGTGATCTATTGTATCGTTTACGGAATTCTGTATTTTCTCCATATCTACTCCGGCTAACTTCTCTAGGTCAGCGCCGAATGTACCGAGTGCATAGGCAAAACAATTTAAAAAATCGTTTTTGATCTTCATTATCAAACGTTTTCACTGTAAGGAAAAAACCACCGCCTTGTTCAGTCGTGGGCTCTCTTCCAAAGGGCCTGCCATCTCTAAGATGCAAAGGCGTGAAGCTGTATTTTTCTCCAAACTCTTTACAATCTTGTATGCGAATATTTGCTATTTCCGAGATTTTTTGTCGGTTGCCATGAGTTCGAAAAGGCTGATAGTTTCTGCTATAAGTCAATTCCTTACCAATTCCAGGTAAATAGGCTGGTGTTCCTGCCATTCTTCCCAGAGATTCAAATTCAGTTAAGTTCGAATAATTAATTATAGATGACATTTATTTTAATTTATTAAATAAGAAGACTTAATTATAAATGTAATCGTGTTAAAATTCAAGTAAATTATATATATTATATAACATGCGATTAAAATGCAGGGGCGAACAATCTAAAGATAGCTGAAACAAACTCTAAGAGAATTAAAAAATTCAATGTTTGTTTTCTAACTGTTTTCGCAACCACTCCGCTCCATCGTGAAAGCTTGATAGCGGAGTTCCATGGCCTTTATGGCCTATGGATGGGGTGATGATCAATTCTGCTTGAGGAGAGCGAAATCCTTTGGCATAAGCAGTTTCCGTAAGATCGTGAACAAATTGAAAGCATTCTTGCGTACCTACTTTGAGGTCGCGATTGCCAATGTAATAACGCAGTTTTTTATCGATAAGCTTATCTTTTATGCTCGTTAAAGAGAGCGACGAGACCATGTGATGATTTAGCTCTTTAAACTCGCCTAATGCGGCAAGCTGAGTGATGGGAGCAAACCCTAGGATGATGCGAAGACGGGGATCACAGGCAGCAAGATGGGTTGCTAGAAAACCTCCGCGCGAAAGTCCTGCCGTAGCTAATCGATTGGGATCGGAGTATTCCTTCTCGATAAGATATTCAATGCTGCTCAGACTTTGTTGCAAAAATTCGTCTATAGGATTGCGGTCGTGAGCCATCTCATCGGCCCAAAAACTCATGACCTCGCTTGGAGTAAGATCTTGACCGTGGCCGGGAATTGTAAAGGAAAAAATGTGAATAGGGTCGTTTTCTAAAAAGAGGACAAGTTCATTAAAGGGATTGAGATCTAGACTTTCGCGGCCGGTTGCGGCAAAGTAAAATATAGAAGGCAAAGGACCCAGGCCTAAAGAAGGCCCTTTATGGTAGATCGTCAGGCCAGAAGGACTTTCTAAAACTTCAGTTTCGGGACGCATGACTTTGCTTATCTTCGTGATTTCTTTCCTTATGATGAGGTTCGGAAGTTTGATGATGATGGATTTTGCGGTCTCCATGCCTTTCATGCTGTCTGTAGAACTCTCTCCATGCGGTGTAGGTATCTACTAAGTTTTTGTCGACCATAGCGCGTATTTTAAGGAACTGCAGAGCCAGGGCGAATTCTTTGTTGCGAAATAACTTGGGACGCGGTTGTTTTCTCCCTGAAGGAGGCGTCAATCGATATTGATTTACTAAAATAAAGGCCATCATAGAGCTGATGCGTCTGGGAAAATGGGAAAACGATGAAGTGAGTATATTTTTAAGGACAGAGGTAGTAAGCATCATCACTTCCCCTAGGTGAGGAATGTGATTTTTTTGCAGATAATGCTCCTTCATTTCTTTTTCTAATATTGGAAAAAGAAGGCATGACGTCAACAAGGCTCTATCTAAGGGCATTTTTAGATTTTTTAGGTTCAGCCTATCTGCCACTGAGAGATAGTGGTAGATCCATTTTCCTTCCGGTGCCATGAGGGAATTGGTAAGTTCGGGAAAAATGTGTTGCAGCAAACCGGCTTCTTTCATCAGATGAAAAAATGGAGTTGAAGCCCCTGATTCAAGCATGCGGAAAATTTCTTCGAGAATGCGTGCTGGAGAGCTTTTTATTATTTCCTCTTTGCACAATAGCAAGGCTTTTCGGCAGGGAGGATTGATTTCAAAGCCGAATCTGGCACGAAACTTGAGAAGGCGGATCATGCGCACGGGGTCTTGTTTAAAACGAATTTCGGGGTCGCCGATGGTTCTAAGAACGTGTTTTTTTATGTCATTCCATCCGCCGACGTAATCGATTACAGAATGCGTCGTAGGGTCATAGAAGAGACCGTTGATGGTGAAGTCGCGTCGTAAAACATCTTCTTCCGGAGTTCCCCATATATTGTCTTGAACGATTAAATCACTTTCATTTTCGCCTGAGCGAAAAGTGGCCACTTCGATTACTTTATGTCCAAAGCGGATGTGGGCAAGGCGGAAGCGGCGGCCGATCAGAAGGCACTGACGTTGAAATAGGCGTTTAATTTCTTCAGGCTGGGCAGAGGTGGAGATATCGTAGTCTTTGGGGACTTTTTTTATAAGGAGGTCGCGGACGCTGCCACCCACAAGGTATGCGGTAAAGCCACCAGCTTTAAGCTTGTTGATAACATACAGGGCATCATTATCAATCAATGAAGAATCAATGTCATGTTCCGTTGCGAAATAAGTCTTAGGCTGCACAATAAAGTTGCCACTCCTGCTGCTAATTGCCGTTTCTATGGGATTCGAACTCAAATTCAACCAGGATTATGCGAAAAAGTCAAGGGTAGAGAGAGATGAGGGGTATCGCATTGGCTTAGGAGGTGTCGTGTTTTCTTGAGTAACAAGCCATAAAATGGTTGTTTTTTTTCATTTAACCCTATAAATAAAGGGGCAATTTATACTGAACGTGATTCAAAAATTGGCATTTGGGCAATTAATGATTGTATGGGTATTAGTTTTAAGTCGATCTATGCTAAAATCACAGAATATCGCGATTTTTTTACAAACGCAGACCAAGCCCCTGGGTCCGATAAAAGTGAATTAATAAAAAGAATACAAGAGCTATTTGGTTCTATAAACTCTCAAAAGGAGTTTGTCTCTTCTTTGACAAAGGCCGAAGTAGATCGTGTCATTTGTTCCTTAGATATCATTGCGAAAGTCAAAGATCTGAACTCGGCAACTCAATCAAAAATCGCTGCCATAAGCGAGATGTGTCACATTGCTGTAGCAAAGGAAGACTTTCAGCCCAAAAAAGACTTTGCGCCAAATATACCAAGAGACATTTTAAAAGTTATTTGTGAAAATTTAGCATTTAAGGATTTTCTAAACTTTTTAAGAGTTTCAAAAAGCTGGAATGACCCAAAATTAATCGCAATTTTTTTACAAAAATTTGCCAAGTATTTACCTATCGTCAACCTTGTAGCTTTATGTTGTAGAGCCGGCGAAAATCTTGAAGAACTCATTCTAGAAGATGAGCTCTGTTATGAAGATTTGCAAAAAGTGGCTGCTGCGTGTCCTAATCTAAAAAAAATTCGTTTAAGTAGCCTTGACGGCAGGGGCTTAGCTCTTTTTGCAGGTCATCAAGATATGGAATCGGTTCATTTAGATAATGCCAACATTACTGAGGAAGAATTTAGATCTTTCCTGCAGAGAAATAAGCAAATTAGCTCACTATCATTGATTAATAAAGGGAATATTAGCGGAGGTTTTACCTCAAAATCAGTGGGTGATGACTTATTATTGCTTACAGATTTGCCCAAGCTTGAGAATTTTTTGCTGACAAATATTCAAGAGGTAAATTGGGATAGTGCTTTTATTTCTTTAGGGAAAATAAAAAGCCTTAAGTCTTTATCAGTGCATTGCTGTAATTTATCTAGCAAGAGCTTGCTTTCTTTATCGAGGCTTACAGCACTTCAGACTCTATCGTTGAATGGCTGTCAAATAAGAGATGCTGATTGGAACTTTTTAAAAGAACTTAATCAGCTGCAACATCTTGCACTAGGCGGTTGCGGTTTGGATGATGAAGATTTGGGAAAACTTGTGCTTCTTATCCCTCAGTTAACGACTCTTTGCTTAGATGAATGTAAGATTACAAATCAAGGAGTGTTTCACTTAGAAAAACTTGAGCAGCTGCAACATATTTCATTAAATGGGTGTACAACGATTGATAATGAAGGATTGGCATCTCTTGCGAAACATAAAGGACTCCAACATATTGCCTTGGATAGGTGTGATGATATTACCAAAGAAGGTTTGAATCACTTAGCTAAGCTGGAAGACCTTCGCTATCTTTCACTAAAACTTTGCAATGGTATAGAGGGCGATGCCTTAAGAGCCTTGGAAAAACATACAAATCTTCGACACATTTCACTTTTTAACAGCAATATCAATGATGAGAGCATTAAGTCCTTAGTTAAACATACGCATCTTCAACGCATTGAATTACAAAAGTGTGTAGAAGTTACAGATGCAGGCGTTACGGCATTGGAAAAGCTAGAGCATTTAGAACATTTTGTCTTAAGCTGCGACAATCTAACAGGTGCTAGTTTAGTTTCTTTTGCAAATCATAAGAATCTTAAATCGCTTGTATTATATTGCGGGAAAAACATCACAAATGGGGATTTGCAAGTTCTTGGCGGCCTTAGCCAACTTGAATCCCTTGAGTTATATGCATTTCCTCAAATTTCTAATGAAGGTTTGGCTTTTCTAGTAAAGCTTGAAAAGCTGCTATGGTTGGACTTAGAGAGCGTCGGTAATTTTACCGATAAAAGTTTAAGAACCTATGTGGCAAAACTCAAACAACTGCGCTATCTTGGATTGAGTGGATCTAGAGATATTACAGACGAAGGAACCGCTTCTCTTACATCACTTAAGAGTCTTAAAATTCTTAACTTAGGCCGATGTGTTAAGCTTAGTGACAACAGCCTCATCTCTATAGCAGAACTTCCCTATCTTAACCTGTTAAAGATGTGGAGTTGTGAGAGCATAACATCAGAAGCTGTAATGAGTCTAAAGAAGAAGAATCCTAAATTAATTTTCGATGGTGAGCAGGTAAAATGAACGTCTATTCCAAGTCGATTTATGCTAAAATCACAGAATACCAAGAGTTTTTGACAAATGCCCAGCAATCCGATGTCAATTCGACGAAAAAAGATGTTTTGATAGAAAAAATCCAAACACTATTTGACTCGATAAACACTCATGATGAATTTGTTTCTTATTTGACGAAGGCGGAAGTGAATCAGGTTCTTTGCTTCTTAGAAAAGATAGCCCAAGTAAAAGTTTTAAACTCAGCAACTCAAACAAAAATTGCTGCTATAAGCAACATGTGCCGCATTGCTATATCAAAAGGTAAAGACACTCATCCACAAAGTGCTTTTGCAATCGGCGCGATTCCAATAGATATTTTAAAAATCATCATCGAAGATTTATCCCGCAGGGATTTTCAAAGCTTGCTGCAAGTCTCAAAAAGCTGGAATGACCCAAAATTAATCGCCATTTTTTTACAAAAATTTGCGAAGCATTTGCCCTATGCTACCTTCATTGCTTTATGCTGTAAAGCCGGCGAAAACCTTGAAGAATTTATCTTAGACGATAAGGTTTCTTATCAAGACTTGCAAAAAGTGGCAAACCGATGTCCTAATTTAAAAAAACTCTCTTTAAATGGCATCGACAGTGTTGGGTTAGCTCTTTTTAAAGATCACAAACATGTGGAATTGCTTCACTTAGATAATTCTCATATTAAAAAAGAGGGGTTTAACTCCTTTTCACAGAACAAGCAAATCAGTTCGTTATCATTGAATAATAGCGGTATGGATGACTTATCGTTTTTTGAGGAGTTGCCAAATCTTGAGCATTTTTCGCTGACAAATATTGACCTGTTTCCGAGTGTGAGAAACTTGGCTTTTTTACAAAAGTTAAAGAATCTTAGATCATTGGTATTACATTGTAAGTTATCTAATGAGTGTTTGCCTTCCTTGAGGGTGCTTACAAACCTACAGAAGCTTTCATTGGATGGAAGCAAAATTGAAAATATTAATTGGAATTTTTTTAAAGAACTGAAGCTACTGCGACATCTTTCCCTAAATGGCAGTTATGTGAATGACTCTGATTTGGAAAAACTTAGTGTTTTTGCACCTCAACTTGTCTTTCTTTCATTGGATGAGTGTCAGATTACACATGAAGGATTAGTTCACTTAGAAAAGTTCAAGCAACTTGAGCACATTTCTTTAAACCGATGTTCAAAGATTAATAATCAAGGATTAGCTTCTCTTGGCAAACAAAAAGGACTCCAACATATTGCCTTAGAGGGCTGTGAGGATATAACCAAGGAAGGATTGGTTCACATAGGAGAGTTGGAAAATCTGCGATATCTTTCTTTAAATAAGTGCCCAAATATTCTAGGGGATGATTTAAAGCTTTTGGAAAAACATACAAATCTTCGCTACATTTTATTTGGTCATAATATCAATGATGAGAGCCTTAAATCTTTAGCTAAACACACACATCTTCGGCATATTGCATTGGATGAATGCTTTCCTGTTACCGATGAAGGTGTTATTGCCTTGGAGCCATTGCAGCATCTAGAACATTTTTCATTAGGCAGCGCTAATATTACAGGAGTTGGTTTAGCTTCTATCGCAAAGCACAAGAAGCTAAAATCACTTACATTAAACTGTTGTAGCAACATATTGAATACAGATACAAATGTTCTTGGAGAACTTGCTCAGCTTGAGTCTCTCAAGCTTTATGCATTTTCTAATGTTTCTGATGACGGTTTAGCTTTTCTCGTAAAGCTGAAAAAACTCCTATCGCTTAACTTAGATTATGCTCCAAAAATTACTGATAAGAGTTTAATAAATTACGTTTCAAAAATCAGGCAGATACGACATCTTTCATTACAGGGATGTCAAATTACTGATCAAGGGGTTGCTTCTCTCATTTCCCTCAAGTGTCTCAAAACGCTTTCATTAAACAATTGCATTAAACTCACGGATGAAAGTCTCATCTACTTAGACCATTTGCCAAGTCTTGCTTCTTTAACCATGCGGGAATGTATGAAAATAACAGTGGCGGGAGCCAAGAATCTTTTGAAGAAATTTTCTTGGTTTTCTTAAGAAAACTACGCTATAATAACTTTAGAGTAAGTTGATTTTGTATATTCTCTCTCATAAAGCATCCGCATTTTGTGTTGTTATCGTTTTTTATCTTGATTTACACGTTCAATTTCAGATAATTTAAACAACTTGCCACTAGTGAAGATACGTTGTAGGCACATACCCAAAATCCCAGATAAATTTTCTGGTAACGTTCATTTAATTTAAAACTTTAGAGATAGCCAATGGCGGAGAAAGAAGGAAAAAGGATTTTTGGAACAGATGGGGTTCGAGGACGAGCAAACGTATCTCCTATGGCTGTTGAAACAGCTTTGGCTCTAGGAAGGGCTGCTGGCAAAATTTTTCGCACGAGATTAGGAAAGCATCGTGTCGTCATTGGTAAAGATACGCGTCTTTCTTGCTATATGTTTGAGAATGCCTTGATCGCAGGGTTATGCTCCATGGGCGTCGACACCTTAATGGTAGGTCCTTTGCCAACACCCGGGGTTGCTTTCATTACCCGCGCTTACCGCGCAGATGCCGGTGTCGTTATCTCAGCCTCACACAATCCTTATTATGACAATGGGATCAAATTCTTTTCATCGGAGGGATTTAAGCTGCCCGATTCTTGGGAGCGAGAGATGGAAGCATTGGTTCAAAAAAATGACTTCGAAGACAGCCTTCCAGCAGACTATGATATAGGCAAAAACACTAAAATCATCGATGCCGATGGTCGTTATATCGAATTTGCCAAAGCGACATTTCCACGAAAATTGTCTCTGCAAAATCTTAAAATTGTCCTCGATTGCGCCAATGGTGCCGGTTATAAAGTGGCTCCTCTTATTTTTCGCGAACTCGATGCTGAGGTCTTTGTTTATGGCAACAATCCCAACGGTTTGAATATCAATGAAGGCTGTGGAGCTCTACATCCAGAGACTATTCAAAAGGCTGTAATTGACCGACGCGCTGACATTGGAATCGCCCTTGATGGTGACGCAGACAGAGTCATCATGGTCGATGAGAATGCACAGATTGTCGATGGCGACACCATCTTAGCTATTTGCGCTCGGGATATGAAAAAGCAAGGCTTGCTTCGCAATAATAAAGTTGTAGCCACTGTGATGAGCAATTTCGGTTTCATCAAGGCGATGGAGGAGCTCGGCATCGAAGTTGTCAAATGCCAAGTAGGGGATCGCTATGTGATCCAATCTATGCTTGAGCAGGAGGCCAATTTGGGAGGCGAGCAAAGCGGGCATCTTATTTTCTTAGATCACAATACCACAGGGGATGGATTAGTCTCTGCGCTGCAGGTATTGAGGATTATGATTGAAACCGATTCAAAGCTCTCTGATCTTGCAACGATTATCAAGCGCTATCCTCAAGCCTGTGTTAACGTCAAAGTTTCTTCAAAGCCGCCCTTGGAAACATTGCTACAGGTGAGATCTATTGTTGAAAGCGTAGAAAAAACTTTGGGTGATACAGGGCGCATCTTAGTGCGTTATTCGGGGACAGAAGACATTTGCAGAGTGATGGTAGAGGGACCCAAACAAAAACAGGTTCTTCAGCTTGCCTCTGCGGTCGCGCAAGCTATCAAGCAAGAGATTGGAGTTTAAATTTGCCTAAAGTGGAATAAAATTATGTGTGGAATAAGCGGTTATGTAGGGCCTCGAAATTCTGTTAAAACAGTCCTCAATATGTTGAAGAAGTTGGAATATCGAGGATATGACTCTGCCGGGATAGCTGGAGTAATGAATGGCAAAATCAGCTATTGCAAAGAAGTTGGCAAAGTCAGCGTGCTTGAAAGTGAAGTCACGAAATCGGGCATGGAACTCGACGCAGCGATAGCACAAACGCGCTGGGCAACCCATGGCAAACCATCAAAGGTCAACGCTCATCCCCACTTTGATACAGATTATTCCATTGCTTTAGTGCATAACGGCATTGTCGAAAATCATGAATTTTTGAGAAAGCAGCTTAAAGAAAAGGGGGTCACTTTTGTTTCAGATACCGATACTGAAGTCATCGCTCATCTTATCTCCTCTTTATATGAGGGGGATATCCTCAGAGCCGTTCAGAAAGCCGTTCCATTACTGCAGGGATCTTATGCTATAGCATTGATTCACCGCGATTATCCCGATCAAATTATTGCAGTGGCCCACGAAGCTCCTTTAGTGATTGGCATTGGTTCAAAAGAAGCGTTTATTTCATCAGACTCAAATGCATTTGCGGCACATACTAGAGAAGTGGCTTTTCTTGCCAATGCAGAGATTGCCGTCGTCAAAGCCGGCAAATTAGAAGTCTTTGATTTAGCCATGGAGCAGGTCGATAAAAAAACAGAACAACTGACTTTTGAATCAGAAGATATTTCTAAGGGAAACTATGAACATTACACGCTGAAGGAAATCTTTGAACAGCCGCAAACTATCCGCAATGCTCTGTTGTCGCGGTATATTGAACAATATGGAACGGCGACGTTTGAAGAGATAAGATTTGATGTGTATGAGTTGCTTGCTGTGCAGAGAATTTTAATCTTAGCTTGCGGCACTTCCTGGCATGCAGGCTATGTGGCATCATACCTCATTGAAGACAAAGTGCGCATTCCGGTTCAGGTAGAAATTTCTTCGGAGTTTCGTTATAAAAACCCTATCGTTCCTCCCGGTACTTTTGTGATAGCTATTAGCCAATCGGGAGAGACAGCGGATACCATCGCTGCAGTAAGAGAACTGAAAGCTAAAGGGGCTAAAATCATGGGCATTTGCAATGTGCATGGTTCGACCCTGGCTCGAGAAGCCGATTCCACGCTTTTTTTGCGTGCCGGGCCTGAGATTGGAGTTTGTTCAACAAAAGCATTTACGAGTCAAATTGTCGTATTATCTCTTTTTGCGCTTTTAATGGGGAGAATACGGCATATGAACAAGCAAGAAGGTGTCGAGTTCATACAAGCTCTTCAAAAGCTTCCTAATCAAGTGCAGCATATCTTGGATAATGTTGCCCACATTCAGAAGATCGCAAAAAAATACGCGCATTATCAGAATTTCTTCTTTTTAGGCCGGCGCTATATGTATCCAACAAGCCTTGAAGGAGCGCTTAAGCTCAAAGAAATCGCATATATTAATGCCAATGGCTATCCGGCAGGGGAAATGAAGCATGGTCCTATTGCGCTGATTAATGAAGAGTGTCCCACCATAGCCTTATGTGCCAATAAAATGACTTTCGATAAGATGCTAAGCAACTTAATGGAAATCAAAGCCCGTAGTGGCAAAGTCATCGCCATCATCGAAGAGGGCGAAAAAATGCCTGAAGGCATTGCTGACGACATCATTGAAATCCCGCAAGTTATCGACGAGCTCGCTGTCATTCCTTCCACCGTGGTCACGCAGCTTCTTGCCTATTACATCGCCAAAGAGCGCGGCGCCGACATCGACCAGCCCCGCAATCTTGCCAAGTCAGTAACGGTGGAATAGGGGCAGAAGGCAGAAGGCAGAAGGCAGAAGGCAGAAGCCAGAATTCAGAATTCAGAATCCAGAATCCAGAATGAAGACAGGTAGTCGGTAGCCAGTAGTCGGTAGTCAGTAGAACGGCAGGAATTCAGAATCCAGAATGGAGGCAGGTAGTCGGTAGCCAGTAGTCGGTAGTCAGTAGGAAATTCACAACTCAGAATATTCCTCTTTTCCCCGTAGGGGAAGACGTAGGTAGCCTCGGGTTTTCAACCCGAGGGTGATGTTTAAAAAATCATGCGTCTCGTTAGAGCCGCAAGATAGACGTTGAGTAAAAAATACTCGTTTCGACTAATTTCCTTGCGACCCTAACGGGGCGCAATGCCCTTTTACGATACACCTCGGGTTGAAACCCGAGGCTACCTGCGTCTTCCCCTACGGGGAAAAAGGTATTCTAACTTCCTACTGACTTCCTGCCTTCATTCTGAATTCTGGCTTCTGGATTCTGAATTCCTGCCGTTCTACTGACTACTGACTACTGACTACTGGCTTCCTGCCTTCATTCTGGATTTTCGCTACCTTACAAATGTGAAAGAGAAGCCTTTGGCGCTGATGTGAACGGTGTTTGAGCTTTCGTTAATTTTAACTTGGATGACTTTTTTTCCTTTGAAAATCTGTTGCATGCGGAGGTTTGTGGTTTCATCATGGATGGGTTCGGAAGGCGCCACGAGGTCATACTGAGGAGTTTTGAGGCCAAGGAAGTTAAGCAAACGGCATTTGCGTGTGTATAGATGCAATTTGGCCTCTTCTATGTGCAAAGTTGCATCAAGGGAGTTTTTACCGAAGTTTGATAAAAAGGTTTTTTTTCTATTTAATGGTGCTTTTTCTGTAGATTTTTCGTTGAAATCGTGGACGGTAGTGTCAAAGATCGCTTTATCATCAGTTATATTGTTTTTGAGATAGGCGTTTTCTTCAATTGCGTGATCATCTCTTAAAAAATGCCATGTTGGATTATCGATACGCAGTTTGTAAAAATATCCGCGATGGCCTTCTGCGTCACAACCTTCGATGCATAGCTGTCGAGAATGGTTGCCTTGACCCGATTGTGCAATCTCTACTTTCTTTGTGATTCTGACGCCATCGGGAAGGGCGTGAGTTTGCCAGCCCGGCATCGGCAGCTTGCGCTGTTTAGGATTGGGGCTTTGGTTTAAGTAGCCATAATTGTAAACAGGATTCATTGTAGTATCGATATCGGAAAAAATGGTGTTAACTTGAAGAGTTTTTTTTACGCCTGATTCATTTGGATTAGGCTCTACCAAATATCCAACAGCGATGACCGTTGAGCAGCTACCATCCATATTGATGACTTCAAAAGAGCTTTTTGATGTCTCCGGAAGGGGAATGGTGATGTCGACAAAAGGTGGCGACCAAGGATCGTGAAGTTTAATTTCTTTGCTTTTTGGTTTAAATTCTAAAAAATTTGTGACGGAAGGGTCGTGATGAGTGTTACCTGCAGCATCTTGATAGCCATTATTAAAGAGACCTCGATGCGAGCAGACGATTATAGCATCGTTATCGAAGCGCAATCTTTTATTGTTTGGTAATAAATATTTTAGAAAAGGGAGAGTAAAACGCTTTTTTTTCCAGCCGCTATTTTTTGCGCTTTTGTCGCAATAGATGTATTGACCATCTTTTCTTTCTTCTTTTACAACTTTTTTGTAATGGCCTTCGCCGATATCGTCGATGACAAAAAAATTGGCGCCATCGTCACGCAGTTTTTTAGGGGTTCTTTCTGGAAAACCGTCAAAAAACATGGGTTGCCATTCTGCTTTTTCATTCCAGCGAGATTTATGCCAGATAGCATCTTGATGGATGACATAATATGAGATGTGGTTATAAGTCTCTGTATCTGTTTTATGCGGAACACTGTTGATAGCTGGTGGTTTTAACGTGGCTGCCCATTGATAGAATTGAGCTTCTTGGTCTAAGTGTTTGTGTATTGATACTCCTTTCAACACTAAAGGAATGCCAATAACAGTAGCGCTAAGCAAACCGGCTTCGCAGATACTTAGCATTTTAATAAAGTAAGGATATTTATGATTTTCTTTCCTAAGCCATTGAATGTGACGCGTAAACACTCCTACTTTAGGAATATACTTCCTTGGCGTCATTGGCTCTAGCATCGATTGGGCATTAAGTGCTCCACTAAGACCTGGAATCATATGACACTCCAAAATAAAGCACACATATTTTAGACACTGATAGAAAAGAAACCAAAAATGACTTCAAGCCCCAACAGCGAGGATGCGTAAGCGATTTTTCTCTTTTTCCTGAAAGATGTCGATGTGTCTTTTGGATGCATTTGCAACTATGTTTTCAGCTTGAATCAAAGTCTGATTCATTCGTTGCTTGCGGATTTTGAGCGTTCGATTGATTTGATCGATATTTAACAAGGTAATGTGTGGATGACGTCCGATGTGGGGGTCAACATTGCGGGGGACGCATAAATCGATGACGAGCTTATGGCTCATAAATTCGTGGGGAAGGTCGTTTTTGGAAAGAAGAAAGTCCGGAGATTTCGTTCCAAAAATGATCCAGTCATAATCGTGCCAAGTGGAGATGCTTCTCCAATCTAAAATCTGGAGCTGATGGGTTGATGCGATGGATTCGATGGGCTTGGCGGAGCGATTGCATAAAGTGATGTTATGGATCTCTTTTTCTTTAAAGAAGCATAGGATTTTGTAATTGATATCGGAGGCTCCGACAAAGAGAATTTTTGCTTTTTTGGTACAATTGAAAAAGTGAGTTCCGATGTTAAGAAGAGCGTGTTCTAAGCCGGGCATTCTTTTTTCCATATTGAGCGTAGAACGCGCTCTTTTGCCAATCTGAAGCGATTTTTGAAAGAGATAATGCAATTCAAAAGGAAGCTTCGTACACTTTGTTGCCGTTTCATAAGCGGCTTTTACTTGTCCTTGGATTTCAGTTTCAGCAACGATAGCGCTATCCAATCCTGTCGTGACGCGCGAAAGATGCAGAAAGCAATCTTGCCCAAAGTAAGAATAGAGTTTTTGGTCGAATTCTTCTTGAACTTCCTGGCGCAGAATATTCAATAGGTAAATATGAGTGGCTGATAAGTCGTCGGAGTAAAAATAGACCTCAGTGCGATTGCAGGTGGAAAGAAGGATGAATGTTTGATCATGATGAATGGATTGGCCTTGTCCGAAGCGCCTTTGGCAGACCTTTGCTAAAAGCTCACGCAATTGCAAATCGGCTAATTTGTGATTGATTCCGACAACGCCAACACGCATTTCTTAATGCCTCGATTGAATAGCTTGCATTTCCAAAATTAGGTCTTATAGTAAAAAAGGAAATTCTTGCCAATTCCAAATCGAGGCTAAATCATCTTATAAACCCAAGCTGCTGAGGTTTGGCATTCCAGGGATGGTTGGAAGGGGATTTTGTGTTTGAATTTTTTTATGGGCGTCGGCGTAAGCTGCTTTAATAAGATCTTCAAGGCCTTCGACATCTTCAGGGTCGACGCACTCAGGTTTAATTTTTATCTGCTTTAACTCTTGTTCGCCTGTTAGGGTAATGGTGACTAGACCATTTCCTGCAATTCCTGTGACTTCACTTTCGCGCATTTGGCTTTGCATCTGCACAAGTTGATCTTGGAGCATTCTGGCTTGTTTTTTCTTTTTAGAAAATCCGGTACCCATGATTTTTCCTCTAGTGTTTAAGGCCTTGTTTTTTTTCTAAGGTTCCTTCTAATTCTATAGAAGCAAACTGGACAAGAGTGTCAAAGCGATGATGCTTTGCAGAACTCTTTTCAAATGTTGGAGATGGAGCTTTTCTGCCAAGATCTGCGGGGGTGGGCGTAGGATCTACGCTGATGGAGTTTTGAGGCAAAGATGGAGAATAAGCTGCTGTTTTTTTTTGGGGCGAGGAAGAACCTGTCTTTGGCTGCGAAACGACAGGGGGTAGAGGCGGAGTTTGAGGTTGCGGCGGCATTGGTTCCGGCAAGGGGGGCTGAGGCGCAGGAGGTTGAGGCTGAGGAAGAGGCGGCTGTGGTTGGGGCGGCTGAGGAGGTAGCAAGGGCGGTTGAGGGATGGGCTGCGGCTGTTGCGGTTGAGGCGGCAAAGTTTCAGCAAGAGGCGGTTTTGCTAAGGGTGTGGCTGCCGTGGAAGAAGCGGTCGCAAGGCTGCTGCCGCTGATGACTTGCTCAAGTTCTGTAAGGCGGCGCACTAAAAAGTCGATTGGAATGCGGGCATGGCTGCGAAGGATGCGCAAGAGGATATTTTCCAGGGCGATTTTACTGGAAGGGGAGAAGCGAATTTGGTTTTGCGCTTCAATGAGAAAATCAAGAATAAACAAACACTGTTCTTGTGAGTATAATCTAGCGGAAGCCTCATAGCGATCGCGGTCGTTTTCTGAGAGCATAAGAAAAGGAGCGTTTTTTCCTGAGAGCTTAATCAATAGAAGATGACGGTAGTGTTCGATAAGCGTTTCTACAAAGTGAACAAAGTCTTTGCCTTGAGTAAATACTTGGTGAGCGATTTCAAAAGCGATAGCAAGGTTGCCTTCTTTGCCGGCTTTGTCCAATTCGAAAAGGACATTGCGGGGCATTAATCCAAGTGCAGCAGAGACATCTTCGGCAGTCAGAGCGTTGGAGTGAAAAGCCAGGATCTGATCGAATAAAGATTCGGCATCGCGTAAACCTCCGTCGGCTCTTTGAGCAATGATTCTTAAAGCCTCTTCGGTGGCGGTGACGTTGAGATCTTGGGCGATGCTTTGCAGCTTTGCGACGATTTTTTCTAAGGAAATGCGGTTGAGATTAAAGCGTTGGCAGCGGCTAAGAATGGTGGGGAGGACTTTATGGGGCTCTGTCGTGGCGAAGAAGAATTTTACTTTGGGTGGGGGTTCTTCTAGTGTTTTTAAGAGGGCATTAAAGGCTTCTTTTGTCAGCATGTGCACTTCGTCGATGATATAGATCTTGTATTTGCCTGATGAGGAAGCGTAGCCGGCCGTTTCATTAATTTGTCTGATGTCGTCGATGCCACGGTGGGAGGCGCCGTCGATTTCCAAGACATCGAGGGAGTTTCCGTGGGTAATTTCTTTGCAGGTGGAGCATTGGTTGCAAGGTTCATGATCGACGGTTGGTGTTTGGCAGTTAAGGGCTTTGGCGAAGACGCGTGCTAGCGTTGTTTTTCCGGTTCCACGTGATCCGCAAAAGAGGTAAGCATGGGCTAGGCGATTTTGGTTAATGGCATTTTTTAAGGTGACAACGATAGCTTCTTGCCCGATGACTTCGCAAAATGATTGTGGACGGTATTTGCGTGCTAAGACTTGGTATTCGGCCATGGGTATTACTATGGGGTTGAATAAAAAGCTTAAGTTTACTTAGCAGAAGCAATTTATGCAATTAGACTTATTATTCACCCGATTGAGGGAGGGAGAGAGTCTTCTGAGCAAAATTGACAATTTTTTTCCAATTCCCTTGGTCATAGCGAGGGTTATAGATATGTGGTTCAATGGGATTTGGCTCCTCTTTTTCGTAAGAAGGAATTTTATCGATTTTTTCAGAGAGCCGCGTGAAATATTCAATATCGTATGCCAAACTACTAATGACATTTAAATTTGTGTATTCTTCAATTTTGCCATCTAGCACTTGGGATATCTCTTTGACTTCTTTTAACAAGCCATCTGTATTTTTGTCATCAATTTCTACGTTAGGAAGTTGAAGTCCATTTCGGATTCTCAATATTTCATGGCGGCATTGGCGTAGATTTTCCGGTGAAGAATCACTTCGAATTTTTTCGCTGAGGCTTCTGAGTCCATCTTTTTCCAAATTCAACGAGTTGAATTTATCAATCATATCTGGGTCTTTTCCCATGGCTTGCAGTATTGATAAGGTAATTTCATTAAATGATTTATCAAGGGTTTGCTTCTTCCTTCTTTCTTTAATTTTCTCCATTGTTTCTTGATTAGTGACACCGTAACCCTCTAAGATTGTCTTGAGAGTTTCAATGGTTTGAGTTATCTCCTTTTGAAGGAGTTTTTCGTCTTTAAATTCAGTATTTGGGATAGAGATTTGGTTTTTGATTACTTCCGGAATTTCAAGATTATCTTGAATATGATCCTCCAACGTATTTTTGAAGTCAGTACCAAAATCTTTCACTGTCTTTTGATGAAGGCCTTCTGGGAATTTCCCGGGAGTGTACTCGATAATTTTGTCTTTCCAAGAGTCTCCTTTTTGAGTCCCTCTCATTTTGATTTGCTTGATGCTTTCGGGTTTAAGGCTTTTCCTCAAGCGTGCTTTGATTTTGCCTTTAAACACCTCCTGGAACACATTGTCTGGGTTAGCGGCTTTGATTTTATCTTTTATGGCTTTATATAAAGACGCTTCTTTATAGGGAATAATGCCATCGTGCTTGTGAAAAACAACCAGCTTTTTCTTGAGGCCTTCCCATTTAGCCAATGAGTCAAGTTCCCAGCCTACATTTTTAAGAAGTTTAGCAGCTATTCCTCCTATGACGGGCATGGTTTTGGCTGCACTTGAAAGGGAGCTAAAAGAGTTTTGATTGATTAGCCCTGCTGCTGGATGCAAGGCCGCAGCTTGGGTGGCCACACCGCCGCCCAAGGAATATCCATGAAGAACAATATTCTCGTCTTTTATACCCTTGGATTGAAGAAATTGAAAACAAGTATCTAAGTCTTGTACAAGGTCATCTGCTTTTACGGGCTCTTTTTCACTTCTTCCCACGCCTCTGTAATTAAAAACTAAGACATTAGCACCGACTTCTTGACCATAACCTTTTACAAAATCGAGTTTATTTTCATAATGATCAGCGTTGCCATTGACTAAAATGATCCACTTTTGATCGGAATTGCCTTGATTAAAATTTTCTTTTGATTTTTCATCCTTAAAAATAGTCATGCCGTCGATGCGAGCACCATCGCCTGTAGTTAACTCAAAAGTTCGGGTTGTATAAGGATTATTTGTCCGAAATTTTAATTTATGGTCGTCTAAGTTAGCCTTGTCTTTTTCAGAAATACTTAAAGATTGCATGATGAGTTTACGGGCGAGTTTAGCAAAGGCCCACCTTGCTATGGGGACAATGCCCAGCGAAAGACAGGAGGCAGCATAATAAGCCTTACTTTTCTTTTGCTCGGGAACGCTTTTCGTACCTTCAAAGGTATCGAGATTTGGATCTATTTTGTTATTTTCACTATAATGCGAAAGTTGTATTTTAATATCTATCATAACACCCCCACTCTCTCTGTATAGTTTCCATTATTTATTATAATAGTTCTGTTATTTATTATAATATAAATAATGATAATAATGATTTGTATATACCGAAACACATTCAAAACTTGAAAGCGTTTTTATTGCAAAGCTTTCCAGGCGTGTTCGATGATTGTTTCGATATGGGGATATTGAGGGGTCCAGTCCAGCGCTTTCCTTGCTTTTTGGCTATCAGCGATGAGAATCGCTGGATCGCCTTCACGCCGTGGGCCCACGGTTGACTTCACTTTAAGCCCGGTGACTTTTTCAGCAGCCTGAATGACTTCAAGGATGCTAAAGCCATTTCCATTGCCGAGATTGTAACAAGTTGACGGCTGTCCTTTTTGAAGGCGTTCTAAAGCAGCAATATGAGCAGTGCCTAAGTCTTCGATATGAATATAATCGCGAATGCAGGTGCCATCGCGTGTAGAGTAGTCATTGCCATTAATCGTTAGGGAACTTCCGGGATTTCTTAAACTGCGCAAAAGAACAGGGATCAGGTTGTGTTGTTTTGCGCTGTGGTTTTTAATCATGCCTTGGGGGTCGCCGCCTGCGGCATTGAAGTAGCGTAAAGCGCAATACTCTAAACCATAAGCCTTTTGAAAATCTTTTAAGATTTTTTCAACGATGAGCTTTGTTTCCCCATAAGGATTAATGGGATTACAAGCTTGTTCCTCCTTAATGGCTTGATCTGACTTTTCTGGGATGCCATAGACGGCAGCCGAGGAGGAAAAGATAAATTTTTTTACAGAATGTCGCAGCATTGTTTGCAAAAGATTTAGGGTATTGACGACATTGTTTGTGTAATATTTAGCAGGATTTAGAACGGATTCGCCTACATCGATAAGAGCAGCAAAGTGCATGACGGCATCACAGGGATGTTCTCTAAAGATTTTTTCCATGAGGGAGGTATCAGCCATATCGCCTTCGATAAAAAGGCCGCCGGTGATATTTTTGCGGTTTCCTGTACTTAAGTTATCTAAAATCAGAGTATTATATCCAGCTTCTAAGAGCATTTTATTGACTTGCGAGCCAATATAGCCTGCGCCGCCGACCACCAAAATCGTTTTCATCATTCCTCTTTATAGATAAGCCTTAATAGATAGCCATGATTAAACATTAATCTAACCCTCTTGTTTTTTATTTGCGAATGCTTTGTTGGCCCTTCATCTAAAAGGACGTAAGGGACGAAAAGGACCGAAAGGACCAAAAGTTTAAATTAAATGTCCTTTACGTCCTTTTCGTCTCTTTAGTCTTTTTAGCTTTTCTGGCCTATTGTTTGCATGACTAAATAAAAAGTAGAGATAAATTTTTGCTGATCTGTTAGTTTAAGGAAATCGGGTTTCACAAGAGATTTTGCATCTTCAGATGACAGATAGAATTAGCGAGCAAAAAAATTACAGCGAACTCAAGTATTCAAGAGAGCAAGGCTTTTTTGATAAAAGCTTGGCTATTCGCTGGTTAATTGGGGCGTTGTTTGCTGTTTCATTGTTTGCCTTTCTTCATTTCCGAGAAGTCCGCATTGAAATGTTGGAATTGGGCAGTATTGCTCCAAGATATGTTGTTGCACAAGTCGACTTTGATTTTGATGATGAAGAAGCTACAGCTATTCTCAAGCAAGAAGCTGTGCAATATATTGGAAAAATTTACAGAATTTTAGAAAACGATATCCGTCAGCGGCGTCTCGAATTTGAAAATTTTATCATTTATAACCAAGATGGTCGCCGATATATCGACGAAAAAACCTTTGATGAGATGTACAAAGGTGTTGATCTCATAGAAAAAACCCTCTTTCACATGCGTTTTACTGACCCAAGAACCCTGCAAAAAATGCAGGAGATCGGCTTCCCTACCGAATATTATCAAATTTACACCCCAGGCGACCTCGCAGAAGGTGTGACTCTTCCCCAACATATTTGGGATTACATCGGCGCAAATGCTTTTAACAAGAGCTCTTTTCATAAAGCTGTTATTGGCGTTTTAATAGGATTTTTTCAAACCAAAACGTGGACTTTAGAAGAAGACATCCCCGCTCAGCGTATGCTGCGTAGAAAAATCCAAGCTCTAGTGCCAGAAAAATATACGCATGTCAATGCGGGCAGCCGGCTAATCGATCAAGGAGAAAAAGTCACAACCCGTCATATCGCCGAGCTACAGGCTATGAAAGAGGTTTTGAACAACCAGCGCAATCTTTGGTATCCTTTACCTCTGATAGGCAGTTTGCTCATGACACTAGTCCTCATGGGAATCTCTGTGGCTTATATCAGAGGAAATTACCCACAAATCTTAGCCTCTAATCGCAAACTGTTTTTGCTTGTAACCATCATTATTTTGAGTTTAGGTTTATCTAAAGCCACTGAATTTTTCTTACTGACTTCAAAAAGCAATCTCTTTGACATCGTTCGCTATCCTTTGTTCGTTCCTTTTGCAGCTATCTTGTTATGCAGTCTTATGAATCCGGCTATAGCCACTTTTGTCAGCGGCTTTCTCACCGTTGTTTTTACGATGGCGCTGGCTTTTGAACATCAAGGCTTCATGATCTTGAATTTAGCCGCCGGTATAGTAGCCATCTTAAGCACGCGTTCTTTGCGGCGCCGCAAAGAAATTTTTATTGTATGCGCTAAAACCTGGGGATGCTGTGTCGTTATTATTTTTTCTTTGCACTTCTATCAGAACACACTCTGGAATGTCTCCGTTTTATCGGACATCGTCAGCTCCGGAATCTTCATGATGTTAACGGCTATTTTAGTCGTCGGTTTGCTTCCATTGTTAGAGTCAACCTTCAAGGTGATGACTGATGTCAGCTTAATGGAATATATGGACCCCAATAACGATCTTTTGCGTCGATTGACGATTGAAGCTCCAGGAACATATCAGCATTCAGTCGTAGTAGGTAATCTCGCTGAGGCTGCAGCCTTAGCCATTGGAGCCAACGGCCTTTTTTGCCGCGTAGCCACTCTTTACCACGATATCGGCAAGATGGCGACTCCGCAATATTTTACTGAAAATCAAGTGGGCAGGATGAATATCCATCAGCTTCTAACGCCGCAAGAATCCGCGCAAGTGATTATGGCGCATGTTAGCGAAGGCGTAGCGCTGGGACGCAAAGCGGGTCTGCCGGAGCAGTTTATCGATGTTATCAAGGAGCATCATGGCACAACCTTAGTCTATTATTTTTACCGCAAGCAGCTTGAAAAGATGGGCGGTGATAACGCTTTGGTCAATGAGAAGGATTTTCGTTATGCTGGACCTAAACCGCGCAGCAAGGAGGCGGTCATCATCATGATAGCTGATGCTTTAGAAGCAGCATCGCGCTCCTTAGAGAAGATTGATGAAGAAAGCTTGATGGAACTAGCTAATCGAATTATTAGGGAAAGAATTGAAGATGGTCAATTTGATCAGAGCCTTCTGACTTTTGAAGAGATGGCTCTTGTGAAGAACATATTAATTAAAACCTTGGTGGCTTATGGTCATTCGCGCATAAAGTATCCAACCTGGGAGCCTAGAAAAGAAGGCAGCGATGTCGCTCCAAGCTCAGAGGCGTAACAACCCATGGCCGATGCAAAACCCTTTTCTTTAGCGCTCGTGACAGGGGCAAGCTCTGGCATAGGCGAAGCATTATGCCATTTACTAGCTGGTAAGGGGGTCGAACTCATTATTGCAGGTCGAAATAAAGAAAGGCTGCAGCAGCTGGCCGCCCAGCTGCAAGTGAAGGCGACAATTGTTCCAGGCGATTTAAGCCTTCCCGCTGACCGGCTGCGTTTGATCGAAAAAATCCGCGAAGCTAAACCCGATCTTGTCATCAACAATGCTGGCTATGGACTCTATGGAGAGGCGTTGTCTTATGAAACCCAAACTCAAATGGATATTCTCAAAGTCGATATCGATGCAGTTGTGGAGTTGTCACTGGAGGCTGCTCGAAAGATGGTCTCATCAAAAAAGGAAGGAGTGATCGTCAATATTTCTTCTGCAGCAGCTTTTCAGGTGTTTCCCTGTTTTGCAGTGTATGCTGCATCTAAGGCCTTTGTGAACCACTTTTCAGAATCTCTTGATGAAGAGTTGCGGCACTATGGCATCAGAGTGCTGGCGTCATGTCCTGGCATGGTCGCTACGCATTTCCGTGCACGAGCCTCCGGCGAAGAAATTTCTCCTGGTTCTTCTTCTTTAGTCATGACTGCCTCTTTTGCTGCCAATGAAATATGGGGCCAGATTGAAAAAAGAAAACCAATACATGTTTTTAACTGGAAGTACCGATTAGGAACATGGCTAACGCGTTATTTGATCCCAAAAAAATGGGCGATAAAGATAGTTCGCTCAAATGTTGAAAAAAGGTATACTCATCGACCAATCATTGAATAATAGTAAAATTATGACCGGCTTTGCACAATTCGATCTTGATCCTGCGATATTAACATCCTTAGAAAAGATGCAATACAAAGAACCCTCTCCTGTGCAGCAGGAAACTATTCCGCTGATTAAACAGAGGCGGGACCTTATAGCGTTAGCGCAGACGGGCTCCGGCAAGACTGCAGCGTGTGCTATACCCATTTGTGATAGAGTTAGAACAGATTTTCCCCATGTACAAGCTTTGATCATTGTGCCGACACGTGAATTAGCTGCTCAATATGCTTCTGAGACCCATAAAATCGGCAAAGACAAAGGTGTGAAGACTTTTGCTATCTTCGGAGGCGAAGATGCTTCATTGCAGACTTCTAAACTAAAGCATGGCGTCCATGTCCTCATCGCAACGCCAGGTCGTCTGATTGACTTTATCTATAGCCGTCAGATCGATCTAAGTCACGTTGAAACCCTGATTTTAGACGAAGCTGATGAGATGTTAAGCATGGGCTTTTATGATGATCTTGAATTTATCATCCAATGCCTTGTGCATGATCATCAAACGCTTTTGTTTTCGGCGACAATGCCCAAAGAGATACGTTCGATTGCTAAACAGCATATGAAAGATCCTTTAGAAATCGTGTTGACATCACAGCAAGCTAGCCCAACAACGATTGAACATCGCTTTCTATACTGCCATCACCTTCATCGCGAAGAAGCTCTGATTCAGCAAATTCATGAACTTAAACCCAACCAAGGCATCATTTTTTGCCACTCCCGCCTCCAGTGCGAAAAAGTGTGCCGCTCCTTGCAACGACATATCGATGGAGTAGATTTTTTGCATGCAGGCTTAAGTCAAGATATCCGTTCCATCATCACCAATAAATTTCGATCGGGCAAGATTCGTTTTCTTGTCGCTACCGATGTCGCCTCCCGCGGCCTAGATTTTTCAGGAATCACGCATGTCTTTATCTTCCAACTTTCTGACGACCCCGATCTCTATGTTCATCGATCCGGGAGAACGGGACGCTGTGAGCGCGCCGGCATGGTGATTACATTGGTAACAGATCGGGAACTCACAACGCTCAAGCGCGTCTTAAAGGTCATTAACCGTGAAGCTATCTGGGTGGGGCCCCCGCCAGGACCGGAGATTCAACGCAAAGGCGCAAAGCCGCAAAGAAGAAATGCTAAACGCTAACAAGCGGTAGTCAGTAGCCAGTAGTCGGTAGTCAGTAGGAAGTCAGAATCCAGAATATTAAGGGTTTAAATTAAATAGCTTAAGGTAGAAAAATTCACGCTCAAAGTGGTGTTAATGGTGATATTTTGCCGCTCATTCTGAATTCTGAATTCTGGATTCTGACTTCCTACTTCCTACTAACTACTGACTACCGCTTCTCTTTGAGTTTGGAAGCCATAGATTTAAGCAAGCCGGAAACATGTTCTTTGGCGTCGCTTAGGCCTTGTTCGATGGTCTTAAATTTCTTGTTGACGACCCCGCAATAAAGTTTGATCTTAGGCTCTGTGCCGGAAGGCCGGACGATAAGTTTGCTTTCGTCTTCCAACCAAAACAGCAGGGCATCGGACTTAGGCAATGCGAGCGGTTCTGTTTTTTCTGAGGGAAGAAAAGTTTTTATGGATGTGAGATAATCCTCAATAGCCACGACCAGCAATCCATTAATCTTGATTGGAGGATTGCTGCGAAGCTTGTTCATGCTAGCTTCCATCGACTCTTTGCCGGCCTTGCTCTCTTCAAAGTTGATGGAGATGAGATCTTCTAAGAAGATGCCATATTTATTGTAGATGTCATGCAAGAGGTCGATGAGCGTTTTTCCTTGTTGTTTGGCATGCAGGGCGACTTCACAAATCAGTGCCGAGGAGAGAATGGCATCTTTGTCCCTTGTGAGAGTGCCCAGTAAATAACCAAACGATTCTTCACCGCCAAAAATGTATTGGTAACCACTGGGGTCTTGTTCCCAAAGTTGGATCTTTTCAGCAATGTACTTAAAGCCTGTCAAAACATCGAAACAGGTCGCTTGATAAGCATGGGCTATGACTTTGAATAGTTCCGTTGTGACAATTGTTTTGATAAAAGCCGCTTTCTTTGGCATGGTTTGCTGTTTAGACATCGCTTCACAAAGGTGATAGAGGCAGAGACACGCAGTTTGATTGCCGGTGAGAAGCTGGATTTTACCCGCATGTTGGACAGCGACAGCTACGCGATCAGCGTCGGGATCAGTAGCTAGTAATAAATCTCCTTTAGATGCTTCTAAAGTCTCTATTCCGAGTTTTAAAGCGCTAGGATCTTCAGGGTTAGGTATGGGCGCCGTTGTAAAATGACCATCAGGGATGATCTGTTTTTCCACATAGACTACATTGGAAAATCCCCACGCTGCCAGAGCTTTTGGCATGACCGTGATGCCGGTGCCATGCAAGCTGGTATAAACGATTTTCAGAGTAGATCCAAATTTTCGATTCTCTTCCGGGTAATTTTGCAAGGGAACGATTGCTTTAAAGTATGCTTCGTCTACTTCATTATCGATGATTTCAATCAAAGCAGAGTCAAGAGTTTGAGTTTTTTTGACATTGGAGATGTCGTTGATTTTTTGAACTTCAGCGATGATGGCTTTATCATGAGGCGGTAGGATTTGGGCTCCATCGCTCCAATAGACTTTATAGCCGTTATACTCAGGGGGATTATGCGAGGCAGTAATCATGATGGCCGCGCAGCATTTTTTTAAGCGGCATCCAAAAGAAACTAGTGGGGTGGGCCTAATGTCTCGAAATAGGTAAACATAAAAGCCATTGCCGGCGAAGACTTTTGCCGTTTCCTCAGCAAAGAGACGCGAATTTTGGCGTGAATCATAGCCGATAAAAACGGAAAGTTTCTCAGGTCGATTAGGTTGTTTTTTTAGGTAATTGGCAAGACCTTGCGTTGTCGCTTGAATGGTGTAGATATTCATGCGATTGGTGCCAACGCCCATGATGGCGCGCAACCCCCCGGTGCCAAAGGAAAGGGTTTTATAGAAGGCGTCGGTGATTTCTTGAGGATTTTCCTTTATTAACGTGCGTATTGTGGCTTTGGTTTCTTCATCATAGCGACCATGTAGCCATTGATTGACATTTCTCTCAGTGACTTCGTTAAATTGAGAAGTTGCGCTCATAAATCTTAATCTTCTTGTTTCAGCGTTCTGCCGGTATACAGCTAAAAAGAATAACACTGCAACAAAATTCAAAGCATCGCTTTAAATCGCTTTAATCAATAATTGTGTCTTTTCTCGTTTTATAATATAATGCAGTTAATAACTTAGTGTCATAGATTGGGAGAAAATGATGTTTCCGCGGATTTCGGATCCTTTTTGTAGTCGATACAATGAATGGGAGAGGAGTGATATTTATAAGCATGACGACGACAAAAAGATTTTCGATGTCATTAAGGGTAATCTTCAGGTCCTCAGCGAAGCCACCGACCTCAAGCAATTAGTTTTTCAAAGCGATGGAAGAATTGTTAAGCAAAATGCTAATCAGCCACCTCAAAGAACCTACAATCAAAAAAGAGAAATCAATAAATTCACTCATTTTGTTAAAGAGTATTTTAAAGTGAATTCTTTCGCTGAGAAGGAAGCGCGTGAAATTCGCCACACTATCCATGAAGCTCGAGAAAATCTCATTTTATTATCTGGTTTTACAAAATCAAAAGAGAGTGATATTGAGTTAATCAAATCCTCTAGTTACCTCCTGGAGAATGAAAAAATCGAAAGCAGTGGAACAAAGGTTCTGGGTGAAGATCTTATCGTCAACAAATTTGATGAGATAAAAAAAGAAATTAAAGCCACTAAAAGTAAAATATCCAAATTTAAAATGAAGCGCAATATCGCTAGAGCTGCAATAGTTGCTAGTATGGTTTTTCTTGCGGTAGGCTCAGTTGTCGGGGCTTTGTTTTTCCCTCCTGTTGCCCTCCTGGCAATAGGAGTATTTGTGATTGCTTTTCCTATAAGTGCTTTCTACATGCATCGATTTAACGAGCAATATTTTCCAGCAAAATTTGGTGGGCTTTCTAACATCTTGAAGTTAGGGGCACTCGATCGTTATAAAAAACATTATGAAGAATCTGAGATAAAGGAATTTCAAGGATTTATAAATAAGCTTCCTGAAGATAAAAGAAATCTTTTAAATCATTCAGATAAATTTATGCACATGCATCAACTTTACGACCTTGAAAAAAAATTGGGTCAGCAGCGTCTGTTGCTAACTCAGGAAAAAGACGAGCAAAAAAAGTTGCATATAGAAAGAGAGATCATCAGCCAGAGGCAATTGATTTTAGATTTGCGTGAGAGCTTGAAACTCCCAAATCAAGAAACCACAACCGTTTAATTATAGGTCTTTCTGTGCCAAATTTTCCAAAAATTCATAATAAAGCTGAATTTGACAATTACGTGACGTCGCTTAAAAACGAGGTGCAGAGCGGAAAAAAATGGCTAAGCCGCGATGTCACAGCAGTCAAAAAAGATCATTTTTTACTTCGCGTGATTAAAAGGGTTTTGAATCTTTTTCCAGGAGATCGTTTTGCTCCCATTAGAGCCGATAAAGCTGCGCATAGCCTGCTTGATTTTTGCGAAGACTCGCAGAATAGAACCTACGTTGACGTCAAAAGCGCCGATCAACTGATCAGTTTGCTCGATTTTTTGAAGGATAAAACAAAGTATTCCAAGCATTCCAAAGCCTATGTCAAAGAAATCGAAGAAGACAAACAAAAAATTCAAGCCTTAGTGACAACGTCTTCAAGTGGACTTAGACATCTTTTTCCAGATAAAAAAGATGTTTCTTCCAAAGAGGATGAAAAAGCGATTTCATCGTTTATCAAAGGAAATCAAATCACCTTTAGCACAGATCAAGAAAAAGCAAGCGACAAAGATCGCGCACTGGATTATTTCGAGCAGCATACAGAAGAAGTAGACACCTTAACATTGAATGGCACATTTAGCCCCGAACAGGAAAAGCGCTTAGGTAAGCTTATTGAAGGCTCGGATAAACTCAGGAAAATCGAAATAGTTTCAACCTTTACCAATGATAATAAAGACCTCATGGCTGTCATTGCTAAAAAAAAGGGAATAGAGACGACTCATATTCCAGAAAAAAAAGAAATTATTTCGAAAGAGAAAAAAACAGAGCAAGCACAAAAGGAACAAAGGATTCCTGCTTTTGTCAAAGGAAATGAAATTTCTTTCCCTTACGATAACGAAAAAAATCCAAAAGTTAATGACCAAACATTAGATTATCTTGAGAATCATTTAGAGGAATTAGAAAATCTTGTGTTGGAAACTACGCTAACATCAGAGCAAAAACAACGCTTTATTACACTCATTCAACGGTCAAATAAACTTAAAAAGATCGAAATCCCTTTGCAGAATCTTCACGGTGATAAAGATCTTATCGAAGCAGTTACAACCAAAAAGGGACTTGAAACAGTGCATTGTGGCGGCTCAGATCATTCTCTTGCTAATCTAGCAAAATACAATCCTGAAGTTAAAGACCTTGCACTAATATTAAGCGGTAATAAAATCACCAAAGAGGGGATAGACGACCTGCATAAATTATCTCATCTAGAAGAGATTTTCTTGCATTTTCCAGAGAGCCTTTTTGCAAAGGATAGTTTAGAAAAATTTTTTGCAGAAGGATCGAAGCTGCCATCTCTAGAAAAGTTATCAATACAAGGGGATAGTAAGCCTCTTTCTTTGCTGGCTTCATATACAGATCAATTTAAGCAATTAAAACGTTTGAGTGTGGCTCACTGCGATTTATTAAAGGAGTTGGAAGCTCTCTCTAAAGTCAAATCTAATATTGAAGAAATCAATATCGAAGACTCTTATCATTTTTCAAAGGAAATAGGAAAGGTTTCCGATAAGATTCCTCGACTTTGCAACAGTCTTGCTAACTTTAATTTAAAAAAATTATCCCTTAAGTATGTTCATTTAGATTTTTCGGACTACAATTTGATAGGCAAATTAAAAACTATAGAAGAGCTTGAGCTTCCTTATCCAGACGAAGGAGACTACAAAACAATAGAAAAACTCATTGATAGTCTTCCCAATTTAAAGAAAATATCCATCAACACAGCTCTTGGGCTAAGAAAAACACAAAGCCATGGAGAAGGCATTAAATCCACAGAAATCGGACATAATTCGTTGCCGCCGCATGAACTTCAAAAACTGAAAGAAAAGTTTAAAAACCGAAATATTGAAATCTTACGCGATGAATCGGATCAATTTGGAAAGATGGAATAGTTTTAACTGTATTAAATGTTTTTTTTATTCATCGTATAATGAAAATAAATTGAATTTATATTAGATATTTTAATTTTTATGCCAAATTTTCCAAAAGTTCACAATAAAGCCGAATTTGAAAATTATGTGACGCAACTTAAAAATGATGTGCAAAGCGGAAAAAAATGGCTAAACCGCGATGTTACAGCAGTCAAAAAAGATCATTTTTTACTTCGGGTGATTAAAAGGATTTTAAATCTTTTTCCAGGGGATCGTTTTGCCCCAATAAGAGCTGATAAAGCTGCGCATAGTTTGCTTGATTTTTGCGAAGACTCACAGAATAGAACCTATGTAGATGCAAAAATCGCCGATCAACTGATCAGTGTGCTCGATTTTTTGAAGGATAAAACAAGGTATTCCAAGCATTCCAAAGCCTATGTAAAAGAGATCGAAGAGGACAAACAAAAAATTCAAGCTTTAGTAACATCTTCAACAGAGCTTAAACATCTTTTTCCTGAGCAAAAGATAGTTGATCCAAAAGAGAAAGAAGAGAAGATAGAGAGTGAAAAAGAGATTCCTTCTTTTGTCAAAGGAAATCAAATTATCTTCGATAACGGCGATCAAAAAGATTCCAGTGAAAAAGACCAGATGTTGGATCATTTCGAGCAGCATTTAGAAGAAATAGATACGTTAAAAGTGAATGGCGCTTTTAACCCCGAACAGGCAAAACGTTTAAGTAATCTTATTGAACGCTCAAATAAGCTCAAGAAAATCGAAATACCTTCAGCTCTTGCAAATAGTAAAGACCTAAGCGCTGTGATTGCAAAAAAGAAAGAATTAGAGGTGCTTTATTCTCCCGATGAAAAGGCAACTTCTTCCGAAGGGAAAAAAGTAAAAAATGAGGATGGGAACAAAATCCCTTCATTTGTGAAGGGAAATCAAGTTACTTTTGATTCAAGAGAAAAAGACAATTTTCCTTTAGTTTTTGATTATCTTGAGCAGCATTTAGATGAGATAGAAAATCTTAAGTTGGACGCTGTTTTGATGCCTGAACAGGGACAGCGCTTAAGCAATCTTATTCAACGGTTGAATAAACTAAAGAAAATTGAAGCTCCATTTAAAGAAGAGGAAAACCTCATTGATGCGATTACTCAAAAGAAGGGAATAGAAGTTGTTCAATGTCTCGGTACAGATCGCGTTCTTGCTAACTTAGCAAATGATAACCCTGGAATTAAAGAGCTCACACTGAATAACCTATTTGGAGAAGTGATTTCATCTCAAGGAATAAGCGATTTGCTAAAACTATCCCATCTAGAAAAGCTTTTTCTGGAACATCCAGAATTTCTCTTTCGTGAGAATTTAAAGGAGCTCTCAGCCTTTGGCTCAAAATTATCCTCTCTTGAGGAGATGTCGATAAAGGGAGATAGCTCTATTCTTCCTTTGATGGCAGCTTCCATAGACCAATTTCAAAAGGTAAAATGTTTAAAATTAATACATTGCACAGATGAGATCTTAGATAATATCGAGAGCCTTTCAAAGGTGAAATCCAATATCACAGAAATTTCTATTGAGGGAGAATATGGGTTTAGACAGGAAATAAAAGGTCGCCCAGATAGATTTCAAAATCTTTGTAAGGCTTTGTCTGATTTTAATTTAAGAAAACTATCTTTAGAAGATTTTCGATTAAATTCTGCCGATTACTCTTTTTTAAGTGAGTTAAAGACGGTAGAAGAGCTTGCGCTGTCCTTTCCTGATGAGGGAAGTGCAGAGGCTATAGAGAAGTTGATCAATCAACTTCCTAACTTGAAAAAAATAACTATCACAACTCATCCCCAAATTTCATTTAAATCTGGCACTTTGGCTTCGCAACAACTTAGAGAGCTTCAATGGAAATATTCAAATGTTACAATTTCAGTGAGACATTTCGATATCCCTTATAGAGCCGAAAGTGAATATGATCCTTCTACCAAGAAAAAAGCACGACTGAAGGTGCCACACAGAGGAATAAATGATTAATCGTTTGTTTCATTTATAACTTAAGTTTTTTTTGTGATTGAGAAACTTTTTTGCTGAACTGATGTGGCTAAATCCCGAAAATAAACTCCGACATTGTCGTCAGCTTGATGATAAGCGGCGGGATAGCCTTCATCGCCGCCGCGTCGAATGGCAGGGATGAGCGGAACGCTTCCTAATAGTTCTGTTTCAAAGCGGTTGGCTAGCTCTTGGGCTTTGCCACGGCCAAAGATGTGATAAGTATCTTGTGTGCCAGGAACTGTAAATCCCGCCATGTTTTCGATGACGCCGACAAGCGGAATCTCTAATTGATGAAAAGCATTGATGGCTTTGATCGCGTCAAGCATAGCGACCTCTTGAGGGGTGCAAACGACTAAAGCTCCATCGACATGCAGAATTTGAGAAAGCGAGATCGGAATATCGCCCGTGCCGGGGGGAAGATCGATGATCATGACGTCTAAGTCGCCCCAATAGACTTCCGTGATCATTTTAGATAAGGTTGCGTGCAACATGGGGCCGCGCCAAACGACTGAGCGAGCCTCTTCGATGAAGAAGCCTATCGACATCACCTTAATGCCAAACTTAGAAAAGGGGACGATCAGTTCCCTGCCATCTTCTTGCGGATGCAGCCTAGGACTTAGCTGACGCAAGCCCATCATGATAGGAATGGATGGGCCGTAGACGTCGGCATCAAGAAGGCCTACGTTTAATCCTAGACGCCCTAAAGCGACAGCCAAATTGACCGCTACGGTCGATTTGCCGACCCCGCCTTTGCCAGATCCGACCAAGAGGGTATTTTTGCTTATCTTGAGTTTATTCATCGCTTTTCAAATGAATGGCTAGCTGTTCTTCAATGGCATTGAAAGGAACTTTAGCGGCTTGTTTGCGGATGCCTTCGCAGTGTTTTGCGGCCTCTTCCCAGTCTTGCTTAGATTTAAGATTCTGCGGCCACCAGGGAAAGGTGCGGCACTGCTTGGGACGCACGGAATAGATCGTGCATTTTTTATCTTTTAAGAAGACGCAGTCATAATGGGGGTGCGTTTCCTTCAAGGACATGCGATCATTGACAAAGCGCAGATAGCGTTTGCTAAACTCTTCTGTAGAAAGATCGAGAAAAGCAGCCATTTGTTCAATTTCGTTGTCGGAAACCCAGACATAGCCGGGAGCGCCCGTGCAGCATCCGCCGCATTCTGTGCATTGAAACTCCAGGCCTGTTTTGTACCAGGGCTCGTCATCATCTGAGAGGACATTTAATAAATTAGACATAATTTGTGTTTTAGTAGTTTAGTCGCGTTCCCCGCTGAGGATTTGTTTGATGCCGGAGACGACAAAAAGAATTAAAAAAATGATGCAGATAATGCCGACGACACCGGCTTCAACGCCAAGAGATGCCGCTATGATTTTTGAAAAGTAAGGAATCATGAATCTAACCGGGTTTAGAGGACTAAGGATAAAGCAAGAAAATGGCGTTGTCAAGAAACAAGTATATTGTTACATTGTCCAAGCAATTTCAACAAAAGATTGAGAGATTTTAAGACATGCAAAAGCAAAGAGAGCATTGGAGCAGCCATTTTGGATTTATCTTAGCAGCAGCGGGATCAGCCATCGGCTTAGGGACACTCTGGAAGTTTCCTTATGTGACAGGACAAAATGGCGGAGGGTTATTCGTGCTCTTTTATATTGCATGCATTTTCATCATTGGGATGCCGGTGTTCATTGCCGAGTTAATTTTAGGAAGAAAAGCGCAGCGCGGCGCCGTTGGAATTTTTGCTACTCTAGCGCATAACTCGGCCTTTTGGAAGGGAGTAGGTTGGCTAGGGGTCAGCGCTTCATTTTTGCTGATGTCTTATTACAGCGTCGTGGCGGGATGGGGATTGAATTATTTTTTCATGTCGTTGAATCAGTTTTACCTCAATCGCACACCTCAGGAAATCAGCACTGTTTTTGATGTATTGGCCTCATCAGGCGATATTACTGTTTTT
>JABDEI010000006.1 GCA_013287145.1 Chlamydiota bacterium
ATAGATAAGACCAGGAGCCACGGTCAGTGGCGACACACAGACGTGGATTATCGATACATTTGCAATTGTCTCCGATGGAGAATAGATTTATGCAACAACACCTTACGAATGTCAGAATGTCAGCCTGACCCCAATCCCTATCGGGCACTGGACATAATTTCACACCACAGAGAGCACAGAGAGTTACAGAGAGGAAAGATAAAAAAGGAAAAATGAATAAATAAAATCGAATTTGTTTTTTATTCATCCTTCCCTCTTCCGCCTTCATCCTTTCTTCAATTTCAGTCAGAACTTTTATTCCGCCAGTGGTAAGTATCTGCAACGCTATTTGTGATCTCTTCCAGCAAAGGCCAGGCTGAATCATTATTCATCATAATGACAACACCTTGTCCGCGAAATGCATATCCAGAAAGTCGTGCAATAAAGCCTTCATCCTGTCCGTCATGACTAAAAACTAAATCTGCGCCATGATTTTCAAGAAATAGTCCAAGACCTGAATCAATTTCTTTATCGCCGATTTTTTGGCGTGTGATCATCTCTTTAACATAATCATGATTGAGAGGTTGTGTTTGCTTGTCTTTGAAAGCAGATTGAATATATACAATGAAGCGAGCTAGATCTTTTGGGGTCGTCCATAACCCGGCAGCGCCCATTTCAGGATAAATGTGCCATTGACCCTCCACAGCAACGCCGTTTAAATAATGACCATAGGCGGCGTGAAGAGCATAAGAGGGGGGTAAGGGTTGCGTAAATGTACTTTCTGACATTCCTAAGGGTTTAAGGACATTATTTTGCATCCACACATCAAAGTGCTCTCCAGTAATATCTTCGATTAACAGCTGGACAATTGTCGTTCCGCCTCCTGAATATTTGAGCTCCGTTTCGGGTTTAATCATAACTCTCACAGGATCTGAATTTACAAGGGGCTTTTTCCCTTCTAGTATATCTACAACTGTAGGAATTGGAGTTTGTGCCGAATAGCCTGAAAATCCATGAACACTGGTCCCGGCAGTATGGGAGAGAAGGCGCCTAAGAGTAACTTTTTCCTTTTTTGTGAATTCATTCTCCGGCACTTTCCATCTCTTTAGATACAGGTTTATGTCATCATCTAAAGAAATTTTGCCTTGTTGAACTAGTATGAGTGCGCCAAACGCAGTTATCGGCTTACTGATTGAACCGGCTTGAAACAAAGTATGTTCATCAACAGAGGCACTCTTTGGATCAGTCGTTATATGCCCATATCCATGAATCCATTCAATTCTACCATCATTGACAATGGCTATGCTGACGCCAGGTACTTTGTAGTACTCCATTCTCTCAAGGATATTCATCCTAATATTTGAATTACCGGCAATCAAAACTTTCGGGCGTAAACCATGTTCAACGCTACTTTGTTTAGTACGTACATTCTCTTCGGCCTTTGGGGCTTCTGCGGCAGACAAGGTGTTTCCCATAAGGATTCCTAAAGTCAATAAGAGGGCTTTCATAAATTGATATCCTTTTTGCATAAAGAAACCGGATCTCAATTTTGACTGGTTTAATTCAAAAAGCCAAGCAAAACGTTGATACTCTCTTGAATTTGGAATATGATTCAAAATTTTTCTTTTTTTTAAAAAAAGAGGGGGAGTATAACGATTCAGACAAAGTGGTTAAAACTGTCCCTAACTATGACATCCAAACCAATAAGAGATAACATATGATTCATCTTTTGAAGAAATTTCAAATAAACTGCTTTCTTTTTTTACTAGCAATACTTACAACAAATCTTGCAGTGGCTCACAGCAACGAGTCAACTTTAGAAACAGAGAATTATCCCGTTTTCGATGAACTAAACGACACTATTTGTTGTCCAAATCTATGTGGAAGCCCTATTTCATTCGAATTGAGTGCAACGCTACTTTATCTGAAGCCTAATGTGGACGATTCCCATTATGTCCTTTCCTCGTTTGATAATACTTTCAACGGGAGTCTTTATCCTAAGGGAAAACGTCATCAGAATTCTGTCTCATTCAAGCCTGGTTTTAGGGTAGAAGGCCTTTATGATATATGTCCAGACACCTCTTGTTTAGACTTGCGATACACCTATTTCAATGCTCACTCAAAAGATTCTGTATCGGGAGACTTCCTATTTGACACCAATGGATTTCCTGGTTTTGGATCCCAGGACTCTCCTGTTTACGCAGGGACGGCGCGATCCAACAATTCCTACAACTTTTCTGCCGGTGACATCACCTACAATCGCAACTTTACGTGTTTCTTCCCCGATAATCTCACATTTATCGTCGGTTTACATGCTGCCTATATTAAATTCAAAGAGCATACAACTAGTACCGGAACTTTTATTAGCAACGACGCGGTTAAGCCCCTCTCAAATAATCTGCACCGCAATTCTCAATTTTGTGGCGTTGGTCCCCAAATTGGAGTCGATTATCAATTTCTTTTGTCCAGCCACTGTTGCTTACCCGGCACATGGGCTCTGAGTGCTAAAACAAGGGGGTCCTTATTGTGTGGAAATACGAAGAGCAATTTGCGTTACGTCACGTTGCGAACTGGTCCTGGGGGCGTTGGCATCCATAATGGCGACTTATGGCGCGTTATTCCGTCAGCTAGCACTGAGCTTGGTATTAATTATATCCTAAATTGTAAGTGTTTTAGTGCCACAGTTGATTTTGGTTACGAGTTCATGTGGTATAGCAGATGCGTTAATAAAATAACGGGCTTAGATGTTGCTTTTGCAGGAGATACGGCTGATATTTTTAATAGCTTTAGCCTGCATGGTCCTTACCTAAGAATTAGTTGTGCCTTCTAAAAAAAGGGTCAAGCCAGGCTTCAATTTTAGGCAAAAAAATTAAGGATTGAGATGGCTACAATAAAAGCAACGATCTTCTTTGACAAGCGCTTTTAAAGAATGAAAGAAACAACAAAGCCTTCTACCTTAGCACAAGACTATATGCGAGAAGAGATCGAGAAGAAAAAGAAAGAGAAGAAAAGCATAAGCAGTGCCGAAAAACAAGCCCGCAAAGATGAACAGTTTATGATTAGACAACAAAAAAAGAAGGACAAACAAAGAGGGCATTAAATGATCGGCTTTAATACTTCGTCATTCGTGCGATACTAATTCTAATTGGTCTACGTCGAGATGACAGATAAGTTTTAGATATTTATTGATTTTTTCAATCTTCCAATCCCACCAAGCTATTTTCTGCAGACGTTCAATGGTTTTATCATCGAATCGCATCTTCACAACTTTAGCTGGATTACCGGCGACGATAGAATAAGCTGGGACATCTTTAACAACCACAGCCTTGGCGGCAATAATTGCGCCATTGCCTATGGATACACCATTCATAACAAGAGAGTCGTACCCAAACCAAACATCATTCCCAACAACAATGTCTCCTTTAACAGGCAAGTCATAGACATTAAAAGCATTTTCCCATCCGTGGCCGAATATAGGAAAGGGATAGGTGCTTATTGCGTCGAGTTTATGATCTCCTGTCATGATAAAGCGTGTTTCGGCAGCGATTGCACAAAATTTTCCAATAACAAGTTTTACCTTCGAAAAATCGTAGTTATATAGGACATTGTATTCTTCAAATCTTTCAGGTCCGTATCGCCGATCATCAAAATAGGTATAGTCTCCCACGATGATATTTTTTGCTTTCACGAAAGGTTTAAGAAAGACAAGTTTATTATCATTCTTAATGGGATAAATGCACATTGGATCTGGACCGGTAATAGTCATAATCTTTCCTTTATCAATTTTGGATAAATCTTCTGATGCCCTTATCAAAAGTATAACAAAACCAGAAATTCAGTCTAAAGCTAAAGCGCTCTTAACGGCTGAATTATCTATATACTATCCAGGGCCTGTATTCTTAATTGCATATTATAATTGCATTAGCCCGCTTGGGTAGGATGAGTGTGGCTACTTTTGGTTGGACTCGACTTTAGGCTTTTTTTACCGCTAGTGTAGTAAACAGCCTAAAGTCGAGTCCAACCAAAAGTAGCCACACTCGGTAGGATTGTGAAGAAACCAAATGGCGTGGAGCTCTTTATCTAGGATACTAAATAGAGGCATCCCGGCTCCAAAGATCATGGCACCGATGCTCTCTAGCAGTTTCTGGGACGCTCTTTTTGAGTCATAAGAATTTACCTATCTCGATATCTTGTGAATCAGTTTCGTAACCATCAGGATCATTGAACGGCATTTGCACATATCCATGCTTACAATAGAATTTGTAGGCTTCCTGAGAGGATTGCACTAATAACTTTTTAAAGCCTTGCTGGTGTAACCAGCGTTCGCAAAGCTTTAAAAATTGGCTTCCGAATCCAAGATTGCGATAAGGGTCTTCAATTGCGATAATTCGCAATGCGGCTCTATGCTCAGGCCAAAGCTGAAGATGAGCATAACCGATGATTTCTGCATTTTTATAGAAGACAAAATGGATGTGATCTTTGTGTTCGAACGTCCAGGTGTAAGGATCTATATTCGATTTAAAAAAATATTTCTGCCTTAAGTTGCGCACTGCAGCCCATTCTCGATCAGTCAATGCTTGTACCATGCGCCATCCATCAAAACCATTTTTTGCATCGATATTTGCAACAAAGGCGTCTTTCCCGTTGCAATATTGGAGGATGTCCTGAGGAAACTTTGCTGCCAATTCTTCTTTGAGCTTTGCATAACTTTCAGCGTCATCGGCATGAGAACGCATCCAATCCCGAAATTTCAAGTACCTGCTGATTTCAGGATCGCCTTCCTGATAAACATGGACATTGTGGGTCCTAATATTTTTGTTTTTTTGAAAAAAACGTCTGAAAGCAATGCCGTATTCGCCTTTAGCTTCGTATCCTAGCGATTCCATCGCTTTTGTTGCTTTATCCACTTCTTGAATATCTCTAACAACAGGAACTATATCGATGATAGGTTTGGCCTTTAAACCAGGTACAGAGGTTGAACCGATATGATGAATGGCAATGCAATTGTTGCCCAGGGCTTGTTTGATAAACTTGGCTTCTGATTCAAACATTTCAGGCCAATGTGGATCATAATCGACAACTTCGATATTTCTCTCTATTTTACTGGGTATTTTAGAGGATGACATTATAGATCTCTCCATTTGTTGCGCCAAGGACGCAATACCAGGTGTTTTATTTTAATAACCATGAGGAGTTTTTCAATAGCAATAAGCACATCAACATGTTCGCTATTAAAATGCTCTTGGTTGGCAATGCAAGGCGAAGAAGCAATATAGCAGAAATTGTCATCTTTTTCACTCAGTTTTGGCAGAAATTGAACCAGATTTAACAGAGATAGACGGAAGGACGTCGTGAAAGGGTTGGGATCCTAACAAAAGCTCTGATATGGTTCCTGTGCATTTGGATTTAAGCCAAGGAACAGCGGATTATGAGCTGCACCGCTAGTGCACCGAGAAAAATTTAAAGGGAGTCTCAATGGATCTTATTAGTATTTTTTTAAGAGCAAAAAAATTTGAGATTCTGTGAAGGGAGTTAGAAAATATTAAATTGATTGATGTAAAGCCGTACGTAATCTGTGAAGGCCTTCATTGTACTTTACTAATTTCTCTTCCTCCCAGAGGTCTTTGTAGATTTTTAGTATCTGCTCGCATGTGCGTATAATTGATGGATCAATAAGACTCATATCTTCTGGGTGAGCCTCTAGATAGTTTATTAAATGATTCATACCCCCGGGAGATTCAACAGCAGTAGAAAAAATGTACGTATCATTTGGATCAATTTTTAAATAATTAAGACTGTTTTTTTCTTGAGTTTTTCCCCTTAATAAATAATCCCCTCGACTACCCTTTAAAACATGATAAACATCAAATAACTCGCGAGTTTTTTCGCCTCCATAAAGTCGATCTCCCACACCATGAGCGGCCATATCGGAAAGAAATACTAAAGCCCCTTCCTCAATAACTAGATTACATGCTTTGTTAAATACTGTTCTTCCGTAACCCTTACCTTGATAGTCATGATTTATTTCTATATTTAAGTTGTATACTTTTTGTGAGCCAATTTCTTGGACTAAGCTAGTTGGTTTAGTAATAGTTAATTGTTCGAGAGCTACACATCCCACTAATTTGTTTCCCTCAGTAATGCAAACTATCCTGTCTCCTTCTGGTACACCCCCAATAAATTTTTCTATACGTTTTGGCCACATTTCTTTTACTTGGTTGCAAATTTCAGGATTCACATCGCGCCAATTGATAATTTTAAATGAAGATTGGCTTTCCTTATCTTTGAAAACAATTGGAAGATCTGCATTTCCCTTCAGAGGGCTGTCAATTTCTTTTGCCACTGGTAACTCAGAAGTTGTGCCTTTCTGTGTGTTTTGCTTGCTTGATGTACTGTTGAAGATTTTTTGAGCTGAGGTATCAATTTTTTTAGTTATTCCCATGCATTTACCGATCCATGATACTGCTCTTCCTGCTAACTTCCCTATTGAGTAACCAATCACCGCAAGTCCTAAAGTTGCGATGCTAAGTACCTTATGATTTTCCGCAAAAGACTTTACTTCATCAAAAAAACCACCACGGACTGATGACATAATAAACCCGAAATGTTATTAGATTAAAAATGGTACTTAATATTATTGTAATATATATAAAAATATAAAAATCAATATGTTAATTGTGTTTGGATTATTATTCAACCAAACAATAACAGTTTTTTTGCGTAAATTAATGAAAGGGGATGTAAATTAATGAAAGGTGAGATGGATTAAATTTCGCGTTAAAACCATATAAAGGAGAGGGAGCGGTTGGACGCATTCAGAACTTTTGAGTGGGATAAATTGAATATTCCAGTTAATCTGTGCATAAAACTTAAATGCTTATGAAAAATATTACTACTTTATCTGGCGTTGCGATGCCATGCTTGCTTTATGGCACTGCATGGAAAAAAGATAAAACTGCGGATTTGGTCACGACAGCTGTTAAATATGGATTCAGGGGAATTGATACCGCTTGTCAGCCGAAACATTACAATGAAGCAGGTGTCGGAGAGGCTATTCAAAGGCTATCCAATGATGGCATTACTCGTAAAGATTTGTATATTCAAACTAAGTTTACTCCTTTAAACGGTCAAGACCCTCTCAATGTTCCCTATAATAGAACAGCTCCTTTGAGCGAGCAAGTGGCCCAATCTTTTGAAGTGTCCAAGAAAAATCTCGAGGTCAGTTATGTCGATGGGTTGATCCTCCATTCTCCTTTAGAAAATATTGATCGATCGATGATCGCATGGCAAGCCATGGAACAAATCTATAATCAGGGAGGAACCAAACAGATTGGCATCAGTAACTGTTATGATTTAGAAATGTTAAAACAGTTATATGAGGCAGCCTTCATTAAGCCGGCGGTTTTACAAAATCGCTTTTACCAAGATACGGGTTATGACAAGGAACCGAAAAATCCGGTTAAAATGCATCGAGTTTGGCCACTCCTCCCAGACCACTTTTTTTGACGAATGTCACGTAAATTTTGGTTCCGTCGAAAGAAGTTGCAATGCCATTAATTTTAAAATTTTTCTCCTCTTTAATATGCACTTTTCGAATTGCAATGACACCACCTTGTTGATCCATCCGAACAATCGTGTTATTTCCCCGATTTGCAACATATATATCTGAATTTTCATCCAAAGTCGTGTTACTTGCCCAACGCGAATCATCCTTATTTCTTTTGGTCGGGGCCATATCAATTGGAATGTCTAATGCAGATGAATGCAATCTTCGAATTGCCCCCATATTGAAAACTGTATGAAATCCATCTGGGATCGTAGTGTATGCAACGAGATCGACCACGGCAATTGTATTGGTAAACGGCTCACTGATGAACAATTGTCGCAATACACCTGTCGGTAGATTGTATGGGTTCATCAACACGCCTAGGCGAGGGGAGAGGCCCTTGTTATGTTTCCATCTCTTTCCTATTAAAGGTTGAATGGTGCCCGTGGGAGCAATTCCATCGATTCCGAATGCTGTTTGCGCCTGGATAATGCCGCCATCTGCCGTAACGATGGCAAATGTCGCTTTACATGCGGCGTCTGGACCGCTTCCCAGAAGTGCTAATCCGACGGCTCCAGTTGACAGAGATCCAGGGATAATTTGTTCTTGGTGTCCAGGATGAACCGGTGGCTCTGTCGCAGTTGTCACTTGATCGCGATTAGTCAATGAGCCCAGATATACGCCGCCGATCAAATCATTTGGAGCGCCATTGAGGGATAATCCGGTGGGATCTAAGATAGAACTTGTTCCAACATGCCTAGAGCCAAAAGGGGAGCTAGCCGGCCAAACGCGACCGAATGCGTTGTTGTTGGATAAACCGAGTGGATTTCCGACTCCCGTAAAGATAGCGGTATTGGCGTTTGGATTGTTGATGCTGTTCAACCACGATGGGCTGTTAGCGGTGAACATTTGCACATCACCTCCAAGAGCTGAGGCTTGTGTTCCACTCTTTGCAAAGCGACGTGGAACCTTAAGAATATGCAAAGCATTTGGATTAATGGATAGGATAGACCCTGCCCTGCCATTATCAGGGGCAAGTGGAGATCCAAAATTTGATCCATTGCAGACAAGAATTCGGCTTGGATCCAGAACAGCTCCTGGCAAAATGTAATTTGGAAAAAGATTTGGAATAGGCCCATCGGCGCATGCATTCGGATCGCTAAGGAATATTCCAACTTGTGAGATGGCTGATGGATAAGGAATGTTTTTGACTATGACTTTTGTCTCGGCAGATTGAACTGTTTCTTGTTCACTCGCATTGGCAAAATGCGCAAAATGAATCCCCATTGCTATGTAAAGCATGCTTATCAAATAAATGCGTTTCATAAAAACCGTTCTTTTTCGGAAATTTTGGTTAGATCATAGATATGATATTTCAAGATATTTAATAGCAATACAAAGTTCGATTAAGGAATAGGTCTGGGAACAAGTGCATACCGTTCAGAAATCTTGACTTGTATAAAGTTTAAACTTTTTAAACTTTTGCTTTCAGGCTATATAATAATTATGCAAGGAGCTTTGACATGGACCTCTCTTTTTTTGGAGTCGATTTATCTGTTTGGCTCATGAACTATGGCAGCTTCGCTTTATTTTTCTTGCTAGGCATGGGAATTTTTGGGCTACCTGTCCCGGAGGAAACACTTATGGTTCTAGCAGGCATGTTAATGAATACAAAGGATCTAGCCATTGCACCGGCAATCATAGCAGCCTATTTAGGAACTATATGTGGGATTACAATTAGTTATTTATTAGGACGAACTGCGGGATACTCTATTATCCATAAATATGGAAAATGGTTGCACATAAAATCTCAATCGATTCACCAGCCACACCATTGGTTCACACATTTTAGTAAATGGGCATTATTGATTGGTTACTTGATTCCAGGTCTCCGTCATTTTACAGGAATTTTTGCAGGGAGCGCAGCAATGCATTTTAAAGAGTTTGCGCTATTTGCCTACAGTGGGGCTTTTCTATGGGTGTCTCTTTATTTATCAATAGGATATTTTTGGGGTCAGTGGTTTTTCAGTTATGCAATTTTTTTTCAAAATGTTGAGATGGCCATGGATCTTTTCACCATTGCCTTAATTTTAATATTTATTATCTATGTAATTTATCAAGTTAAAATTAAACAGAGGAATGTGGAGTAGTTAGCCTTAAAAAAACCTTAGTCTTGGGGGTTATAACGCCAGACCTTTAGAGAAGAAGAGTTACGAAATATTTGCGAAGTCTTAAGTTTTGCGATGGGGGGCAGATTTGGAATGAAGATCAATAAATGTCAGGGTGTCGGGCTTGACCCTAATGTTTTACAGCAGATCTATCCCAATCGACTGCCTGCATTTCCTGAAGCTTTAACATCAAAGTGAGAACGAAATTTATATTTGGAGAATATGTGAGACATTTAACATTCAACGTTCTGTTTTCAGCTCTTGTAGCTTCTCTTTTGGCAATATCTGCTCTGAGCGGCGAAAATAAGATTTCTTGCGATCGAACTGAACAGGAAGAAAATCGCAAAAAGTGCGTAAAATGCGGTACGGAAGTCTATCCTTCAAATACGGATAGTGTAACCCCTGATCCCATTATTGATTCTCCGCAGGTGTGGAGCTTTATAAGCGCTCCAAATTTGCATCCCATGAAAGTGACAGTCAATATTAATGAGCCGGGGACATTCCCAGGATTTATATTTGTGGCCCCTTATGCTTTTTCGGGAGATGCCGTTTATGGGCAAACAGGATCGCTAATTATGGACAATGAAGGCAATCCAATTTGGTTTCGCCCACTGAGCAGTCCGAATTTAATGAACACTGATTTTAGGATGCAAAGATTGGCTGGGAAAAAAGTGCTGACTTTTTGGGAGGGTACACTAGCAACGGCGCCGGCGTATACTAATGTTCCTGGAGGATCATCTGAGCCAGGTTCTTGTTATTATATCCTTGACAATGCGTATCGAGTCATAAAAAACGTAAAAGCGAAAAAAGGTTTTGCCTCGGATATTCATGAATTTTTGCTCACACCAGACAATACCGCATTATTGCTTTCCACCAAAGCTGTACCAATGGATTTAACGCCCTATGGTGGGCCTCAGAATGGATATGTTCAAGATTTTGCCATTCAGGAAATTGATCTAAAAACAAATAAATTACTGTTTTTTTGGGATGCATTGCAACATATTCCACTCATGGATTCTTACGAGTCTGCTTCATCGGCAAGCAGCACGAATAACATATGGGATGCCTATCATTTAAATTCCATAGGTCTTACAGATAATTCCAAGGATATTTTGGTGTCAGGCCGCAATACTTGGACAATTTATAGAATAAATAAACATTCAGGAAATATTATTTGGCGGCTTGGGGGGAAACAAAACGATTTCATCATGGGTAGCGATGCCAATTTTTCTTGGCAGCATGATGCGCGTTTTCTCTCAAACAACGTAGTAAGCCTCTTTGACGATAACTGCTGCGAATCTTCAACAATTCCTCCAAGCACCCCTCCAGCGCATGGGCTGATCTTGAAATTAAACTTAGAAGATATGACCGCCAATGCAATCCGCACCTACTATCATGATCCTAATTTGCAAGTTTCGTCCCAAGGCAATGTGCAAAATTTAAGGAATGGCAATAAATTTATGGGGTGGGGTGCAACGCAATATTTTTCAGAATATAGAGGAGCTGGAAATACCGTCGATAATCCCGCTGTGAATGTACTCTATGATGCTAAAATGCCGGGAAGCAATTACACTTATCGAGCCTATCGATGCAAATGGGAAGGCAATCCTCATTATCCACCGTGCATTTCAGTCCAATCAAACGATGGTCAAATCACAGTTTATGCTTCATGGAATGGTTCGACGAAAACTGCAGCATGGAAGGTATTTGCAGGCAGCTATCCTGATCAGTTGTCAAAGGTAATAACTGCAAAAAAAAATGGTTTCGAAACCGCCATAGCAGTCCCTGATCCTGGTCCCTATTTCAAAGTAAAAGCATTAAATACTAAGGGAAAAGTCATAGGAGTTTCAAAAGTCGTCAAATTGAGCCTCTAACGGAAATTCAGATCCGTTCCGGTGAAGGCCTCCACGCAGAAAACTTAATTGAGCTTTCTCAGCGCCATAAAGCTGGCTTGCCATGCTAGCATTAATTTCAAGGCGTCTACGAGGACATTTTTCTTTCTTTACCTGTTGCACTAGAGAATCAAACTGCTCGGGTGAAAGCGCTTCATCCATATTAAACAGGACTGAGGCGTCATCTCTCTCTTGAAGTTGATCAAAGAAATCACCCAAAATAGCTATGACTAATGTGATCAAGGAGACTCAAATCTTTTCTTCTTTTTTTTCAGAAGAGAAAGGTATAACAGTCTAAAAAAAAGAGGCAAAAGTATGAGAAAATCGCTATTCTTTATCTTCATATTTGGTTTTTTAACTACAAGCTCGCATGCTATTTCATATGATGAAGAGCAGCTATATAGGAGTGTCAATATGTCCGGTCATGTGTTTGTTGTTTCTGAATGGTTACCTAAAGAAAACTGCGAAGAAGAATTATGGGATTTTTTTAAAGAGTTGATGACTTTAACTAAAAAAAACGAAAGTGACTGTATAAGAGCTCATGCAACTAGACAAATTTTACATCCAGGCGCTCCAGGAAAATCCAAATATAAGATTGTACTTCTTCAAGAGTACCTCGATATCAAGGCTTTTGATGCTCACTGTCAGGCAGACTACGTAAAGAGTGCTTTTAAGAAATATATTGAGGATGAAGAAACTTCAATAATTGAGGATTGGTGTTGTAGGCTTTTTAGTGAAGATGAATAGGTTATACCATTACTTTTGACTAGGTAAGTTTTTCAAAACCAGCTTATCATGCAATGTTCAATAAAGCTTAAAGTACCGAAGGTATAGGATGGAAAAAGACTCCAAAATAAAATCGCTCTGATTACAGGGGGCTCTCGAGGAATAGGTGCAGCTATTGCCAGGCGTTTTGCTAAGGAGGGATGTCATATAGCAATTAGCTATGCAGAATCCAAGGAAAAAGCCTTCTCTTTGGTGAATGAACTCGAAAGAGATGGGGTTAAAACTCTAGCAGTACGAGCAGATCAAGCAAATTCCTTACAAGCGGCAAATCTTGCAAGGAAGTAGGCGAGCATTTTGGAAAGATTGATATTCTTGTAAATAATGCAGGCATCTATGTAGGGGGGCCATCGACGGTGCTAATCTTAACATTGATGGAATCACAAGACAGTTAGCAGTCAATGTGGGAGGGGTCTTTGCAACAACACGTGCAGCGGTTCCTTCTATGAAAGGCGGCGGGCGCATTATCATTATAGGTTCTATCAATGGGGAGCGGATGACAGCTTCTGGTGGAGCTGATTATGCTGCCACAAAAGCAGCTCTTATTGGCTATACACACGGTATAAGTACTCGAGGCTCGACCTTCAATAACTTTTCTTAACTTACCATCTGCCAACGTGCGCACCGCCATCAACGTGCAGCACCTCCGCAGTAACATGTGGAGCCTCGGTTAGATAAATGACAGCATCTACAATTTCCTGAACATCGGTAATGCTTCCCATGGGAGACAACGATTTCAGAAAATCTTTGGAATCGTTTTTATGTAAAGGAGTGTCGACAACACCCGGTGCAACAGCATTCACGCGAATTCCGTCTTTTGCATATTCAACAGCCAAACTACGTGTGATCGTATCGATACCTCCTTTTATAAGCATAGGGACTGAAGCTTGGATGCCTGCAATTGGATTATCCGCGAGTGAAGCTGTGATACTTACGATGCTTCCTCCGGATTTTTGTGTCAGCATCTGCTTAACTGTTAGTTGAGTGATGTAGATAAAGCCTTCCATATTCGTCGAAACGAGCTGTTTAATGTCATCGGCTGTATAGTCGATAAATGATTTAGTAAAAAATATCCCGGCATTGTTTACCAAAGCATCAAGGGAACCATATCTCGAGACTGCGATTTCTACGATCTTTGCTGCTGTAGAAGCTATGCCAATATCGCCATCAACCAGAGACAATTGTGGAGACGTTGGCAATTCTTTTGAATTAGAAATGTTGCGCGAAGTGGCAACCACATTGTAGTCGCGTTTGAGAAAAGTCTTCACCAAAGCCGATCCGATACCTTGCGAACCGCCTGTGACGATCACGGTTTTTCTTTTTGGCATGTGTACTCTCCCTTATTAAATTACATTCACTCGATGCATTTCTTCTTATTAAATAGTAATTTTTCTTGCCACTCAATTTGTATGGTAGTATGCAATAAAAAATAAAAGGGTCTCCTACATCGGGTGACATTCGAAGGGAAGCCTCTTGTAAAAGGTAAGCGTGTGACTGGTTTTACAGATAATGAAGAAGAGGAAGTTCAGCTTACTAAGGTTGTACCATTCCTCGTCGAGGATGAGTTGAAACGTTTAGGTGGAGATTTTGAAAAAGCACCTAATTGGCAAAGTTTTGTAATTGTTGACGGTCTCCTTATCACGGGTCAAAATCCTGCATCTTCTACGGCCGTTGCGCAAACATTGCTCAAATCACTCTCTGGGGTTGAAAAAAATAAAAGATTTTTTTAACGTGATGGCAATAGGCGACCCGACAACACCATTGAGGATTACACGGGTCGTGAGCAAACGCGCATCGAATCATATAAAATATATTTTTAAAAAAACCAGTTTCAGAATGTCAGGCCTGACATTCTGACATCTGAGTTTGATGAATTTTTTTTGAGAAATTAATGAAAAGGGCGGGGCCCTTTCATTCAGCCAAGTCAACATTCTCCAATCAATCTATGGGAAATGTCTGACAAGTTTATGGTATATTATATATCTATCCTACTTGAATACAAGTCGAGCCTTTGCTAGATCTCCTCTGAAAAAAAGTGCGGCAGTAATATTAACAACGGTTACCCATATGTATGGGCCAGGCAAGTGCCGACACGTCAAGGGTGCGCTTAAAGCAGTTTGAACGCAAAGGCACTTAATTCTGTTCAAAAAACGGTATTGATAATTTTTTTAATCAACTCATTCAGCGGAATCATAGTCAATACCAGGGGTAGTATCGGCACTAGGACGAAGAGGAGAACTTGAATAGCCGTGTCTTTCTCGAATGGGTATGATCGGACATCACGTATCACCTGAAAACTATTTGCAAGGTCTGCAAGCGATTGGATGTCACCGCTGCCAATAAGTCGTTCATTAGAAGCTCCTCCACGCACCCATTTAAAGTCAAATTCGCCAACATAATTGCTGGCAAGTACTCCGTAATCACGCAGACCAGTTCTTTTGGCTCGCATCAGTGATGGTAAAAAAACAAATAATGGTCCTAACACTATCGCTTGGACAAACAAAACAACACCAAGGATGAGGGTCATAAAATCGGTAAGTTTCGCCCCTGCAAAAAAGATCGAGTTGGCAATTAGCCCTGCAAACAGCGCGCCGTGCGCCATAATTAGTGGTGCAAATAAAATACTACTCATACCTAAAAATCCCAGCCCGCATGCGCGGTCAGGATGGGTAGGGATAAGATTTAGATCTAGCCGTGAACTCTGCCATAGAAAACGGGCCCAGATGAATATGCGGAAATACCAGCGATAGGCGATAAATTGAAACAATGGCCTACTGACGAAAATATACCAATAGCCGGTCAGGGAAAGATGAGTATCGGCGCTATTGAAAGAGGCATACCAAGACCCAGAGCCGGATGCGCTTGTTTCCATAATACTTACCGTACTCCAGAGGCGATGCCCACCGACGAAAACTAGTAGGAGCAAAATCAGCTCAGCAGTGACCGAATTTCGCAATTTCATTGCTGAGGCTACCAATTCTTTGAAACTCGGGAGCACTTTTTCGGTGATAATCTCTCGATCAATGAACTGCCCCACCAACAGGCGTAGCTGCTTATGCACCAGATACTCGGCTCCGATAAGTAGCGGTAATGCCACTAAAAAACGTGTCTGAACTTCCATATCATATAAGAACGGCACTCCAACATTTCCCCAAGCTTTTCCTTCAATTAAAGAGAGGAGTAAGAGCGGCAACCAAGCAAACAAAGTTATGCAGAAAATCCTTTTTTTCAATAAATCAAGAGCAGGGGTAGTGAGCCGCAAACGCATTAGGAGCTGAAATAGTGGTCCTCCCAGAACAATGGAAAAATCTGGAGGTTCATTCGAATCATGGATGTTTTTCATAAGTTTTTCTACTAATTGAATGTCTGTATTGGGGTCAGTCTGACATTCAGACATTGTTTTATGCTTAGTTAACTGATACATTAAACAAATTCATTAAAATGAGAAAGCGAAATGGTATTTGTTGAAAAATCTATTTATAGAGGTTTAGCTCCACTATTTTTTTCTGAGCAGGCAAGAAAAAAAACTAGAGGGTTTTCTGAAATTTTTCTTGAAGAATTTAAAAAAAACTACATCAAAGAAAGATGTAAATCAGTTGTTGTGAAGTCCGCTTTTTACATATCTGGAGGAGTTGCCTTAGGTTGTTCGATTAGTCTGGGCTTAACATCCAGCGCTACATTAATTTCTACGGTGGCTACAGGAACGCTCGGTTATAATTGGAATAAATGGGCCACCACTCCTTACAATTTAGCTTTATCTGCTTATGAAGCGATGTCTTCTGGTCGTGAAAAAGATGCTTTGGACGCTATCAAAGGAGGAGGCAATATTTATCAAGACTTTTCACATTAGGTATGAATCGACAGATTTTTTCAATATTGGCTCAAATTCATGAATTTTTTTGTATTCGTTATTATAAGGGATGAGGCTTCAATTTGATCAGTTGTCCCAGCTGACCCTCGTAAAACATTTCCCCAAAGTAGTAGGGTTGGACCATTGTCCCCTGAGTCATTGCTGGCAGTAGAGGGGAACGCGCAATTTCCTCTCCAGTTTTTGCATTTCTCCATACAACAAAGTCGTTTAAATTGTTGCCTGGAATTTCCGGTCCAGGAATATCTGTTCCAACTAAGACGCGTTTTCTTTTGGAACCAATGAGTGCTGTAAATTCGGTGGTTGTTTGATTCGCTTTCCAAACTATTTTCAAACCCTTCGGGGTTAATCTAATAGCGGCGATTTTTCCGGGTAGAGAGTCTGTTGCATAAATTAAATGGCTGCTTGGATCAGCCGATACTGATGCAGGCGCCCAGCTGATAGCCGGCTCTCCATCTTTGGCAGCAGTTGAAAATGCCGCAGCAACTAACGGTGGAATAGGATCACCCAAAAAGGGTTGAATGCTGAATTGTTTAGAGGCATCAGATTGATTGACAGCAAAGACACTTAAAGCTGTTGCCGAGGGAAGAGTATTCACTTGCCCGACAACCCAATCGTCCATGACGACAAAAGAAGTTGCTGTAGTTTGACCTTCTAAAGTAATCGTGCCGGGATTCCAAGACTCATCGAGGATGAATTTCCCTTTTTTAATTTGGTATCGAATTAAGGTATTAGCTTCAACTAAGTATACATAAGTGCGGCCATCGTGTTTTGCGATCGTTGGGCGAGCTGCGACAGGAGCGGGAAGAGTAATTGAATCGATCACAGTCATGCTATGCGGATTGACAGAAACCAATATAGAGGGTGGAACATCGGTCGGATCTGGGCAGTTTAATAGGGCGTTAGGACCTTGGATCGAGCAGCCGGCTTCTCGATAAACTGATTTCATGACCAGAGTGCCATCAGGAGTGGCATTGAAGCCATTATAGGACGTATTGGCTTGAGCTCCTCCTCCGGTAGGCAGTATCAGTGTTTTAATTGTAGCTCCAGTCTCAGGATCGATTTTTGACAAGCGGTATCCATAGATAACGTAGATAAAGCCATCTTTAAGAATTCCCATCGATCCTGGGTAGTCCCATTCACCGTTTTGGCTTGTGTTGATCAATTGATTGTACCAGATTGGTTCGAGGGTATGAGGATTAACTCTTGCAACAAACGCGCCAATCGATCCAGGCTCATCCCCATAGCCTCCTCCATAAATAAAGACATTTTGGGGGTCTAAATAAGCCATATTATACCCAGAAGGATAAACATGGGAGGAAGTGAGAATATCAACTTGATTTTTTTCAGTAAAAGATCCTCCAAATTTTGCCTTTGGAAATACGTGTGAGCGCCCAGAGTTGTAATGTTCGAATGATGCTAGAGAAGGAAACCAGGGAGGGTTCGATGCCCATATCGTTTGAAACATGAGCAAAAACAAAACGCAAAATAGTCTAATGATCATTTTCGTAACCCGTATAATATTTTTCTATTCATCTATATTTGAGGAAAATTTTTTTTGAAATGTTTTTTTTCTGAAAGGGGCAGGGCTCGGTCTCGTTCATGGTTCCTTTCATTTTGATTGCTGAATTCTGGCACTAATTTATTGACAATAACAATTTTTTTATTGATAGTGAGGCGCTGAAGAATCAACTATGTTGTTGATAGTGAATTGCAGAGGAATCAACTATGAAAATCAAATTTATTACCCTCGCTTTAATTACAGCTACAGTCAACCTTTTTGGCGATCAATCTTCTCCTTATCGATGCAAAATGTCGGGAAATGAACTAGTGGCGGATGTCATAGTAGTGGGTGGTGGAGCGGCAGGTTGCATATTGATGAGCCAGCTCTCAGAGAAAGGGCAATTTTCAGTATTAGGAATAGAGGGAGGCCTAAATTTAACAAATGATCCAGCAATCGAGGCTGTGGGTCTCCCAGCATTCCTATTGGCCGGGACAGGAAAGTTCAAGTATTTTTGGCCGGGATGGAATCAAACTGTACCAATGGCAGGGCTCAATGGACGAACAAGTGATTGGACAACAGGAATGTTGTTGGGTGGCGGCTCATCGATTAACGGATTATACTATGGTCGTGGCTCGAACGCCATGTACTCGCGTTGGGAAGAAGTTTCTGGTAGCAGCAATTGGAGTCTCGACAATATTCTGGCAACCTTCAAGGCTCTTGAGAACTACCAAGGATTGACAATCACACCAGGGGCGCGAGGAGTCAACGGTCCTGTCAATATACTACAGACACCTACGGTGTCGCAGATAACATCGCAAGTACTATTGCCCGCGTCACAGTCAGCCTTTCCTGGAATTCCAACTGTGGTAGACTATAATGATCCGATTGTGGAGAATTGCATAGATCCTCGTTCTCAGTGGTTTATTGATCGTACAGGTACCAAACGAGTGAGCAGCGCGACGGCATATTTAAATAGCATGGTAATGACGCCAGAAGGTCAAGGAGTGAATGGACACAAACTGTTTATGCTCTTCGATTCGGTAGCCGTGAAAATAATATTTGACAAACATGGGCGTGCCAAAAAAGTAAGATACGTAAAGGACGGTAAAATCTTCGAAGCACGAGCTCGGAAAGCCGTTGTTTTGGCGGGTGGCATCAACAGTAGTAAGTTGCTACAGCTTTCGGGCATAGGACCTTCGGAAGCGCTAAAGAATGCAGGGATCAAGCCCGTTTTCATCAATGAGAACGTAGGAAAACATCTCCAAAACCATCCGCTCATTTTTATTACGATGCTAGCAGATCCAAACCTTAGTGGTATACCAGCTGGAGCTCCGTATGCATTTACTATCAATAACGTCTACTTGCCGGTAGTGGGCGGTAGTGCCAGCGGTCCACGAATGTTACAGATTTTATTCGAATTCATACCGGCTACCGCACAGACACCTCCGCTACTAGCCGTTGGATTTGATCTTTTGAACCCAGTGAGTGAGGGTAGTGTCACAATCCAAAGCGATAACTCATTTCAGATAGCCGCAGCGGACGACGCCTTTTACCAAAATCCTGTAGACCTGGAGAATATGAAGAATGCCGTCAAGGTCTATATTCGCGCTCTGCTAGATCAACTAGCTATCATCTACCCATTTCCCTCGCCTTACTTTAAACCCATTTTAAGTGATCCCATCAACTTAGTCATCCTTTCTGGCTATAACGACGCATTTGTTGAAGCGTATGTGAAAAATAACAGTAATCTTTCACTGGATATACACCACTTTGTATCGCACTGTAAAATGGCACCTCTTAACGCCGGAGGTGTAGTTGATGGCGACACACGTGTTTATGGCACAAAGAACGTTTTTGTAGCGGACAACTCCATCTGTCCGGTGATTCCTGATATTAATACTACAGGACCGGCTATGATGATCGGATTACGGAGTAGCGAAATTCTAAAACGTGTTTTGCGCAAATGAAAAATCACAATGAGATCATCAACATGAAAAAAAATATTCTGCTACTTTTAATGTCACTCTTATTTTTCATTGCAGCTGATGCACAAGCTCAAGAACGGTGTGCTGAAGACTCTTGCTGTTATGAAGACAGCTGCTGCGTTAAGGAGAAGAATTTCTGTGCTAAGATTTTGGGCGGTGCTAATTTCTTGCAAAACAATGTAATCGGAGACAACAAATCCACATATGAGACAGGATATATTATTGCCGGTTCGCTGGGTTATTGTTGGCGTTATGGCTTGCGTTTGGAAGGTGAATATGCTTTTAGAAAAAATGCTATAGGAAGAATCCATTTCTTTGGGGAAGGTTCTTCCCGGCATGGACATTTCCAAACGTCCTCGTATATGGCCAACCTATTATGGGATTTGCCTTTATCTTCGTGGGGGTGTGCATTTTGGAACATGCAACCTTTTATTGGAGCTGGTATAGGCTATGATTTGCAACAAATGCATTCCTCAAATTCTCGTATTGTTTTTAACCAAAAATGGAACCATTTTTCTTGGCAATTGATGGCTGGGTTAGCCTATCCGATCTTCTGCAATACAGAGGTTACTTTGGAATACAAATTCCATCAGGGTGGTTGTCATTTCTATAACCACTCCCTCGGAGTTGGGCTCGTCTATAAATTTAGCTTCTTAAGGTAGTTTTGGGGCCAAGCCCGATCGAGTGAAAAGTGAAAAGGGCCGGCCCCTTTCACGGCCCCTTCCATTAATCTTCTTAACTTGAGGAGGTATCTTTATTTTCAATTTTAGGCTTTTTAGAAATGAATCCTAGATAAAGAAATATATCATAAATAATTTTCAATCCTCCTGCTAGAATGAAGGGAAAATTCATTAATGCTGGATGTGCAAGTAAAGGACCAGCAAGAATAGGGGATATTGAAGCTCCAAGTGTACGTGCCACGCCTGAAATGCCAGCAGCAGCGGAACGCTCGTTTTCGCCAACTACAGCCATTAAATAAGACTGTCTTGTAGGAACATCCATTTGCGAAATGCTAAATCGCAAAAACAACACGATAATTGCAAGATTCAAGGTTGGCATAAATGGGACCAAAATGAGCAGAATATTTGAGGGAATATGAGTAAAAACCATGGTGTTAATCAGTCCAAAACGTTTTGCTAGCCAGTAAGCTAGAAGCGAAGAAATTCCAGCCAGAAGGTTTGCTACGAAGAAAATTCCCCCTAATGTTGCTGGTTCAACATGGAATTTTATAAAGAACCAATAGGCAATAATACTCTGCATGATGAATCCGCCTCCAAAAGCATCTAAGGCAAATAAAGCAGATAAGCCAAGGACTGTTTTTTTGGAACTGTGCAGCCCCAATCCAATTTTAATTAAAGGAGCTTCCTTTTTGCTGGTTTCAATGTCAGGAGATAGACATGCAAATACTGCTCCAAGAAGTCCACCGATTAAAGCGTAACAAATAACGACAACTCTATAACTTTCTATTGGTGTCAATCCGGAGTTTTGCAGGAGTTGGACTATACCTCCACCAGCAAGAGATCCAAATGAGATAGCAAATGCGCCCACAAGATTGTACCAAGCAAAAACTTTGGTTCTATTTTCATCAGATATAATTTGTGAAAGTGCTGCCTGTTCGATTGAAAGGAAAGGCCCAACTTCACTACCGGTCGGACTAATGACCCCGATAATGGCGGCGAGTAGTAATAAGAAAAAACTGGTTGTTGCACTGAAGACCACACCTGCAAGGATTATTAACCCAGATCCGATAAGGAGCATTCGTCGTCTGCCTATTCTATCTGCTTGAGTTGTCAACCATAATGAAATCGCAGTATCTCCAATCAGCGTTAAGGTAATTAAAGTCCCTATCTGCATTAGGCTTAGACCAACTTCAGAAAGATATAACACTAAAATAACAGACAAAAGTCCGTAAGCAAATAATCGGATAACCCTTGTACTTAAGAGCAACAAACCATCGCGATTTAAGAAGAGAAAATTGCTCATTGTACCTATGACTGGTTTGCATGATGTACTTTGACTTTCTCGCGAGTAATCCACTTCATATTATTTCCTTTATTTCACTTGGTTAAACTCAAAGCGTCTTTGATCGTTTTTGCGAGATTTTCGGCGTTTCCCTTACCCCAATAATGGAGAAAAAGGATTCTAGGAGATTCCATTGTCATATGTTGGTGAATGGCAACAATATTGATATTGCCTTTTCTTAGAGCTTTTAAAACGGGTTGCAGTTCATTTTCTAAGACAGCGAAGTCGCCATCTACAATGGCATTTTCGTTGGTTCCGGCGAAAGCCGCCCAGGTATTAACACCCATATCGCTGCCGATGGTAACGTTATCCATTTTTACAGATCTGCCAAAGACAAACTTGCCCATTCCATCTTTGCTTTGCCCCTTAATGCCGAAAATTTTCTCTAAGCTTGAAGGATCAATTGAGTTCTTGCTGGAAATAGAGACTCCTCCAAAAATGTTTGATGGAGAGCTATTTTTTGATCTGATTTCCTTAATCGTGTCCAATGCTTTTATTACGCCACTAGCCAAATCACCAAGAGAGCCCTCTCCACCAATGTGCATGAAATAAATTTTTGGGGTGTCGTAGAAGAAATGATTGTGAAGAGCTGTAACCTCTATGTTGTTGTTCAACAGAGCAGACATCACAGGGTTTACTTCATCTTGAAAGAGAACCAAATCACCCATGACCAAGAATTTTTTCTCATCGACTGGAGTGAAAGCGGACCAAGAAGTTAGTCCCATAAACGGATCAAGTTGCGTGTTGTCCACAAAGATTTTGATATCATTCCTTGGAAAAGAGGCTTTAAATACTTTTTCCTTTTCATTATATGAACCTTTTAATCCGGTTAATGATTCATACTTATCTTTATCAATTACAGAGAGTTGTAGTTCGGCATAAAGATTGGAAAAGCAAAAGACGCCTATTGCAAAACAAGTTAAATAGTTCAGGTTGTTCATAAAACTCACTCCGTTGATTATGTCAGCCATTTACTCTCAGCGATTTGAGTGCCAGTACAAGCGATCGAACCGAAGCGATCTCGCTAAAGAATTTAAGATTATATTCCGAGATATACAGAAAAACTCAATACAATGCCAGAGGTAGTGCCATTGCATTCAGTGAATCATTGCTTTCTTGACTAAAAAACATTATTGTCCAGCAATGAGCTCTCTTTATCAAATATCAGGCCTTGTTTTGGGTCTGTTGACGGAATTATATACCGAACGTAACTCAAAAAGTTATAAAAAGTGGAGCAGGTAGGATTTGAACCTACGACCAAGAGAATAAGCACAGCTTCACACCAACCGGAGAAAAACCATGTCAGAAACTTTATCGACCTTGTTGCTTCGCAATCTCCACGGCGTGTTCGGTGAGATTGATCCCGTGCGTCGACGCGCAACGGTCGATGAAATCTTCCACGAAGACGCTGCGTTCTATGATCCTAACAGCGGCATTTACCGAGGCCGCGACGAGATCGACCGCATCGCAGGCGTGATCAAGGCTACTCATCCTGACTTCCAATATCAGCCGATTTCCCCTCCTGAGGAGCTGGGCGATGCCTGTCGGTGCCGATGGGTGTCGGGCAGCCCTGGCAAGCCGCCGGCTTACGCCGGAACCGATTTCATAATCGCCCGGGACGGCAAGATTACCGCTGTCTATCTCTTCTTTGACGAGCTTCCTTAGACCAGTTTCTGAATTAACTTTCCCTCTGGCGTTTTCGAGCCAGTGCTTTTGCCCTCGTCCGATAATATTGTGGAGTAGATTATTTTTTAGTAAGGGAGTCAAGGCTGATTCGACCAGGTCCTGCTCCTATTACATCCCACAAACCACCAATGATAGTCAAATTTTTCAAAAATTCAATTATTTGCACGTATTTTTGGGCTTCAGCGGCGTTCCAAAAATCATGAAAGATGATGGTAACAGGAATTAAATATAGCATTAGTATAGCAGCCCAAAGGCGCGTCTTATATCCGAAAAGTAAAGACAACCCCCCTAAAATTTCTACAATAGCAGCTGTGACTAGAAAAAAAGAAACCATGGGAAAACCCTTGGCTTCCATCTCTTGCGAAACTCCGTTGAAATTTACAAACTTCCACACACCTGTAATAATGAAAATAGCACACATGCACAAGCGCCCAATAAATAATGATATGCTGCTTGATGTATTCATTTTTCTGATGTTCTCTTTTTAAAGTTTTAAACCACTTATTTGCTTTTGTAATCGATTCCTTGTTATTTCACAATGCTAGCTTGGGTATTCCAAAACTCTATCAGGTAAGATATCTCTCTATGTCACTTTTTCAGCAAATGAAATATTTTCTATACTATAAGTCCGCCAATTGCTATCACAGAACTTAAAGAGGAAATTGCTCCTAAAAATCAATTTTAGAGTCAAAAGGAAAGTCAGATGAAATTTATAAATGTTTTTTTATTCGCTATTTTTTTTAGCGCTTTTTCACTCTCGCTTCACTCCATGGAACAACAGCTCATTGTCATTCGCCATGGAGAAGCAGGAAACAATATTGAAAAAGTATACAATTCAAATCCTGAAAACCCCAACTACAAAATCTTCAATTTAACAGAGGCTGGTATCCTGACTACTCAAAAGACAGCAAAGGACCTACTTGCCAAAGGCTTTTCAAATACTAATATCGCAGCTGTTTTTGTCTCTCCATTGCCACGCACCAAGCAGACTGCTGATATATTAGTGCAGCAAGGTCTCGTCTCTAAAGATAAACTCATTTTAGATAAACGCCTCATCGAATTGAACGCGGGAGATCTGGAGGGTAAACCGACATTTCCTAATTGGAAACCTTCCTTTGCAAAGGATTATCATGCCGAATCAGAAGAACAAGTGAAAAATAGAATAAAAGAATTTTATGATTCGATTCTAGACCAATACCCTCAAGGAAATATCATTGTAGTCACCCACGCGCTTGCTGCCCAAGACCTTATAGAACTTGTAACTCACCAAATTGTGAAGCTGAATCCAGGTGAAGCAAAAGTAGTTCCTCTTCGGTAGTGAAATTGAACAAAATATATGGAGATTAAAGGTATGTCAAAATTTTTTCACTGGCTTTTCAATCCTTATACTGAAGGATATTCGTCGATTGCATTGATTCGTCTTTTCGCTGGCTTGACATTTGTAGGAGAGGGAATTTTAAAATTTATATTTCCTAGCATGGGTGTTATGCGTTTTACGTTGCTCGGTTTCCCTTTACCAGAGCTGACAGCCTATTCCATTGGTTTGCTAGAAATTGTTGGGGGAATCTGTTTGTTGCTTGGCCTATTTAACAATCTCTTTGCTCTCTTGTTCGCGGGAGAAATGATAGTGGCATTTCTTACGACAAAAATCACCATGTATTTAGGCACATCTCCCCTTCCTCTTCCACCTGTTCCTCCTCAAACTGGGTTTTGGGCAGTTGTGCATGAATCCCGCGACGACTATACTCTATTTTTCTCCATGATTTTCCTTATGATTGTAGGCCCTGGTAAATTAGCTCTCGATGCATTTTTCTTTAAAAAGCACTGAGAAGTAATTATGGTCTCTTCAACTAGCAAACCTGCTGTTTTGATATTAGGTTCTACGAGCAAATTAGGACAAATCATCGCGGACAGCCCCCGAAGAAATGATGCAATTTCACTAACTGTGACAAGCAGAAAACCTGAACAATTACCAAAACTAAAAGAAAAATATGGTCATGCTGTTTAATTAGAGCTTGATGATCCTAGAACCTTCGCTAATGCTCTCACAGGAATTGAGAGGCTATTTTTGCTCACTGGTTACACTGTTAATCAACCACCCGATGGCATTATTAATAAGCCCAGCCTCCGCCGGCGGCTGTGTAGATATTAACAAGGTCCTTGCGAAGCTTATAACTAGACTCGGCTGCGACAGACTCTGCATCAAGGGCATTTCGCTGGACAACTAGAACGTCCAAAAGATTTGTATACCCATTCGTGTATTGCTGATTGGCTAGTTCTAAAGCTTTATGATTGTGATTGGCAGCATTCGTTAAAGAGACATTGCGTAGAGTTTCATGCAGATAGTTGGCCAGGGCAGTCTCCATATTTTCCAATGCTTCGAGAACAGTTTCTTGATATTCCAAGTAGGAACGTTTCTGACGGGCGCCTGCCGACTCGATATCAGCCTCAATCCGTCCGAAATTTATCAGCGGCTGTGTTAAAGTACCAGCCACATTCCAAGTGCGGATTAAAGGTTGCAGTACTGTTGTTGACTGGCTGGAATTTTGGATTCCTTGGAGCGCCTGGAATCCGAAGAAGGAAGCCAAACTAATTGTCGGAAACCATTCTTTTTTTGCTGCATCGAATGTAGAAATGCTGGCCGCAAAGTTTCTTTCAGCGGCTCGAACATCAGGCCTTGTGCCAAGCACTGTAGCTGGAGCGGCGATGACAATTTGAGGATCGAGCAACTTTAATGGTTCTTCTATCGAAAAAAGGTCATCATTTTCTCCTGGTGTGCTTCCCAAAAGGACATCTAAGTGGTTGCGGGTTGTTTCCAGCGCGATCTGCAAGGTTGGAATTCTAGACTCTGTAGTGGCTACCTGAGCAGCGGCGCGTTGAACATCAAAGTCGCTGGCATAGGCCTCTTGAAATTGTGCTATGGTTAGTTCTAGGGTGCGTTTTTGCGTGGCTAGATTTTCATTGGAAATCGCAAGCTGCTGCCGATAATTGCGAAAATCAAAATAGCTGCGTGCCACTTCAGCCAATAGACTGACCATCACACCTTGCCTTAAAATCTCTTCATTTTGCACCAGCGCTATTGTAGCGGCCAAGCGGGCCTGATTTTTTCCAAAAAGATCAAGCTCCCAATTGGCCTGAAAGCTGACATCTTCATAAGCGAGCGGTTTATCTAAAGTAAAAAAGCCCTGGTTGCCCCGTTGGGCATCAGCATTTAAGTTGATCTGGGGCATCAAGATCGAAAAAGCTCCAAGACGTGCTGCACGGGCTTCTTCAATGCGGGTGGCGGCGATGCCTAGTGTTTTATTATTCATAAGTGCCCTTGCGATAAATGCATCAAGGGTCGAGTCTCCGAAATTGCACCACCATCTTTGTTCCACTTCTGCGCAATCGTCGACTACTAATGGCTTATCCCAGAGCGCAGGATTGCCAGGCAGCCCTTTAAAAGTATGCCAGGTTTCAGGTGTTTCTATTCCTGATTCTTGAAAGCTGGCCGGTTTGAAGCATGCCGTCAAAACCAACAGTGATGTGAAGATTAAAGAGACCTTAGTGGCACTCATGATGATGCACCTTTTCTGTTCCGGTCATTTTTTTCTCAACCTCACGCAAGGCAACATAAAATACAGGTGTCAAGAGGAGTCCAAAAAATGTGACTCCCATCATCCCTGAAAATACAGCGACACCCATTGCATAGCGCATCTCGGCTCCGGCACCACTTGAAAGGACCAATGGAATGACGCCCATAATAAAGGCAAATGAAGTCATTAAAATAGGTCTCAAACGCAAGCGGGCCGCTTCGATTGCGGCATCGACAGTGCTTTTTTCATGAAATTCAAGCTCACGGGCAAATTCAACAATCAAAATCGCATTTTTGCACGCTAAACCCGCCAGCACGAAAAATGCAATCTGTGTGAAAATATTAATATCTCCCTTTGAAAGCCACACTCCAGTAATGCCAAACAATAAGCATAGGGGGACGATCAAAATCACGACTAATGGAAGAAACAAGCTTTCATACTTTGCAGAAAGTACCAAATAAATGAGCAATACGCATAAAGGAAATACGTAGACGGCGGTATTGCCAGATAAAACTTGCTGATAGGTAAGCTCTGTCCATTCAAAAGTCATTCCGGTTGGAAGCACCTTCATTAGGATCTTAGTAATTGCTTCTTGTGCTTGTCCTGTCGAATAACCAGGCGCCGGGCCGCCATTAATATCCGCTGACCGGAAGGCGTTATAACGCATGGCTGTCTCGGGGCCGACATCATCTCTAATCCGGAGGACTGAGCCAAGGGGGACCATTCGCCCTTCTTGATTGCGGATCTGAAGTCTGAGAATGTCATCCGGTTTGGAGCGAAATTCCTTGTCTGCTTGCACGATGACCTGATAGAGCCGTCCAAATTTGTTAAAGTCATTGACATAAAGGGATCCCAAATAAATCTGAAGCGTATCAAAAACTTGCTGGACATCGATGCCAAGCTGGTTTGCCTTCGTACGGTCAATGTCGACGAACAACTGCGGGGCATTATTTTTGTAGCTGGAAAATATTCCTGTTAGCATGGGGTTCTGGCGTGCCTGTTTCAACACTTCTTTGACACTATTGTCCAAAGCCACGTATCCGAGATCATTGCGGTCTTCGATTTCCAGCTTAAAGCCTCCCACCGTCCCTAATCCTTGGACTGAAGGCGCGGGAAAAATGACGATCGAAGCGTCTTGGATTTTGGAATATTTTTCTTGCAGCTTTTGGGTGATGGCAGGTCCAGATAGATCACTAGAAGTACGTTGATCGAAAGGATTGAGTGTGACAAAAACAATTCCGGAACTGGGGTTATTGATGAATCCATTAATGGACAAACCCGGGAAGGCGACAGCGCTTTCTACCCCCGGTTCTTTAAGGGCGATCTGAGACATTTCCCGAATCACCTTTTCGGTTCTATCCAGTGTCGCCCCTTCCGGAAGTTGCGCAAAACTGACTAAATATTGTTTGTCTTGGGTAGGGATGAACCCAGGAGGCACAAGCTGGAATATCCAATAGGTAGCCAAAAGTAGTAAAACATAAACAAAAAAGGCTGCTTTTTTCCGGTAAATAACCTTAACAACTCCCTTGCCATATTGATCAGATCCACCTCGGAATAACTTGTTAAACCAATTAAAAAAGAAACCGAATATACGTTCAATAAAACGGGATAAACCATCCTTGGGAGCCCCTTTCTCTTGTAGAATGAGGGCTGCTAATGCAGGGCTCAATGTTAAGGAATTAAATGCAGAGATAATAGTGGAAAATGCAATCGTGAGGGCAAACTGACGATAAAACTGCCCAGTCAATCCACTGATAAAGGCAATGGGAACAAAAACTGCGCATAACACCAATGTAATCGCAACGATTGGGCTTGTCACTTCACACATGGCCTTAATAGTGGCCGCTCTAGGTTTTAGCCCATTTTCTATATTACGTTCCACGTTTTCCACAACAACAATAGCATCATCCACCACAATACCAATAGAAAGCACAAGTCCAAATAGGGAAAGGACATTTATCGAAAATCCAAAGAAGTACATGATCGCAAAGGTACCGATAATGGATACCGGTACGGACAGCAGAGGGATGATAGAGGCACGCCATGTTTGTAAAAAGACAATCACAACGATGACCACTAAAGCCAAAGCTTCCAATAACGTATGGATCACAGCCCTGATGGAATCCCTAACAAAGACTGTAGGGTCGTACACAATGGTGTAATCAATGCCTTCCGGAAAATTCTGCTTCAATTCCTTCATCGTGCTGCGCACTTGGTCGGAAATGTTAATCGCATTTGATCCAGGAGTTTGAAAGATTGGTATTGCGACTGCTTCTTTATTGTTCAAAAGAGATCTAAGAGCATATTCGGAAGCGTCCAACTCCACATGGGCTACATCTCTTAATTTGGTCACAATCCCATTTTCTTGCTTAATGACAATGTCGTCAAATTCTTCAGGGGTTTGCAGCCTCCCTATCGCATTGATCGGGCGTTGCAAGTCTACAGCGTTAGCATAAGGTGGACCGCCAATCACCCCTGCTGAGACCTGCACGTTTTGCCTTCTTATGGCATTGATAACTTCTTGCGCTGTAAGCAGACGTTCAGCCACTTTTTGAGGATATAACCAAATCCGCATGGCATAATCCCCCGATCCAAAAAGTCCCACATCCCCAACACCTTGGATTTTGTTCAACCGATCCTTGATATTTAAGCGGGCGTAATTGCGGAGATAGAGTGTGTCATAGCGGTTGTTTGGAGAGGTCAAGTGGACGACCATAGTCAAGTCAGGGGAGCTTTTTACAGTAGACACCCCTAATTGCCGAGTGACATCTGGCAAACGGGGCAGCGCTTGGTTAACGCGGTTTTGTACAAGCTGCGTAGCGAGATCGGGATCCGTCCCGAGTCTAAAGGTAATCGTCAAAGTCATCAATCCATCGCTGCTCGATTGGGAAAACATATACAGCATATTTTCAACGCCATTGACCTGCTCTTCAATTGGAGTCGCGACAGTCTCTGCAATCGTTTTTGGGTTTGCTCCCGGGTACTGTGCTTTTACCACTACTGTGGCAGGAACGACTTCAGGATATTCCGATATCGGCAACACAAAAATTGCCAATAGTCCGGCTAGAAAAATGACAAATGAAATGACCCCTGCAAAAATGGGACGGTCAATAAAAAAGCGGGAAATATTTAACGAAGAGGATTCTTCTGCCAAACCATCCGTCATAACTCTTTCGTTTCCTCGGTTTTAACGATTTGGCCAGCTTTGATATGCTGCAGTCCAGTTACAATAACCCGATCTCCTGGCTCCAGCCCTTTAAGGATTATGCGTTGAGTGCCATATTCTTTACCCCAACTCACCTCCCGATAAACAACTTTATCGTCTTTATCGACAAGGTAAACATACTTTTTATTTTGGTCTGTACTGATAGCCTGCTGCGGGACTAAAAGGACTTCTTCGTCTTCGCTTTTGCCTAAAGCCACCGTGAGAAACATGCCGGGCACTAAAACTCCATTTTTGTTATCGAATTTTGCCCTGGCCCGAATTGTTCCTGTACTAACATCAAGTCGATTATCAAAGGTGTATATTGTTCCTTTATAAACGTCTTCCTTATTCCCATTGATAAAAAGTTTTACAGGAATTACCCGCTCTGAATAACGGTTGCGTGCCACATCTCTCACACTATCCAAATAGGTTTGTTCGTCCACTTCAAAATCCGCATAAATGGGATCATTCGCGACAACCCGTGTCATTAAAGGAGCATTGACTCCTGGCTGCACCAAGTTTCCTACTGTCAATTCGACACGTCCTGCCCGGCCCGAAATTGGAGCCTGCACATAGGCATGTTCAAGGTCCACTTTGGCTTGTTTAAGATCTGCTTCAGCTGACTTAACCGAAGCAACCGCCACTTTATTCGCGTTAAATCTCTCATCGTAAATACGCTGAGCTACAGCTTGTGTTTTGATCATGTTAGCAGCCCGATCCATTTCAAGCTTGGCATATTCGGCATTTGCTTTTGCTGTGGCGACTCTAGCTTCTGCCCTAGAAACTGCCGCTTCATAGGGACGGGGATCAATGACAAAAAGGACATCGCCAGCTTTGACAAGTTCCCCATCCTCAAAGCGCACTTCAGTTATTCTTCCACTCACTTCGGGACGGATTTCTGCGATATCGACAGCTTGCAAGCGGCCGGAAAACTCTGACCAAATGCGCACTTTTTCCCGCTTAACTGTTTTGACGGTCACTGTGGGACTTGTTTCTGGTGCTTCAATTGTTGGGCTCTGGTACAAATAATATGCAATGCCAGTAATAACAAGAGACAGGACAATGAAGGGCAAAATGAGACGTTTCATTATTGTATATTTGTGATGTATTTCACACATTCAAATCACACTTATCATTACGAGGGAGTTTTCAGCAAGATTTTAGATCTTATATTAACTTGTTGAAATTTTACAAAATTGATACTAATAATCTACAAGGCTTTTTGAGATGTTTTGCACCCTCTTCCATCCAACTTTCATCACATTCTCATGAAAGGGGTCTCTTTCACGGTCCCTGCCACCTACCGATAAACCACTTCTTAAAATTATTTGCCAATGACTTAATCATCGGTGGATGGATTATCTAATCTTCGAGTTCTGCTTGAATAATGTTGGATAGTACACTGGCTGCGGTTATTTTTGCTCCCGCACCTGGTCCTTTGATAACAATGGGATTTTTAGAATAGACTCGAGAGTTTATCGAAGCAATGTTATCGGTATCAGAGAGGTGATAAAACGGATGGTCACTATTCACAGCTTGTAAGGAAAGCAACGCTTGTCCATTTTCTAATGTTCCGATAAAGCGAAGAATCAGAATGTCAGGCCTGACCCAATCATGACCCAATCACATGACCTAATCACACGCATGCTATTACCCATAAGTCCATACAGGCGACACCACGGCCGCAAACAGCGGCTACAGATGTCCAAATGCTATTAACTTAAAAAAAACTTTATACAACTTTGCTAGCCTTCAGTCGCCCTTCGCATCCGCTCTGGGCTCTACCCTTTGCCGTTCTGTCCCACAGTTCCTTCGCTAATCGCTCAGTCACTGTGGGCTGTAATCGGTCGCCTTAGACGGGCTCTAGGGCATAATTAACGTCTTTTTGCCCTAAGTCCGGAGCGAATGCGCAGGACGACGCGAACCTAGCCCATAGTTGACTGAGCGATTAGCGAAGGAACTGTCGGTATGTGAGATAGAGAATTAGAGCCCAGAACGAAGTGGCGGGCGACTGATCAAAGATATGGGTAATAGGATGCGTGCCCGTGCTCGATTCTTTCTTAACCTGATGCGTATGGAACAGTATGGATTGTTGAAGAATTGCTGAACTATAAGCTCATAAAGCAGGTGCAAGCTAGGATTAGCTTTGATTCCATGAAAGCTAAGGGTAGTCGATTTCCTTGAGGAGATGTAGAAAAAACTCCTTAACAAATGGGAGTTAATCGTGGGTTAAAAATGAATAAATCTTTGAATCTTGGGTCATCTTGGGGTAAGACCTGACAACAATCACCGGTGTAACCACAAACTCCTGTGCGAGGAGAATTGACAATGGGGAGCAAAAAGGACTCCTTTTCATCATAGCCATCCGAACAGCCTCTACATAAAAGGCTTTCATATAATACCTTCCCATATTTTATCTCACAAACAGATTCAAGTTTTGCCTTCTAGAAGTGCACTTTGATGCGTCAGGGCGCGAAGAATTGAATCCAAAACATCATCAAGATGCTTACCAACATCTTCGCTTAGGAATCGTAGAACCATGTAACCATTCTGCTGCAATAAAGCATCTTTACGTCTATCCCGGCGATAGGCATTGGCGTCAGCCAGATGCTGTGCACCATCAAGTTCAACCGCAAGACGTGCGTCGGCACAAAGTAAATCAACCTCCATTTGACTTGAAATATCGAATGGGATTGACAATAGAGCGTTAAGATGAAATCTTCCTGCGGTCTGAGGTAAAGTTTCAAGACGACGATAAAGAAATGCTTCAGTGGCACTTCGAGCTCGATCGATGCCCTCTGCATCAGCCTGTATAGACGAAGCCACTTGAACAAAGAGATTAGCCAGTGGCATATCCACACCATCGCAAATCAAACGCTTGATACTTGCTGCATAATCACTCTTCCAAGCCGGATCAACTGGGAGTGGTGCTTGGGTGGGCCACCCGGGCGTGGCACTGGCAGGAAGCAGAATTTTATATCCTACAGCTTCATAACCTCGGCAACGCTTGTTGAACATTCGTTCTAATATTGGTACGTTAAGATCAGCATAATCGTAGACTTGCACCTCTTTTTTACGATCATATAAACGATGTAGCCTGCCAACATATTGTGCAATGGTTCCTTGCCATGAAATCGGAAGAGTAAGAAACAAAGTATCCAATCTAGCATCATCAAATCCTTCGCCAATGTATCGTCCCGTTGCAAGCAATACGCGGTCTTCATTCTCAGGAATAGTTGCCAAGCGGCTACTGATTTTAGCAATATCTTTAGCACTCATTCCACCACGAAGCACAATTAAGTTTCGAATGTGAGGAGCGAGTTGATGTGACAACAGATCTAAATGTTCATTTCGCTCTGTCAATATAACCGGCGACCGTCCATTCTGAACCGCTTTCATAACATCTTCAAAAATTGACTGGTTGCGTGCCGTATCGTGAACTAGCTCATCATACAGATCGTTGAACTGGAGGCGTAGATCAGCATTGGATGGCTTGAGAGGAATGAATGCAGTAGGGCGTACTAAAACAGTATGTTCAAAGGGACGTGCTGCAGCCTGTTCTTTGGCGTTGACGCTATATCTTACAGGACCACATTGCATTGTGACAATGGGATGATGCCCATCTTTCCGCCTCAAAGTGGCTGTTAATCCGGTGATGTATTTTGCTTTTGCTTGACGTGTAACTTGTTCAAAACTCTGTGCTGGTAAATGGTGACATTCATCAATGATTAAGTTACCATATTGTCCGACAACATCATCCACGACACCCTTGCGTACAAGACTTTGAATAAGAGCTACGTCCAATAATCCTTTTGGTTTTTTCCGTCCCCCACCTATTCTACCAATCATCTTTACAGGCAGATCCAAAAAGGTTGAAAGACGCTCGATCCATTGTTCTTGAAGTTGCTTGCGATGCACTAAAATCAACGTATTGACTTGACGTTGTGCTATCAACCATGCAGCGATGACAGTCTTTCCAAAGGCTGTTGTTGCCGATAATACACCGATGTCGTGAGCAAGAAGTGCTTCAGCAGCAGCTTGCTGTTCATGTCGTAATTGACCCTGAAAGCTTGCGTTTAGGGGTTGTCCTATGCAAAGTTCTTCTCGCAAAATTATTTTGATATTTAGATCCGAAAGCAGACAACAAACGTCTTCAAAACATCCTCGTGGTAGTGCGATATGATTAGAATGATCTTCAGCGCAGGCAATAATCCGAGGTATCTCGTAAGTTGGAAATCTCATTGCCTGAGCTTTGTAAAATTCAGGATTCTGAAATGCCGCGAGGCGAATCAATCGATTTCGCAGGCCCGGAGATAATGACTCTTTGGCAATGTAGATTTGATTCCCAATCACCAATTCCAAACTTTTCGGCACGTTTCCAATCGGAGGACTTGGACTGCGACGTGACGGTGGGAGATTCCATGGAGTATTTTGATCCTCATCGGCTATATCCAGACTGACTCCAACAACACGCCCTTTTGCTTCAGCTTTTGCAACGATATTTTCAACCTCTAAGCGACTAATTTTATGAAGGTTTGATAGAAATACCCATTGATCTTCATAAGCCATCAAATTTTCGTCGACAAATACACTGTTACCCAAATTACGGGCCTTTTTCTGTAGTGGTAAAGCAATTAAATTCCCGAATCCTCCTTTAGGTAAGGTGTCCTGATTTGGAAACAATCTGTCATATGAATCTAGTCCAATATCTGGCCTACGTTCCATCGTCTCTGTAAGGATGTGGCTTCCAAGTTTGCGCGCTAATCCAGCTGTTATGGCTTCAGAAAAGAACAGCCAGACGTGAGCGCCTTTACCGGAACGGGATCGCTCTAATGCTGCCGGTAAGCCCATCTGCTGACAGGTTTTTAGAAATGCAGTAGCGTCTTCTGTCCAATTCGCTTTGTCAAAGTCTGCTGCTAAAAAAAAACATGTTTCATCTAACAGCATTGGGTAGATACCCATCACGAAATCATTGCCGCTGTTATCCAAGCCGGAAAGATGCCAATGGACGACATCGTCAGTGATGGGAAGTAAGCGACGATGTTTACAGTCAGAACATTTGATTTTTGGTTTCTCGCAGATGCCACGAACCCATTCATTGCCACAAGCAAAAACATAACCAGATTTCCCAGTTTTTTTGTTTTCAAATCGTTTGGGGTATACTTCTTCACGTCCATGGAAAAAAGAGCGAAATAGGGCAATTTTAGCTTGTGGTGATGATTGATTATTTGCGGTCATCGTCATCATCTCGAAAGACAACCAGTTCAGGCGGCATGTCTAATTTTTCCTGGAGCTTTTTTTGCTTGATATCGGAAAGAGCAGGAGAAATATAATGAGTTCGATAAGACTGCTCAATTTCAGGATTCCCACTCACACTAAATCTCAGCTCTCTTTTGGGCCCGCTTGTTCTTGCCAGATAGACAGTGGGGCTGGGCTTTAGCCCTTTTTCTTTAGCCCAAGCGCGAAAGCATTTCATGCAAAAAGTGATTTTACCCAAGCTCCCTTGTATAACTCTTTCAAGATAAGGGATTCTTCCCTTCCGCCAATCATCAACATGAATTGGTTGAAGCAATTTCATTCCAATAAAGACATCAATTGGGCTTACATACTGTTGCTTGTATAGCGCCTCTTCAGCGGCTTGAAGAGCACGTTGTCTTAAACGTTTTTGATTATCATTCATAGATATGCTTGAGTTTGTTCATTATCGTTTTTTTCTTATGCTGTTAAAAACGACATCTCGTGTGGGCTGAGCGTTTTGGCAAATATCTGTTAGGAGTAAAGATGAGTCTACCAAAAAAACTGGGAAATTTCCAGCACAAGATGACAAGAAATGAAGAGGAAATTTCCACTGACCAGAAATCGTTAATGGATAAGAATGAAAGTGGGCGGGCCTGCGATTTTATAATCCCTAAACTACCTAAATTTATTTTAAAATGATAAACATGATGGAATGTTGTTTTGTTCATATCTTAATCAAAATTTCCCTTTGAATTGAGGGGAAAGAATATATCGTTTATTTCTGCTAATCCCATTATCACAAGCATACACAGAGCAAAAGTTAGAACAGGTAAAAAGCAGTAAAAATACATCTTCTTGTATTTTCTTTTGGAATAGTTGGACCAGATGAAAATGATTGATGGGAAGATGGAAAGAGGCATGCAGAAAAAAGCAAGAATGATCATTAAGCCGAATAAAGTTGATAGATTCGGTTTATCAAACACCATCAGACTGCTGAATGATATCCCTAGAAGAAGAGGAAACATCAGTACATAAATAACCGTAGCTGCTATTGCCAGATATTGAGAAAGTACTCTCTGTTTATCTTTAATTAGATCGTTTTTTTGCATCGTTCAATGACTGCCAATTTTTATATTTTTTCAGCTGTTCTTTGACCTTGCGGTTAGCGTGCTTGTATGCATCCAATGTGCATTAGCTGTGCTGATGGGCAAACCTGCGGTGTCTAACGCTCAATGAGAGCAGCTTTCCTTTTCTCCGCTCTTTCTTGGCTTGTGCAAGGCTTGCCATGTTGACTTCATGGAATAATTTGCCGAAATCGGCATTTTTTGCCTTCAAACGATCCATGACATACATGCGGATGTAAACATCCATCGGTGGAGCGGGCAATTGGCCATTTTCCCATTTGATTATGGCTGCATGTGATACTCCGAAGACTTCGCCAAAGGCCGTCGTCGTCATTTCAAAATATTTTCGAATGAAGCGCAACTCCTCCGCTTGCAGCGGAGTGGGTTGGTGAATGAGCATCTTCAATACTTCTAGCTGGAGTATGTTCAGGTTAATATCTAAAACCCACTCTCCAAGGATTTTTCTCATTGGCACATCAATAAGCTGAATGGGAAATCCCAAATCTGTATATGTAAATGTCTCGATTTTTTTTTCGGTCATAGAATTATCCTTTTACAACATGCATCACAGTAATAATCATCATATCATTGTCATCAAAGGCAACGATGATTCGAATATCTATTTCGTCTAGCGTATTCCCTCTAACAGCATATTTCCATTTTTGAAATACCTCATCGAAAGAGGTCTTTTGTTTTTCGTGATATCCATTTTTTAAAACGTACAAAACATCCAGCAAGTCGATTTTTCTTTCTAATTCTCTGTCGATCGCATGTTTGCTTTGTCGATAAAGCCCCTGGTCGATGCAGCTGCGAATCCTGGGAAAAAGTTCATCAAGCTGAGCGGGTCGCTTCGGTTTGTCTTTCATCGAGATTCGTAAGTTTTGCGTTCTAATTTTGATTGTAACAAAGTTACAATTAGGTTGCAACCACTTTGAAAAGGGCCGGGCCTGGGATCCTGCGATTCTATAAGCCCTAAATTGTTTACAAGAAAGTTTCAAATCACAGGATCGCAGGCCCGGCCTAGGGTGTTGATTTAAGCTGTTTTCAAAGAAATAATTTCACAACAAAATCTGTCCAACTAAGCAAATAGCTTTAGGATAAATTTCACCTTAGATTCCACAGTGAAATTTAAGATAATCATTGTCTCTTTTTTCTTTTTTAAAAATAAAAAAAATGACATGCAAAAAATACGCAAATTTCCTATTAGATCAACACCCTAGGCCCGGCCCCTTTCACGGCCCCTTTCATATGAGCCCACAAAAAATGTCAGAGCGCCAGGCCTGCCCCCCAAGAGAAATTTCACTGTTCAATATATATTGAACAGTGAAATTTAGTGAACAGTTGAGGGTGAATTATTGCAGCCATTTGATCCACCACCAGTCGTTCATAGATTAAACCAGATTCCCAATGATAAAAATATTTACAGAAAGACAAAAGTGCCGACATTTTTATCATCCTAGACTGATGAACTAAAGAATTTTGGATTTGGTGATTAGTTCGATCGTGAAAAAACACGTCACCAAATCAATATTTAGTGATTTGGTGATTAGAAATTATGAATTCACTTTTCGCCGAGGCCAAACATTGTTACGACCAAAGTGTTGAAATTGATATAGTTGGGAGTAAACATAGTCATGGGGATCGTTTGGATTAAAAGGTGCGCCTTAAATGAAATATTTTTTTCCTTCGCAATCTTTTGTACGCGATCTATTAAAGCTTGTTTATTCATGTGGTTGCTGTCATTAGGTAAGGTTGAATGTTATATCTGAGTTTTTTTGCGTATTCTTGAAGTTTTCTAAGATCAAGACGCTCTTTTCCTCTTTTAGCGAGAGCCATTTTTAGTGCTTTGATAGCAATCTCGCGACTCAGCAGCCTAAAAGAATCGATGATTGTGCGTTCTCGATCAAATATAGGTACTTGAATCCCGCCAAGATCAATTGTCGTTTTTCCCAGTTCCATATTTCGAAATCGCATGATTCTCGTGAGTCTACGTTCTTTTATTGATGTACTGTGAGACACTGCAATCCAATACTGTCGCGTAATTTGCTCAGTAAGGTCATAAAGAGCGAGCGCGGAAATAAGGCACACGACGCCTCTTGGCACAGAATTTACTGCTTCAATAAGGTCTTCCCACTGAAAATAATCAAGAGGATACTGGAAATCAATTCCTTGATAAATCCCTCGCCCAAGTCGTTTAATCTGACCTTTCTTTATATAATAGGCCAGATGCGCAGGAAATACCCCAAGTTTTTTGGCTTCATCCGCAGTAAACGAAACTTGTGTCAGAAGCGAATGTATAGTATTAAGGCGATTTGATTTTGCCATAGGTAATCTCCAATATCTTATGTTTAACAAAAACACCCAGTAAAGTCAATTGGGTGTTTGAATTAAATATCTATAAGCCATTACAGCTAGCTTTAGATTTAAGAGAAAATTTTTTCACAAGACCCGAAAGGAAAGACAAACTTCATGAATGCGATGTTGTTGGTTAGACTGAGAAACTCATAGTGCCTATGCCATCCGAACCTTTTTCTATTACAATTTGTGTTGGAATACGTTCTTTAAGCAACTCAATATGGGAGATCACTTGAAATCAAAGGGTAGTTTCAAATTCTATAATCAATAAATTCATTGATATTGCTATTAATCGCAATTGCGATCAATATCATGCTAAAAAATACCGTATTAATTATGTTTTATTATATTAATTATTTTAACGATTTAATTAAATCAGGTTCTTTTTTTTGGTTTTGCGCCCTTACCGGTTCAGGTATGTTTTTTATCCAATTTATAATCAATATTCTTGGTGTTACCGATCAAGATAGCTTTGATGTTAGTGACGCTATCATTTCCGATAATGTCCATGATGCAGGTCGTGATTCTTCAGACGCTAGAAAATTCAAATGGTTTTCAATGCAAGCCATCACTGGATTTCTGATGATGTTTGGATGGACAGCCATCACATGCCAAAATGAATTCGGACTCCAGAACACCACTACGATTGAAGTATCCCTTGCTGCAGGCATATTTTCAGCTCTCATCATTCGCTCTATTTTTAAGTTAGCAAAAAGACTTAGAAGTGTTGGTAGCATATACAGAATTGAAGATGCGATTGGAAAAGAGGCATATGTCTATCAACGCATCCCAAAAGGCGGCATAGGCAAGATTTCAATGTCCCTACAACATTTTACACATGAAATTGATGCCATCTCTCACCATCCTGAAGACTTGCTTGCGTTTATGCGCGTAAAAATTATTGAAAAAAAAGACGACAACACAGTTATCGTTACACCATTATAAATAGGTATTTATGTTTGACATTTCATATTTAAGCATTACAGTAGCAGGGTTTCTTTTATTTCTTTTCGCGAATGTGTTTTTTCTGGCGAAATTGTATCGTCGATGCCCCTCGAACAAAGTCCTGGTTGTTTATGGTCGCGTAGCAGGCAGTAAGACTGTTCAGTGCTATCATGGGGGAGGAACATTCATATGGCCATTGATCCAAGGATATGCATTCTTGGACTTAACACCACGCACTATCCATATTCCATTAAAAGGAGCGCTTTCGCATCAGAACATCCGTGTGAATGTACCAAGCACGTTCACAGTTGCTGTAGGCATAACCCCTGACGTGATGAACAACGCTGCCGTTAGGGTGTTAGACTTGGGCCACAAAGAAATTGAGTCAATGGCCACAGAAATTATCATTGGCCAGCTACGCTTAACGGTGGCTTCGTTGCGAATTGAAGAGATCAACCAGGACAGAGAACGTTTTTTAGATTCTATTAAGAAGAACATTGAGCCCGAACTGCATAAGATTGGCCTGACTTTATTAAACGTCAACATCACAGATATAACTGACGAATCGAATTATATTGAAAGCATCGGAATGAAAGCCTCGTCCATGGCTGTGAATCAAGCTAAAGTCGATGTAGCAGAGCAAGAAAAGCAAGGAGATATCGGGAAATCATTAGCAGAAAGAGACCGCAGAGTGTCTGTAGCCTCTTACAATGCCGAAGCAGTCAAAGGGGAAAATGACTCCAAAGCTCAAATGGCTTTGACAAATGCTCAATTAGCTGAAAAAGAAGCGGAAGCAGCTCAGCGCAGTCAGGTAGCTAAGCAAAATGCCGAAGCGATGATTCAAAAAGCACGTGCATTGGCACAGACGCAGCTTTTGGAAGCCGAGCAAATTGTTCCGCAAGAGATTAAGAAAAGGAAAATGCAGATTGATGCTGAGGCAGAAGCTCAAAGCAAAGTTATCATAGCCCGCGGTGAAGCAGCAGCAATCCTGTCAATCAGACAAGCCGAAGCAGAAGGAATCCAGAAGCTATTAGACGCCAAGGCGACGGGTTATAAACAGCTCTTTGAAGCCTGCGGAGAGGATGCTAAGAGTGCAGCAACGATGTTATTGATAGAAAAACTTGAAGAGATTGTGAAATTGCAGGTAGAAGCGATCAAAAACATCAAGATCGACAAGATTACAGTTTGGGATAGCGGTAGCGCAGATGGGAAAGGGTCATCGACCTCAAACTTCATCAGCCAATTTACAAAATCGCTACCAGCTCTCCATGACATAGCTTCTTTGGCAGGCTTAGAGCTGCCTCAATATCTCGGACAAATCAGTCAGGATTCTCTTAAAGAGATCAATGGCAAAGTCATAAAAAAAGCCGACTCCAAATAAAAGCTTACTCCCTTATAAAAAGGGTGGGCCTGCGATCCTGCGATTTTATAAACCCTAAATTGTTTACAAGAAAGATTCAAATCGCAGGATCGCAGGCCCGGCCCCTTTCAATCGCAGGATCGCAGGCCCGGCCCCTTTCATTCATCCAAAGCCAACTTTTAGCTAATGTCTAGGACCTCAACTAGTTGAAATATTCTAGAAAAATTAGACAATTATACTACTCGCCAGCAAATTGTAAACAAGTGCTTATTTGTCGCTGTTTGGTTGATTTCTGCATCAAATTTTGCGATCATTTCCTCGCGCATCTTGGTATGCTCGTCCTCGGAGTCTTCAAGCTGTCGTCGCTTTTGTTTGCGTTTTGCCTCTAAAGCGCGCTGGTCCTCTTCGTATTGTTTACGTTCTTGCGCCGTCTCAGCAAGACGTTTTTGAAGCTGGATCTCCTGAATTTGAGTATTGATAAATTTTATTTCTTTTTCGATGGGGATAGTATTGTCATGTGCCCAACGAGAAAATTGCTCTTCTTTGTCATTGTAATGCTCACGATTAGCCTCACGGTTTTTGGCTACTGTGGCAGAGCGCAGACATTCAATGTCATCTTTAAGGCGAGGAGCATCGAAGCCAATGTCGACGCTATGCTTTGTTACAAGGGCTTCGCAGAGAAATAGCTTTTCGCAAGTATCCGTATCGAGAGGTCTTCCAGTGCTATCAAATCCTGAAAATAGAAGATAATCCCTGCAATCAAATGCTTCGATTCGCAAGTGATTAAGCGAAAGCCAACCATGCTTGCCCTTGAGGCGCTCGACCGCAGCAACTCGTACAGAATATGTGCTGATATTGAATGTCAGTTCAACTGTGGGACATGAAAAATCGCTAGCTTTTTTAATAAGATGCTCTGCTAGTGGATGACAAAGTCGATAAAGGTAATCACTAGAGATGGACTCTTTATTTTTTTGAATTAAATGATAGGTGCCGTTGGAAACTTCCGGCAGCGGAGAATTTGTTAGATGGAAAGAAAGTTCATTATCATTAAAGATGGCTTTATCCTTTAGAAGATGTTTGCTTAAGCCCCAAAAAATCTTTTCCATATGCCCTAAACGATCACGCGTTCCCTCAAGGCTATTTTTAAATTTTGAATGGATGTCATAATCGAAATTTTCTAACAATTTTCGCCTTGTTTCAGCAAGCTTTTCGTTAAGAGGCTCCTTCATTTCCTCTTTCAACTTGGCCATTGCAAGTTCAATTTCTTGAGGGGTTCGGCAGCTTTGATAGATTTCCAAGATACGTTTTTCAAAATCTACTCCCGAAACAATCGCCCCTAAAACTTCATCGGAAACACCAAACACCCCGGAGAATAGGTTGAACTTTTCTGATAGAAGCTCATGAACGCGTATATCAGCATGATTGCGTTTATTTAGAAAATTAATGACTACAACATCATGTTCCTGACCATAACGATGGCATCGCCCGATGCGCTGTTCTATGCGCTGAGGATTCCAAGGAAGGTCATAGTTAATTACTAGCGAACAAAATTGTAAATTTATTCCCTCAGCAGCAGCTTCAGTGGCAATTAAAATCTCTGCTTCATCGCGAAAGGCTTCAATTAGGGCTGTGCGAATATCTATAGCTTTTGAGCCGGTGATGCGGCCTTTGGATTGGTTTTTGGTGACCCATTTAGTATAGAAATCAGTAGATGATGGACTGTTATTAACCCCGTTGAAAAGAACAATTTTCCCTCCGTATCCTTCGCTAATAAGAAAACGTTCAAGATATTCCTGGGTACGGCGAGACTCAGTAAAAATTACAGCTTTGCGCTGTGCTCCGAGTTTTCTCATCTCAGCAAAGCCTGTTTGTAAGGCATTTTTGAGATGGCTTAGCTTAGTGTCGACATCAATATCTTGTAGCAACTTAAGGCAGGAATTTAACTCATC
>JABDEI010000007.1 GCA_013287145.1 Chlamydiota bacterium
CACCTCAGCTGCATCTTCACGTCATCGCAAGATACTTTGATGACCCGGCCTGGCCTAATACTGTCTGGGATCACCCTGCGCGATCAAGTTATAGCTTAGAACAGAAAGCGTCTATCACTGAGATGCTCAAAGCCGCTTTCGAGAAGTTTTTGGTGGAATCAAGTTATCCAGTTGCCCTACCGGGACAATTGCAAAAGTGACAATAGATTATTTTTTACAGCTTAGTGGTTTAACCAAAAAACCGATACACTTCGTATCTACGACGCTCCTTAAAAAAGCGGTACGGCAAGATTATCTTATATAAGTGTGTGTGGTGCCGTACGCGCACTCCAAAAAGGGGCTGAGCCCCTTAAACCCCACATGAAGGCTTAATTCCGCTTTTCGGTTGGGCGACTGAATGCTAGCCAAGCGGTATAAAAAAAATTTTAATTTGACGACATTGACATTTTAAAAATATTTCTATCTAATCGGTATTAAAGCTCTTTCAAAAAGTCAAAGGGAATTTATGGATAAAATTCATAATGAGTTTATGAAAAAAGCCATTGAACTTAACAGAGCCCGCTATTAATTTTAGTGTGCAGTTTTATCTCAAGAGAACAACAATGCCAGAATACGTTGAAAAGCCCACTATTATAACTCTTAAGGTGCAGGTGCGAGGAAAATGCACCATCCCCTTTGCGGATTGGCAAGCAAAACTAAACGCCCTCATACCCGCATTTCCGGGATTCATCAGCCTGGAATTTTTATCAATTACAGGCAAGAAGAATGAATGGACCATAGTCCAGCGTTTTTTTGATGCAGAAAGCGCCTCAGCGTGGTGCAAATCGCAACCTTATCAAGAGCTCCGCGATGAATTGCAAAAATTTGTCACGGAGGATGGCATTCAAGAGGCATCAGCAAATGAAGCAAACTTACATAACGGTGTTACGGAAGTCATCATCGCCGAAGTAAACCCTGAGAAGGAAAGCGCTTATCGGGAATGGAGTGCTAAAATGCATCAGGTCGAAGCAAAATTTCCTGGATTTCGCGGAGTCTATGTTCAATCCCCGGTTCATAATCGCGGCCGTTATTGGATTACTCTTTTGCAATTTGACACCGCCAGAAGTCTAGATCAGTGGTTAAAGTCTTCTGAACGGCTAGCAGTTTTGAAGGAATCGGCGCCTTTAATTACATCGCTAGAAACTCATCGTGTGATATCTCCTTATTCAGGGTGGTTTGCTTCTATTGCAAAAGTCGGAGAGTCCCCGCCTTTATGGAAACAGACCATGATTATTTTACTGGTTCTTTTCCCTATCGTTATGCTTGAATTAAGATTTCTGAATCCATTACTCCAAGGGCTTGACATATCCTTGGGCACTTTTATTGGCAATGCTATCAGCGTAACTTTAATTTCCTGGCCGATGATGCCTATCGCCATCTTTTTCCTAGGATGGTGGTTGTCACCTGAGAAAGAAAAACGCCTACAAGCGACAATAATTGGGACCTGCATCGTCCTTTTGCTCTATCTTCTTGAAATCATCGTCTTCTGGAACTTTATGTAATCCTTGAACTTTCTGTTTTAAAGATTTGAAGATTCTGCTTTAACTTATTAATAGCCTCTTGGATCGTCTCAACATATTTTCTTTCTAACTCATTTTTCTTCAATGAGGATTCCAAATAATTTAAAAATAGTTCATCGACATGGTATCGAAGAACATCTTTTAATATCTGTTAAAAACTGCGCCCGGTATAGTTTTCTGTATAAGAAGGTGAAATGAGTTTTTCCATATCAAACAGTTTAACATTCAGTGTTTAATGAAATTTTCTTCTCATCACTAGAGATAACATTAAATAAATTATTTGACAAATTGACATCTATCAAATATGACTGGAATAAATGCTAAGAATATCAAAATCATCACAATTAAAAGCATTGTCACTTTACGCGGCGTAGTCAACACTCCACAAGAAAAAACTTCGATTGCCAATAAAGCTAAGGCTGTAGACGGAACTTCCCGTATAGACAACCAGCTCGTAATCAAAAAAAATAAATAGTTTCTTTAATCTTTAGAGGAGGAATATGAAGAAAGAAAATTTAAATCAGCTTTTTATTAGTGAATTAAAAGATCTATTAAATGCTGAGGAACAAATTATCAAAGCTCTACCGAAAATGGTTGATGCTGCAGAGTCGCCGAAACTAAAAGAAGCCTTTGAAACGCATTTTGGAGAGACAAAAAATCACGTTGAACGCTTAAAGAAGATTTTCCATTTGCTTCAACTTGAGCCCAAGAGTGAAAAATGCGAAGCGATGGAAGGGTTGATTCAGGAATGTAAAGAAGCTCTTAACGAGTTTCCAGAATCTTCAATTCGCGACGCCGCTTTAATTTCAAAAGCACAACGCATTGAACATTACGAAATCTCTGTGTATGGAACTCTGCGCACCTTTGCTAAGGAATTGGGACTTGATAAAGTCAAGAAACTCCTTCAGGAAACATTGGACGAAGAAGCCAATGCTGATAAATCTTTAACTAAAATCGCTGAAGGCGGACTTCTCACTTCTGGCATCAATCACAAAGCAAATTATTGAAATTTATTATCAAGCTAGAACATCAAACTCATTTGATGTTCTAGCTGTTGTCGTCCGACAATTTTCTTAAATTCTATTCTTTATTTTATTGGTTTCAATACAAAGACAGGTTGATGTGCTTGAGCCCAGGCATCCTGCTCAAGATTCTCCGATGAAAAACCAAAATATCCTAAAATGCGCCAGCCTTGCAGCAGAGCTTTAAGCCGCAATTTACCATAAACGCGATGCAGATTCCAAACTAAGCAGTCTTGCCCTACCGGAACTGCTAAAAACAAAAGGCCGTCATCGTTCAACATTTTTTTGGTTTTTCCCATCGCGATTAAGTCTCCTATGGGATTAACAGGATCGCCATAGCGTCCTAGCCCATCATGTTCAAAACTGGAAATAGAGAGCACGGCATCAAAGGTTTTAGGATTTGCTTCATATTCATCAACTGTAAAAATTTCTAGTCTTGGATCGGTGCTGATGATCTTATTGTATTCTATTGTCGTGGGTTTCGCCCCATAAGCTAATAAAATGCTTTCATACCACGGGATCTCAGAACCCATGACGGCAACGTTTTTACCCGCAATGCAATCAATATACTTATCTAAAGCTTGATATAAGTATACATCCGTCATCCCATAATACATCACCTGTTTGGCTTCAGCCTTTGAAATAAAAAAATCAACTTGAGCTGGATCGTAGATAATAGGCTGATCACTAGATCGGGAATCATTGCGGTATAGATAAACCACGGGAATCAGACCATAATATGTAAAAGCATTATATAATTGTTTTGGAATTGCTACCGGCGGTGGAACGTTTACCGCTGATGCCAACAGTGGTGTGAATAAAAATATGTTAATAACGGCAAGCTTGACTACGCTCTCCAGAATGTGAAAAGAAGGCATTAAACATAAAAAACAAGTCACCAAAGATCTCAAAGCCAATCGCCATAAAGCCATAAAAAACGTTTCCTTTCTTGTTTGTGTTTACAAGTCCGAGTTGCTAGATTTGAAAATGTTACTTCAGAAAATATTTGACAGATGAATTGATTCACGTCAATGACTTTTCATCGAAGTTTTGGAGTATGCGCGCCGCTTGGAAAATCATTTGAATAATAATGACATTTGCATAGAATTCTCATTTTTTAAATGGGAGTCTATCAATGAAACACTTTCCAAAGTTTTTTTTATTTCTGGTTTTTTTTGGAATATTATTCTGTAGATCCGTGGAGGCAACTTATCCTAGTAAAGGCAATATTGAAGGGATGCATGAAGCTAGAGATCTTAAGATAACATCGTCAGAAACAGATTATTATTTGAGTGTTTGCGCAATTTTTCAAAATGAAGCTGATTATCTTAAAGAATGGATCGAATATCATAAGCTTCTGGGAGTAGAGCATTTTTGGCTCTACAATAATCGCAGCACAGATCATTATTTAGAAGTTCTTGAACCCTATATTGAAATAGGCGAAGTTGAGCTTATTGATTGGCCATATGTTGATTATCCTGCATGTCAATTGACAGCATATGCTGATGGAATAACAAAAGCTACAGACACCACTTATTGGCTTGCCATTATCGATATCGATGAATTTCTTGTGCCCCAACAATGCGACGACATGATTACATTCTTACAGGAATTCGAAAAGTTTAGCCAAATTTTGATCAATTGGCAGTTGTTTGGAACTTCCAACATACAATCGCTTCCTAAAGATGCCTTGATTATCGAAGCTCTTACTTACAAATTTCCCACATATTTTAATAGTTATTGGAGTAGCAATAGTTTTGTCAAAGCAATTGTAAAACCCAATCATGTTTCCTTTCCAATTACGAGTTCCCATTACTGCAATTTGCTCCCGGGCTATCTGAGTATTGATGGCGCCAAAAAAGTTGTACCCCCATTTAGTTTAGCAAACATTAATATCCTTCGCATCCAACTCAATCATTATTGGTTTAGGACTCTTGATTTCTTCTTTAACGTCAAAGTTGATCGCCGTAAAAATACGGATGATCCCTATCCACAAGACTTTATTGATTGGATATTGAAGCTTGGAAATTCTGAACAAGACTTAAGCATCCAACGCTTTGTTCCTTTGCTAAAAGAAGCTATGCAAAAAACGGTACAGTTATGAATTCCATTAGACTTTTATTAATCACTTTGATTTTCAGTGTTCAATCAGTTTGGGCAGATAAGCCATATGTTATGCCCAAGCTGACGGGACAACTAGGCAATCAGCTGTTCCAAATAGCCGCTGCAACAAGCTTGGCATTGGATAATGGAGCTAAAGTCATTGTGCCGGAACTTAAATATCTTCAGGAATGGGAAATTCCCACCAACCGAAACGCCGTTCTTTGGCGCGTTGATGTTTCCGATCCCGATACTAACATCTCCTATTATTATGATGAGCCTACATTCACGTACTCTCCCATACCTTATTATCCTAACATGCGCATACAAGGGTATTTCCAATCAGAAAAATATTTCGCAAAATATAAAAAAGAGATTATCGAATTATTCTCTCCGCATGAATACATTCTTCATGATCTCCAAACGCGATACTCAGAAATTATTTTCAACGAAAATACTGTATCCATACACGTCAGAACCTATATGCAAAATGATCCAAATCATCAATGGTATCATTTAAATGGACGAAAATATGTGGAAAAGGCCATGGCATTTTTCCCCTATTATTCCTCCTTCATAATTTTTTCTGACAACATTCCTTGGTGTAAACAACACTTGCGAGGACTGCGGCCGCATATGCGATTCATCGAAGGCGATACGCATTACAATGATTTTTTTCTTATGAGCATGTGCCGCCATAATATCATCTCCAACTCCAGTTTTTCATGGTGGGCAGCTTACTTAAATAAAAACCCCGATAAGATCGTGATCGCACCGAAAAATTGGTTCACAGAGCGCGTAGGAGCCAATACAAGCGATCTGATTCCAAAAGAGTGGCTCATGATCGAATGATATAGCATCATAAGACTAAAGTTAGTAAGTTGGGCAAACCTTGATGCAAGCACGCATTTTTGCTAAACGATCCTGCTGCTCTTTCGTAAAAACAAGGTCCTTATCGTATTCGGGGAATATGGCTGAAATGAACGAATGAACAAAATATTCTGTCGAAAACAGAAAAGCTTCATCGGATTTCAAAAATTCCTGAATATTGGCAAGATAGGCTTGATACAAATCCTCAGGCATATTCTTTAAAAATTTATACAGATCTTGATCTGAAGCAAATAATCTTCTATCGATATAACAACTACTAGGAATGTAGTTATCAATATCAGGTGCTCCAAGGTATACAGGGATGCAGCCTGAATAGAAGCAGTCGAAAATTTTTTCGGTGATGTATCCTGAAAAAGCGCTATTTTCATAACAAATGTAGAATTTATAATGATTCAGAAGATCTAATTTATTTCCAGCAGGGCCTCGATAGGTTTTATAGGTAGACGGCCACCATTGACCATACACATCAAAATCTTGAGGATGCTTTCTCTCAAAGAAAGAAACAATGTTATTGCGCTGCGTTTGCAATTCACCGTAATGGGAAGAGGTTCGGCAATGAGCCACGAGAGTACAAAGCTTTCTTGCATTAAACGGAATTAAATCCCTGCGCATAGGCGCTTTTAACGAAGGATACACAAACTTAAAATATTTAACGTTGTCAACCCAGAAATCACTCCAAGTAAAAATCTTAGAAAAGTATTGATGACGGTTTTTGTCATAAGCGCTAAGCATATAAATTGGCGTTTCCCAGATATAGAGAAGTAACTTTTCCGAGGGTAAACTTTCCAAACACTGCATAACCTGCGGTTCATAATCGGCAGGATAGTGAAAAGTTGCGACATAATCGGCAGTATACAAATCATGCAAGGAACTGACTGCATGCAATTGATGCCCAAGCTTATTGAGAGCATCTCTTAATGGAATGGCGATAGAAGCATATCCTCCCGCTGGATTTTCGACAAAAAATTCCTCATCGCTAGAGAAAATTTTCCACCAGGGAAAGACGTAAACGCTTTTTGCCTCTATGTAGGGATTGACGCAAAAAAACTCTATCAATATTACAATGATGAATATATAACGCTTCTGCAGCTCAATCCAAGAGTAATTTTGATGTTTAAACATTTTCATTTCGTTTTAAAAGTTATAAAGAGTGTCAATAGAAGGCGTAATCGCAGAGAGTGTTCAATTTTAATCTTCTTGATATTTGCTTTTAATTTCATTAATGACGGTGGGATCAGACAAAGTCGTGACATCCCCCAACACTCTTCCTTCTGCAATATCGCGAAGTAGACGTCGCATAATTTTGCCGCTGCGGGTTTTTGGAAGATCGCAAATGAAAATGATCTTTTCCGGCCTGGCAATTGCACCAATTTTTTTGACTATATGCTCTTTGAGAGCATCTTCCAAATTTTTATCAGCGAGAACGCCCTCCTTTAGGATGACAAAGGCGACGATGGCTTGTCCTTTGATGGGATGAGAGATGCCTATAGCGGCAGCTTCGGCAACGCATTGATTATCGACAAGAGCGCTTTCAATCTCCATGGTGCCTAAGCGGTGTCCTGATACGTTTATCACATCATCCACACGTCCCATCAGCCAAAAATAGCCCTCTTGATCAATCTTAGCGCCATCGCCTGTGAAGTAATATTGTCCACCCCATTTTTTCCAATAGGTTTGTTCATAAAGTTGTGGATTATTGTAAATACCTCTTAACATTGAAGGCCAAGGCGAAGTCAAGGCAAGATATCCAGCCTGGGACGCTTCTCCGGCATCATTTAGAACCGCCGCTTCAATACCAGGCAGAGGCAAGGTAGCGCTTCCCGGTTTTAGCGGTGTTAACCCTGGGATTGCTGCAATCATAATGCTGCCGGTCTCTGTTTGCCACCAGGTGTCTACGACAGGGCATTTTTCTTTACCTACATGCTTGTAATACCACATCCAAGCTTCAGGATTAATGGGCTCACCGACAGATCCTAAGAGCCTTAAACTTGAAAGATCGCATCCTTTAAGACAATCTTCTCCCCATTTCATAAATGTGCGAATCACTGTAGGCGCTGTGTAAAGGATTGTAACTCTATTTTTTTCAATCAATTTCCAAAATCGGTTACGCTCCGGCCAATCGATCGCCCCTTCATAAAGAAACTGAGTCATTCCATTGGCAAGCGGTCCATAGATAATATAGCTATGGCCTGTGATCCAACCAATATCGGCTGTGCACCAATAAGTATCTGAAGGCTTAATATCGAATACCCAACGTGTGGTCATTGTAGCTCCTACCAAATAACCGCCGGTAGTATGGACTATTCCTTTTGGTTTGCCTGTAGAGCCCGATGTGTAAAGAATAAAAAGTATATCTTCAGCATCCATTTCTTCAGCTGGGCAGTTTTCCATAGCGTTCTGCATTAAAAAATCATACCAAAGATCCCGGCCATCTTGGATATGAACGGCATTTTCTGTATGATTGACGACGACGACATTTTGTACGCAAGCACATCCTTGAACTGCTTGATCCACAGTATCTTTTAAATTGACAATTTTTCCTTTGCGAAAGCTTCCATTTGCAGTAATGACAAGTTTAGCTTCAGCATCTAAAATGCGATCTTTTAAAGAGTCTGCAGAGAATCCTGCGAATACAACTATATGAATAGCGCCAATGCGCGCGCAACTTAGCATTGAAATAACGGCTTCAGGGATCATTGGAAGGTAAATAACGACGCGATCTCCTTTTTGAACTCCTAACGATTTCAACACATTGCTGAACTTATTGACTTCATAAAATAAGTCTTCGTAAGAGAGAGTCTTGCTCTCACCGCGCTCCCCTTCCCATATGATTGCTGTTTTATTCCGTATGGATGTCTGCATATGTCTATCGAGGCAGTTATAACAAGCATTTAATTTTCCATCTATAAACCATTTTGCATAAGGTGGATTCCATTCTAAGGTTTTATTCCAGGGTTTAAACCAATCAAGGCACTCTGCTTGCTTGGCCCAAAATAGCTCTCTGTCTTGACGAGCTTCTTCGAAAATATCAAACGTTTTCAGATTGGCATTTTCAATAAAATGTTCATTATAAAAAAAGAAACGACTCTCCTCAAGGTACTCATCCGAAAAACCGTTTTCATCAAATGCTAGAAGAGATGCACAGAAAAGGGTGGTTAAGAGTTTCAATCCAAAGGAAATCATCATGAATCACTATTTAAAAAAAATTGAGGGATAAAAAATTTTAGGGATAAAGAATTTGAAATAGCTTTTGTTGAATAGCTTGATTGCATTCTGTTCGAATATGAACATGTCCATCACTAAGAGCATAATTCAAAGAGCCTTCAGAATTGGCGTAATCATCATAGACGTCGAGAAAAGTTACTCCTGTTAGGCTGCATAAATCAGCTAATTTTTTATTTAATTTTTTTGTGATCATCACTCTGTCTTCCAGAGTGCCATAATAAGGATAGGCTGGATTTAAGCCATTTGACGTGGGAGGCGTTACTGAATAAACAATGCATCTTAAATTATCATAAGCGCTTCGGTTTATTAAAATTGTATTGAAATAACACACTGCCAAAGTGTCGATCACCTCATCAAGGGAACGGTTATATAGATCTCTTTGCATCCCAAGATGGCAACGTACATCAATTTCTCCAAATGAAAAAACGGCCACTTCCCCTTCTAAAACTCCCCAAGACGGTAGATATAAAAAAGTGACACCGTCACGTCCTATGCGATGCATAGTTACCGGACCGATCCAATGTACCGTACAACCTGGAATATTGTTGAATTCTCTTGAGTGACTATCGCCGAAGACTTTTACCGAAACATAAGGGTCTGCATAGAGATTAACGCTAAATAAATTTAGTAATGCTAAAGATATATATATTAATATTTGCATCTAATCCCCTTATGTTTTTTTAAAAAAATTTCAACGATAAATATCTGATTAAACATGTTTAATTTATTTGGGGTTGCATCCATTTTTTTGGAATTATAACTGCTTTCGCGCGAGAAATTTTGTTTTTAGGAATAAGATAGTAAACGAGATAGGAACTAAAAGCTTTATTTAGTTGCGACTGTATATATTCAAGCGAACATTCATGAACTCCATAAGCATCGTAGGGAATATCAGCTCTGCCGGGCACTTTAAAATCATCGATAACAATTATGCAATTATCCCTGTGAGTTTTGCTGATTTCCTCGATTTCTTGAAGTAAGGGCCAGTATGATTGCCAATGAGCATCTAAGTAAAAAAGGACTCGTTTATCATCTAGAGAGGGAAGAAGTTGGCTTAGAACTTGCTCAGAACTTCCAAGGTAGCAATGAACATTAGGAAATTCTTTAAGTCTCTGCTTTGATTCTAAAAATGTCGACTCTTGAATTTCAATCGTGTGTATCTCATCAAAAAGGTATGAAAATGCAGCTGTCGTCCCTCCAAAAAAAGTACCCGTTTCAACAGCAGTATTGATATGAAAACCCTTTTGCAAACGTGCAAAAAATAAAGTGAGTTCTGGGGCATAATTGAAAGCATAAAATCCTGATCTCCATGCCTCCATATTGAATAAATAATAATATCCAGATTCAATTGGATAATACGATCCGAAATCAACGATTTCACCTGCTTGAGTACTTCTAGAGACACTACTTAAATTTTTCTGTACCAAAATTTTATTTTCTTCAAAGTTAGATTCATCGATGGAGAAGAAAGATGTTTCATTTGTAGAAAAAGCAACGAGATTTGTCGAGCAAAGTAGAAAGAAACAAATTCCGAGCCATTGCATAAAAAAACTCCTATTTTAGGCGGTAGTTAAGTGACAGGGCTTTGCTAAAATTTGAAAGTAAAAGTAATAGTGAATTTATTTTTTTTCAACCAAAATGAAAAAAATTTTTTTTTCACAAAAAGAAAACTATTCGTTAAGAAAACGAGAGTACAAAGCGTTACCTAACAATAGTAAGAAAGGTTTTTTGAATTTTTTCGGATTGACTTAATGTCGATAGATTGCATAAATATTTCAAATATTCCCCATTACTGCCTGCGTGATAACGCTGAAAAATTAAAAGGAAGTAAAGATGATTAAGAAATTTGTGTATATAACAACGCTAACTTTTTTTTTATTTTTCTTAGTTTTTATCTTTCCTCTTAAGGCTGTTGAAAAGGCATATGATCCTTCTAATAAAAATGTCCTGCTTGTATTAGATGGTCCTACGGTTCCTCATGGAATGTTCGCCGTTTTTCTGATAACTTTAGGCGTATTGGATTTTTTCGAAAAGGGTCACTATGGCGGCATCTGGGTCAATCTCAATTCTGGTTTCTATTATGAACCATCTGTGGGTATTAATTGGTGGGAATATTTCTTTGAACCGCTAGCAATTGTCCCTAAAAATCCTTGGATTCCTTACTATATTTCTGTCGAAGAAACTGTGGGTTTTGGGTTTAATACCTTGATTAATATGCCTCGTCAAAGAGCTAATGAACTTATTCAAAAATACGTTCACATTAAGCCATATATTTTGCATGAAGTCGACCAATTTATCGCAGAACAATTTACGAATAGTTATGTTATTGGGGTTCATTACAGAGGTACGGATAAAGTAGCATTAGAAGTTAATAGATTATCCTTTGAGTCAATGGCAGAGGCTATTCAAGAAACCATCCAAACGATTCCTATTGATCAGCAAAATAATTATCGAATTTTCATCGCGACAGACGAACAAGCTTTTTTAGATTATATCACGCAGAGGTTTTCTTGTCCGGTCGTTTACACAAATGCCTTTCGTTCAAGTAATGGATTGGCTGTTCATTCTCAAACCTCCGATAGCAATTATCAAAAAGGCAAAGAAGCATTGATAGATTGCTTACTTCTTTCCAGATGCAACTTTTTGATACGCACTGAATCCAATCTTAGCAGGGCCGCGGAATTTTTCAATCCTTCCCTGCCCGTTAGATTTTTGAAAACTGGGTGGAAATTTGAAATTCCAGTAAAATAAAATAATCTGAAAAAAAATGAAGTATACCGAACATGACTCAAAAATGGTATACTTAAAGCTGACCATTCTTTAATAACTGAAATAAACGGCTATAATCTTCTGTCCGATAACCTTTCCGGACTTTAAATTCAATGACCTTCTCTAATCCAATAATATCTGGGGTCTCTTCTTCGATATAATTAACAATAACAAGCGTAAAATCCAAATTTGGGAATTTCTCGTATAGCGTGTTTCGGAGAATCTCAGCGTCTGAAATTTCAATTCTCGTGCATTGGCTAGTTACAGTAGGAAGGAAGGGATCTAGATTAAGATCATAAGCTGCCCTAACGAAATAAACTTTACCATAATGTCGGTTGAGTTTTCTAAAGCGTTCGATACGTCTTTCATATTTTTTCCGAATCTCGGGAAAATATTTTGCGAAATTGATGTCTGAATATGGCCAATCGTGGCGAAAATCAATTTGATAACACCAATTGACTACATTACCGTAGGGATATTGGTAAAGAAATCGCGCATCCATAAAATAAGCGAAGTCATTGTAAATTAAGGATGCAAAAAGAGTATGATCGAAAGTCGTCAGCCAATCGAAAGGATAAGCTTCGCTTCTTAAACCGGCTTGTCTTAAGTATGCAGCAACTTCGCAATGGGATCCCAAACTCACAATGAGATTGGGGCCTGTCTGTGGAATTTCAGTAAATAGATCATTTGCAATTACATGTTTGAAATTACACAGGAGAAGTAGCAAAAATAAGAGAACTCTTAAATTTTTCATGATGCTTCCTTAATATTTCAATATGACTCTGTAGATCGCGAATCTAAAAAAAGTGTTTTTACATGAAAAGTTTATTTTAAGTACAATTTTTCCTAGTTTGTTGATCTTATAATTGTAGCAAAACGTCGCGCAAGTCGGTGATCTTAATCAGCACCGTGGCTCCTGGTCTTATCTACAATAAACCGTGGGTTCCTAACGTCACCCACGGCTCGATTCTGTCGTCGCTTCGCGACTTTAAAAACCGCCAAAGCGGTAAATTGCCGCGAAAGCGGCTACAGAAGTTAGCCGTGGGTGACGCTAGGAACCCACGGGACATATGATGACAAGTTGTGAGCCAGGAACTGGCGACATCATTTCATGAGTATTATAATTTGCTGTTGGGAGTTATCTGAATCTGCGTTTTGATTGCATGAATGGATTTGGTTGTAAGAGAAGTCGGCTGGGGCACCCGGCCATTGCCGGTTATATCGATATGATGCTTGGCTATCTTATCGGATATAACTTGACTTGTCTGATACCACAGCTTTGGATTTGAAGATTCCAAGGCCATTTTGATGACTTTCGCGACTTCTTCTGGGGTCTGTCCCTCTTCCATCATTTTTTCCCATGCTTTGCGATTGGAAGAGATCGTCTCTTTATAGGGATTTTCCTCCTGAGTAAAGCTTTCGCCGTCCTTTGTTCGTCCTATAAAATTTGTGACAACCGGTCCTGGCTGAATCAAAATGACTTTGATATTCCACTTGGCAAGATGCAATCGATCCGATGCTGACAAATGCTCGACATAGGCCTTACAGGCTGCATAATGAGGAATGTTTCCGGAAGGAATGACTCCGGCAACGCTGCTAAGATTAACAATAGTACCGTGATTCTGCTTGCGCATTATAGGGAGCACAGCTTTAGTCAGATGGACAACTCCCAAAACATTTGTCTTAAAAAGTTGTTTGATCTGATTTATTGAATGGGTTTCAGAAGGCCCATAAACACCAAAGCCTGCGTTATTGATCAATACGTCGATTCTTTTTTCTTTAATATTGATCTTACTTACTGTTTGGTTTACGGAATCAATTGAAGTCACATCCATTAATTCGATGATGACGTTATTGAGAGTTGCTGCAAGCGCTTGGAGTTCTGGCGAACAGCCTGGATTGCGCACGGTGGCATAAACGCGATATCCTGCCTCAGCAAGTTGTTTGACCGTAGCCAAACCGATCCCTGTTGATGAACCGGTCACTAAGACTACTGATTGCGACATCTAAATTTCTCCTTATTTATTAAGGAGCAGAATCTTACAGACCCAGAAAATTAATTTTCAATTTAAAATGGCGTTGCATATACCGAACGTGATTCAAAAATTGGCATTTGGGCGGTCCGAAAGCCCCAAGGCTTTCGATACAATTGCAGAAGTGACAATAAATTATTTTTTTTACATCTTAGTGGTATAATCTAGAAATCGATACATTTCGTATCTACGACGCTCTATAAAAAAGCGGTACGGCAAAATATCTTTGCTCAGGTATGTAGTTTGCCGTACGCGCACTCCAAAAAGGGGCTGAGCCCCTTAAACCCCACATGAAAGCTTAATTTCGTTTTTGCTTAGTTAACGATTAACACATTTTGAAGATATTCTAATCAAAAATTAGCTCCAATTTACTTTGATCGTTTTTTCTATTCTCTTGCTTTCTAAAATCGCTTGGCGTAAATCGAGATTAAAAGAGGATGTCTTGAAAGGCGCCCATCAAAACGTTTATTTTTAGAAGAAACACAAAATGCCATCATCTCTCCCACAAAACATGCTTTACCGCTCACACCCCTGGCATGGGCTGACTTTGGGTGAGGACGCTCCCAAAATCGTTAACTGCTACATCGAGATGGTGCCTACCGATACCGTTAAATATGAATTGGATAAAACGACAGGGCTTCTTAAAGTCGACAGGCCTCAAAAATACTCAAGCCTTTGTCCAACGCTCTATGGACTGCTTCCGCAAACTTATGCAGGGGAACATGTCGCAAATTTTTGCAAAGAAAAAACAAAACGATCCGGCATTGTTGGCGATGGCGATCCTTTAGATATTTGTGTCTTTACCGAAAGAGTTATCGTGCGCGGCGACATCATCGTAAGAGTGCTTCCCATTGGCGGTTTTCGCTTACTGGATGGCGATCAAGCCGATGACAAAATTATTGGGGTGATGGTTGACGATTTTGTATACGAAAAGTTCAACGATATTAGCGAATGCCCGATCAGTCTTATCGAAAGGCTGCGCCATTATTTTCTGACCTATAAAGATGCCCCTGAAAGAGATGAGCATAGCAAGGTGCATATTGCAGATTTTTATAACAAAGAAGAAGCTTACGAAGTCATTCGCTTAGCATGCCTTGACTATCAAAAATTGATCTCCAAATATCCTCAAAAAGAACCCTCACAGTAAGCCTTAAGTTCTATAGACTCTTGCGATCAATCTTTTCCAGGGCATTCAAGGCCTCCTCTGCAGAGAAACGCTGCTCTGGATCGATTCTCAACATCTTCCAAATGATCCAAGCAAGAGTATTTTGATCATTAGGTTCGGGGAACGTCTTTGGATCCATCAGGATTTTAAATCCTTCCGATTTTTTGTAAGCTTCGATCGAATCTTCTTTCGGGTCTGGAAATTTTTCAATCCAAGGAAGGTTTTTTGGGTAATTCATTAACTTCCATAGCGAACAACCCATCGACCAGACATCGAGTTTAGAGGTAGCCTTTTTTTTATCACCCCAAAGTTCCGGGGCCATATACCAGTAAGTGGTAACAGCATCTCGCAAATCATTTTCCGTAAAAGCTAATCCGAAATCTGTAATGGCAGCATAGTAGTAATTAGGATTGTCCGGGTCTTTTTTTACCAATAGGTTCGATAGCGAAAGATCACAGTGTACAATGCCGACTTTATGGATAGCGGCCAGGCCTCTTAGCAATCCTTGAGCAATGTGGTATTTTTGCTTATCGTCTAAACTATTTTTTTGTACTAACTGATAAAGAGTTCCTTCGGGAAAAAGCTCCATGAGGAGGATCTGATGAAGAGAAATTTCGTTGTTGCCTTTCAAAGAAGAACAATAAGAAATTCCATAAGTTTTCACGACATTGGGAAGACCATTAACCTGTTGGAGAATCTGGGCCTCTTCTTGCGCTAGCCGCGTGTTCTTTTTGGCTTTTTGGGGGTTAGGGTCGCTCAATTTAGTTTTTAGCTGGGCGATACTTTGACCTGTTTCAAAAATCAGTTGCCAAGTGCCTTTTTTACAAGTGCCCTTTCCCAAAAAGTCGATTTTAATCAATGTAAGCGGAGATTTATTTATTCCTTCCAAAACAGAAAAACTTGCAGTCAGTTTGCTGAACTTTTTTCCTAAGTGCAAAAGGGGTTGTGTTTCTGATAAATGTGAAGACAAAGCGGTTTTAACAATTAAGGCTTCACGAAAAATCTTAACTAGCTTTGGAATTAAATTTTTTCGTTGTAAAATCGTTAAGTTTTTTTCTTTAGCTTGATCGATTTTTTTTTTGATAATAGAGTCATATAAAGCAGCCATTTCACTGTCTTCATTTACCTTTTTAACGATTTTAAAGTTTTTATCTATAAATAAGTCGAAAATGGCATTTTTACTTAAAATCTTCTCTTGTTCAATGCTTTGATTAAACATCTTTTCACAAACATAAATATTATTAACAATCTTCCCGGTTTTTTCTTTTTCTTCTCTTTTGGCTCGTTTACTGGGCCGACAGAAAGATGTATCGAAATTGGTTAAATGCATTACTTTACCTTCTATTGCCGAAAGTTGTGCATTCAAGTAGGGTTTTTGAAAGGATGAATCATTAAAAATGATTGTATTATTTTGCATAAACACACTTTTTTTATTTTAAAGAAAACAATAACGCAATATAAAATAATTAATAATTATTAAAGCAACCTGCTAAAAAATTACTTCTGGAAATTCAATTTCTCTGCATGCTTCCAAAGCTTCTTGCGCCGAGTAACGTTCAGCTGGATCAGTTCTTAACATTTTCCAAATAAGTCCATTAAGTGTTTTTTTATCTTGCGGTTCAGCAAAAGTTTTTGGATTTTTTATCATAGCGACGGCTTCCGACTCTTTGCGAAGTTGATAAGAGGGGTTTCCGGGAGGAAATTTTGTAGCCCAAGCTAACTTTGTTGGATAATTCACTATTTCCCAAAAAGAACACCCCATCGACCATACATCAAGTTTAGCAGTAGCCTTTTCCTTAAGCTCTGTATCCCAAAGCTCTGGAGCCATGTACCAATAAGTGGAAATAACAGAGCTTAATTCATTGGCCTTGCGGGCCAATCCGAAATCGGCAATGGCGACGTAGTAGTTATCAGAATCGTCGGACTCTTTTTTTACTAAGTAATTTAATAATTTGAGATCGCAATGAACAATATTTTTTGCATGCAGAGCTGCAAGACCTTCAAGAAGGCCATGGAAAATATGAAATTTCTGTTTATCGCTTAATTTCTGTTTATCACTTAGGGAAACTTTTCTTAAAAAATCGGATAGATTTTTTTCTGGAAAAAGCTCCGCAAAGATAATTTGATGTTCAGAAATTTGCTCGTTTTTCATTGAAGAGCTGTAGCTAATCGAGTAGGTTTTAATAATATGCGGAAGGCCATTGACAAGCTTAAGAAAATTCTCTTCTCTTTGCGCTGTATATTTATTAGAGAAGGCTTGGCCTTGATTAATTTTTGGACCGCTTAATTTTGCTTTTAGTTGAGCAATGCCTTCCCCTGTTTCAAAAATTAACTGCGAGGTGGCTTTTTTAAAGGTTCCTTGACCGAGATTTTCGATTTTAATTAACGTAAGAGACAATCCACAAACGGAAAAGGTTGCTGAGAGCTTATTAAATTTTTTTCCTATATGCACAATGGGCTGACTTTCTGACTTACTTAAACTAAAAGTCATGTGAGCAATTAACGCTTGCATAAAAATCAGTTCGATATTCGGCTGCAATTTATCTAATATTCCCTGACTTTTTTGCTTCGCCAAATGGATTTTTTCGTTAACGAACTTTTCAAATAAAGCGCCAATTTCGCTTTTTTTTTGTAGTTCTTTAATGATTTTATGAGTTTCTTTGCGATCTAATTCAAAAATTCTTTCCTTGGATATGAGCGAAGCGGAATCGATGCTACCAGAAGAGAGCCGCCCATTTAGAAAGATGCCGTTAATAATAAGAGGAATCTCTTTCTCCTCCTCTTTTTTTACTCGTTTAGAATCTTGCTTGAGGTCCTCATCTGTTGGCTCGCAGTTTGTTAAATCGACTATTTCACTCTTTTTTACTAAGGGTACATTCAAATCTGGCTCCTGAAAAAAGAAATGGCTCGTTCCAAGCAAATTAATATTATTATACATGCTTACATCTAATTAATTATTAAAAAAGACTATAATATCACAACAATTAATTAATAAAAAGATTTTATTAGTTCAATCTACAAATCTATATAAATCTGCGAATTATCAGCAGGATGGTTGATCTATACCGAATTAGCTCTTCGGACCAATCTTTTCCAAGGCATTCAAAGCTTCTTGTGCAGAAAAACGCTGCTCTGGATCGATTCTGAGCATTTTCCAAATGATCCAATTAAGGGTATTTTTATCTTTTGGTTCTTGAAATGTGTTTGGATCCATTAGGATTTTAAATCCCTCAGATGATTTGTGAGCTTCGAAGGTATTCGGCCAGTTAGGAAATTTCAACGCCCAAGGAAGCCACTTAGAACTCACTAACTCCCATAAGATACATCCCATGGACCAAGCATCAAGCTTAGCAGTTGCCTTTTTCTTCAGCTCTGCATCCCAAAGTTCTGGCGCCATATACCAATAAGTGGTGATAGCATTTTTTAAATCATCAGCCTTACGAGCCAATCCGAAATCTGAGATGGCGACGTAGTAGTTATCTGGATCATTAGGTTCTTCTTTTACCAAAAAATTTGTCGATTTGAGATCACAATGAACAACATTTCTGCTATGAATAGCCACTAATCCAGTAAGTAAACCGTGAATAATATGGAATTTTTGCTTATTGTTTAATTTAGCCTTGTTCAAGAAATCAAATAGATTCCCTTTAGGAAAAAGCTCCATTAAGAGGATTTGATGTTCAGAAATTTGTTGATTGGCTTTCATTGAAGAGCAGTAGGTGATCATATAGGTGTTAACAACGTGAGGAAGGCCATTAACTTGATGAAGCATATCAGCTTCCCTGCGAGCAGAAAATTTGTTCTGGACGGCCTGTTCTTTAGAAATATTGGGACCACTTAATTTGGTTTTTAACTGTGCAATACTTTTACCTGTTTCAAAAATCAACTGCCAGGTGGCCTTTTTATTACTACCACGACCTAGATCTTTGACATTAATTAGAGTCAATGGCGTTTCATTAAAACTTTCCAAAACAGAATAGCTAGCGCTCAGTTGAGTGAGCTTTTTACCTAAGTGCAGGAGAGGCTGACTTTCAGATAGGAGCGAAGAAAAGGCCAATTTAGCTATTAAGGCTTCTTGCAATTTATTTTGAATCCTTGCATCCGTTTGTGTTAACAGCTTCTGAGTTTCTTGTTCAAACTTCTTAAAGTTTTTATTAATGATTGAGTTAAATAAAAAACAAAATTCATTATTTTCGCTTATTTTTTTTGCGGCTTCACCCTTTTCATTTTTATATACGTCAAAAATCGCTTCTTTGCTTAAAAGTAAGGCTGTATCAATAGTTTCTTTAGAGAGCTTTCCGCTAAAAAAGATACCATCCACAACGTGGCCGATTTTTTTTTCTTCTCTTTTAGTTCGTTTTGAAGTCTGATTAAGATCTGCATCTTTAGGATCGGAGTTTGTTAAATGTGTTACCTCACTTTCGTATGTAGAAAGTTGTGGATTCAAATATGGTCTTTGAAAATTGCAATCAATTCCAACAGAAATTACATTAGTAAACATAAACTCACTTTTGATTATAAAAAAACTAATAATAACATAAAATACAATTAGCAAAAAGATATTACTACAATATTTACCAAATTTTGTTAAATTGCGTTAAGCGCAGGTAATATTATACCGAACGTGACTCAAAAATTATTTATTTAAAAGCATCCAAGGCTTCTAAGGCATTCAAAGCTTCTTGTGCGGAGTAGCGTTCATCAGGATTGGGCCTTAACATCTTCCAAATGAGCCATTCAAGAGTATTTTGATCTTTAGGTTCGGGGAACGTCTTTGGATCGCTTAAGATTGCAATGGCTTTGGATTTTTTGTGATCTTCAAAAGTGGCACCTAAGCGACAGTCGGGGAAAGCTGTTGTCCAAGGAACGAACTTGTGATTCATCAATTCCCAAAGGGCACAACCCATCGACCAAACATCGAGTTTCGCACTGACTTTAGCTTTTAAATCCTTATTGTCACCATATAATCCCAGCCATAGTTCTGGTGCCATATACCAATATGTACCAATAGCATTATTTAATTGATTTTGAGGTTTGGCAGAGCCAAAGTCCGATATAGCTGCATAGTAATTGCTTGAAACCTTGGGATCGATTTTCACCAAAATATTTGTAAGGTTAATATCGCAATGCACAATGCCTTTTGAGTGAACTGCTACAAGTCCTTTTAAGAGGCCATGAGCAATATGATTTTTCTGAGGCGTACTAAATTTCAATGGGAAGTCGTTTCTAAAAATATCTAAATTCCCTTCCGGAAAAAGCTCGGTCAATAAAATTTGATCTAAAGCGGTTTGATTGTTTTTTAGGGAAAATGTATAGGTTGTTGAAAATATCTGAAGAACATTTGGCAAGCCCTTAAGTGCTTCCAGGCAATTAAATTCTGTATGTGCAACTCTCCCTATTATCTTAGCCATGTCCTGTGTAATGCCAGGGCCTCCCATCTTAGTTTTTAACATAGCGATTCGAGTATTAGGTAAAAAATTATTTATATTTTCATAAACTTCTCGCTCAGTCGCCTTTTTAAAAGTGCCTTTGCCTAAATCTTTGATCTTTATCAAAATCAAATTTCCAGAAGAAATTTTTAAAGCTGAAAAGCTTGTTTCCAATTTTGTGAATTTTTTTCCAAGATGAAAATATAACTGCTTATCCGAAAAACAATCGGCAAAGGCTTCTTTAACAATGGCAGCATGTGGATAGTTAGGAAAACGAACTTGGGTTGCTTTAAATATTTCAAAGATCGCTGATTTGCTTAAAAGATTGTTTTTTTTAATAGGCAAGACAGTGCTTTTAGCAATTTCAGCAGTTTTTTCTTCTATTTTGATTTTTTTATTGCTGGTTTTATCAGAAGATTCGACACTATCTGTGTTTGTACACTGATCATTATTTGTCTTTTTTAAAGTATCTTTTTCTGTCTGAATTTCCCAAGATATGGCCCCTAGATTATTATCAGTATTTACTACCATATTATGGTTTACCTCTTTAGTAAAAAATCAGCATATCTAAATTTAATAAAAAAAACAATGTTTTAATAAAAAAAATTTACAATTTAAAAAATCGCTAATCAAAAAAAATAAAGACCAACTAGTTCAATAAACAACTATATATTATTCAATGCATTGTTTATAATTAATTAAGTGAACACTTAATATTTAATTTGAGTTAATTATGGCAAATCAAATCGGTGACAATAGTTCAATTGGAGAAGGATGTCGAGAAGCAAGAGAATGATAATGATGATGAGTGGCTTTGACATCGTTGCATAAATGCTGTTGGCTCTCAATGAGATTGTAGTAGCGATAGGCATTGACTCTGCTGAATGTTTTTGTTATCAGAAATAGTAAAAAAGACAGCAAAAGCATGACTGAACATTTTCTTGAAGATCCTTTTTTCAAACAAAAATTAAATCCTTTTTTTTTGAAGGAGTTACATCAATATTGGCACGCTTTTAGTCAAGAGGATCTTCAACACGAACTTGGCAAAGCTAAGAAAAATCTTCTGCGATTTGCTTTTAAACGCCTTTTTCAGCCTATTTATCTAAGCTATCAGCCTAAAATCAGTGGGCCTATCTATTTCCTATCGCGCATTTTCGCAGATGGTTGGGGCGATTACTTCGCTTTATTAAAAAGCGCAAAAATCTTAAAAGAAAGCCATCCCAGCCTGGATGTCAATGTCGTCTATACTTATCAATATAATATTCCCCATGTCGATTTAAAAGACTATCTTTTGGAAGAAGATCATATTTTTCCATTCTTTGAAAAATCCCCGCCTTTTTTCCATCTATTGGAGTCGATATTGGAAGGAAAAAACTCTCATCATTTCGATCTTGAGTTAGCTGAGCTGCAAAAAGAAAAACAACTCCAAAAACAGGATTACGAGGCCATTGTTGCTAAACAGGGACGTCCTATTGAAGCTCTTGAAGAATTTCTAGATGATCTTGAAGAAAAAATCCAACAAGTAAAACTTCTTATCGACGCAAAAAATTCTGCTGAAAACTTGTATCAGAAGATGCAAGAAAGCCTTGCCATCGTCCACATAGCCTTAGCTATAAATACCTTCGAAAACCCAGCCTTAGCTCACAAGTCATTTTATTTTTCTGAAACGGGGAATTTTCAAGGCATTGCCAATCTTTTGCAACTCAATTGGTTCAGCATGGGACTGCTGCCTTTTGAAGAGGGTGTTTTTTTAAAAAAGAGCCTCCCTGAGTCATCAAAAACACCCTGGAAAGACCTGCGTTTGCCCCATTTTTTATTTGGAACGGTGCAACCCACATCAGCTCATATTTCTAACTATTTTTCAAACAATACCCTACACCTTGGCTACTTACCCAAAATTCCTCATCAAGAAAAAATCTTCATCTATCTTATCTGTCTCCAACAAAAAAAAGAGTCCGGCGGCATCGATATCATCCTTCCTTCTCAGCGAAAAAATGAATGTCTCAAGCTAGATGCCGATGCCGGCTGGCTCACCGACCTCGGAATCTCCAAAGTTGTATCCGTTGATATTAATACCGGCGAAGAGAAAACCATATTCGAAAAATCTCTTCCTTTCGAAAAAAAGCTACGCCTGATCCATATCTTGCCAATTCCATCTCACGATTTTTCCAAAATTTTAGAAATGAGCGGTGAAGTCGTCGGCTGTACAGGAGATATCTCCATAAGTGAATGTTTACTCGCAAAAAAAATCCCTTTCTACGAACTTCGAAAGCATAAAGTTGAAACTACGGAGTCTTTTCAACGACTGGCCCAGCATCTTGGCTTGGAAAATATCTACGATTACTTTACCGAAATCACCAATTTCCAAAAAAAGCCTGCTGAAATAGTAGCTACGAATCTTCACAATATTTTGCAACAGCCTTCCTTCAACAACCAATGGAATGAGCTGCTCAGATTTATCAATCAATATTATTGCTTCGAAGATGCTTTGCTCTCTCACCTGAACAGACATTTTTTTCATCATCTCAACCCAGCTCTTAAAAATGAAGAGGAGCTGCTCATCCAAAATTATTATGAAGGAAAAATTTCTGCTTCCCAAGCCTATCAAACATTGGAAGAAAGCCTGAGAAAAAACGCTAAATGATAAATGCTAAATGATAAATGATAAACGGAACTGCAGAATTCAGTAGCCAGAATTCAGAATGACGTTGTTGCATAAATCTATGAAAGAAGATGCCGTTCTTTCAGAACTCAGCTTTTGCTTATCCTTTTTCCCAGGCCTCTCGCTTTCGCTTCGGCCTGGGCTATGTTATTATGGTCCTTCAGACCATTGAAATCATCATTTTTTAATGCACTATTTCATGGCCTGAAAGGCCTTCATGTCATAGCCCAGGCCGAAGCGAAAGCGAGAGGCCTGGGTATCCAAGAGGGAGGATTGAGTTCTGAAAGAACGGCATTAGATTTATGCAACAGCTCCATTCTAGATTCTGGCTTTCAGAGACTCTGTTGAACGTTTTTCCGCCTTAACTAAAGCTTCAACACAATTTGGCAAATCTCGCCGAGAGGCGGTTTGCAACAAGGTTTCTTTTTTGGGATTTTTAAACTGCGGTTTATGATTAGACAAGGTGGGATTTTTCTCTAAAATAGAATAAAAGATTTTTTCACGGCTTTCACTTTTCTTCCCGGTAAGGCATTTGTAAAGAACTTCAGTTAGTGCATCTTCTGAGATTTTTGCCATCTGCTGATGGATTTCTTCAGAGTGAGGCGTAGTTGGTATTTGTTCTAAATCAGTCATAATCTCTTCGACAGCGCGCTCACGGTCATCATTAAACCAAGCGCGATAAAGCAGTTCACAATTTTTTGTTGCGTCTTCATGGGTCATCTTATGTTGTGTAATTAGCTGCAAATAAATCACAGCCTTCAGGACAAGTTTAGCCGATGCCCAGGGACAGTTGCCGGCATGCTGCTCTTTGTGGCGAACATAAGCGATTGGTTTCAAATCTAGCTGATCTTTTTCATGGATCGTTTTGATAAAATATCGCTGGCCTGCTTTATCATATGTATTTGCAATGAGTTCTTTCAAAATTTCCTCTCGCTGGGCCAAATCGGGATTGCCTATTTCATAGATATGAAATCCTGGAGCTCTATCACAGCCATTGCCCCGATTAGCTTTAATGAAAAGATTTCCTAAAACCACAACACCAGTTGCATGGCCTTTCCATCCACAGGGAAGCGCTAATAAGCTATCCGATTCAAGCCCAGGGAAGTTTCTAATATTAGGTATGGCTTTTTTCAAAACGCCAGCAACACTTTCCCAATCTTTTTGAGTCCATCCGGGAACTGCATTTTGAACTTTTTTTGCATTTGGACTATTTTTATAAAAGTGTGTAAAAGATTCAATTAACGCAGGATAAGTTAGTTCTGGCCTATTTCCTTCAAGCTCTGTTTCTTTTTCATTTAACAATTTTATGTGAAGATTAAAGCCAAAGCGATGCGCAATAAGACTTTGCTTTAAAAACCATTCAGAAATCCCTTGGTCCCTTTCTTTTAAGCGGTTAACGACTTCTTCGGAACGTCCCTCGATGGTTGCTCGTAATGCCGGGGTATATTTTTGAATGAATGTTTTAGCAGTTGCGCCTCTATCGAGAAGAAGATTCACTAGCTCTTCATGTCCCAACACAACAGCAAAATATAGGGCCGTATAACCATTATCGTCTTTTGCGTCGATCTCGGCGCCATGATTTAAGAGAAGTAAAATCATATCTTCAGAAGCATTCAAAACCGCTTTATCCAGCGGTGTCATATTATTATGTTCCTTATATCTTTGATTAACTTCGGCGCCCTTGAGCATGAGGTTTTCTGCCTTGGAAACATCGTTACAATTAATAGCAGAAAGTAAAGCTTGATTTAGGCTTTTTTGCTGGTCCGGCAATATGACACTTTTTTTAAGGGCAGCTTGGATATTTTTAATGCAGTTTTCTAAAATGATTTTATCAGATTCATCAATGACATTTTGCAAGCTTTTTAAATTCATCATGAGATTTTGAATTTGGCGCTCTTCTAATTTTGGGATTTTAAGATTTTTTTTTGCTTCGAGGGTATCTTTAAAAGTGTCGTTAATTTTATGAATCGACTCTTTTATCTGGATTTTGGCTAGGGACTTATTTTTTTCATTGATAGGAAGTAAAGTAATTTTTTGCGTCTTCTTATCTACAGAGATCTGCTCCTTTCCCCAATCTATAGGTCCATTAATAAGATTGCTTATCATAATTAAACAAACATCTATTCAGACATCTATTTAATTTAATTATAACAGAAAACTTGATACTTTATTTTTATTTATAAAAAGCTAGTAAAAACAAGCAATAAGCTTCTCTTTTTTAATTTTTTAGAGATTAAGGAGTTCTTTAATTGCACTACGACTGGGCAACAAAGAAAAAACATGCACAGCAAAAATTCTTTCAAAAAAAACGCATGTTTATACCGAACGTGATTCAAAAATTGGCATTTGGACGGTGCCAAAGCCCCGGGGTTAAAAAATCGCAAACGGGTCCATATTGACTTAATATTGACCCGTTTGCGATTTTTTAACCGCGGGAGCTTTCGCACTAGCCCAAACGCCAATTTTTGAATCACGTTCGGTATAGCTTCGCTTATTTCTTAGAAGCGTAATTTTGCATGAGTTCGACGAGATCGTCTCTGCCCTTTTCGATAGCAAAGTCAAGAGGAGTCTTTCCCTGATCATTTTTGATGTCAACCTTAGCGCCTTGTTCAAGGATAAATTTGATTGCTTCAAGCCTTTTTTTGTGAAAAACCTCATCCCATACAGCATGATGTAAGGGCGTCCATCCCTGAAAATCCTTGAGGTTAACTTGCGCACCCTTTGCAATAAGTAATTGAGCTGCTTCTTTATTAAATCTAGAATCACTCAATACATCTTCCAACGCCGTTTTGCCATCTCTGTTCTTCTTATTGATGTCAGGACACTTTGGATGATTCAACAGAATAGATAAGAGTTCAGGATCAGAATTGGCAAAATGAAGGACGGTGCCATAAGAAGTGGTTATAGATATATCAGCGCCTTTGTCAAGGAGAAGCTTTACTATCTCAGCTTTTCCGCTTATAATAGCTTGAAATAAAGGAGTTTCTCCCGAAGAATTTTGGGAATTGATATTATTAGAGGGTCTTGCTAAAAGAAATTTTACAATCTTTTCCATTCCTTTGCCTGCTGCATGATGTAGAAAAGTTCCTCCCCATTTATCAGGCAAGCTGATATCCACACCTTTTTCAATCAGAGCATTGAGGATGAGTTCCATCACTTTCTCACTACTGATCGACCCAATAATTTTTGTGATGATGAGATCGCCTCCTTTATCTTTCTTCAAAAGATCAACTCCATGATCAAGAAGGAATTTTGTGCCAAAAAAATTTGTCTTTTTAACGAAAATGCGATCCCAAGAAGGTTGTTTTACTCATGAAATGATGTCGCCAGTTCCTGGCTCACAACTTTTCATTATATGTCCCGTGGGTTCCTAGCGTCACCCACGGCTAACTGTTGTAGCCACTGTCGCGGCAATTTACCGCTTTAGCGGTTTCTTTAGTCGCGAAGCGACGACAGAATCCAGCCGTGGGTGACGCTAGGAACCCACGGTTAATTAAAAATAAGACCAGGAGCCACGGTCAGTGGCGACACACAGGCGTGGATTATCGATACATTTGCAATTGTCTCGGTAGCAGTTCCTCTTTTTTAGCTTCATGGGCAAGACTTTTTGAGCATGATTTTTCATTAATGTGAAGATGGAGCCTTCATGGATGCATAGGTTACAAAGCGTTCGATGATATCTTGAACGGATTCAACGGCATGGATGCCATGAACGCTTTTGCCTGCTTGCCAATAGTCTTTGGATGTGCCTCCATGCAAAGTCATCTGCTTAAAGCGACGCACCGAACGCAAGGTATACCATAGCCGCATCCAACGCTTAGTCAGTCGATGTTGTAAAAGACAGCGTGAAATACATCCAACTTTTGTCCCAACTGCCTCGACATAAGGGGTTTTAATAACAGAGAGTGGAATTCCCGTGACGCGCTCTGTAAGAACAATATCCTCCTCATTGGCTGTTACAATAGCATTCTTATAACTATTTTTTTCTCTACATTCTTTTGTAGCAATGAAGCGCGTGCCCATCTGCACAGCGGCATAACCTATCTTTAAAGCCTTAACAAAATCTTCCTCATCCCCCACACCACCCGAGCACACCAAAGGCACATTAAATGTCTGCAACTCAGCAAAAAGTTCTTCAGGCGATAATGTGCCGGCATGACCACCAGCACGATTATTGACGCAGATCAATCCATCGACGCCTTTATCCAAGGCTTTTTCCGCCCAAGATCGATTTGTTACATCGTGATAAACAATACCGTTAACTTGATGAAGCTTTTGCACAACCCAAGCAGGGTTTCCTAAAGCCGTGATAGCAAAACGTATTCCCTCATCTAAAGCAATATCAAGCCATTCCTGCATGCGCTTCTCATAAGTCTTGGATGATTTCTCTACGATAATGTTTATGCCCAATGGTTTTTGAGTCAGCTGTTTGATATATCTTAAGCCTGCTCTAAAATCATATCCATGGACATAGGCTAAAGAAAGAGGTTGGATGATGCCAATTGCGCCGGCTTCGGAGGCTGCAGCAACAAGCTCAGGATTGGAGCATGGATACATCGCACCGCAGATGATAGGATACCTAATGCCGATTTGTTTTGTAAAAGCTGTTTCAAGCATGTTTTCAAGCCCCTTTATGGTAAAGAAAGCACTCTTTTGAATGATCATTGACTAAGCCAACGGCCTGCATATAAGCATACATGATTGTAGGCCCGACAAATTTAAATCCGCGCTTCTTTAGATCTTTGCTTAAGGCGTTTGATGCCTCCGTTTCAGCTGGAGTTTCCTTCGTCAATCGGTAGATAGGCTCTCCATTGACAAAGCGCCACACATAAGCATCAAAACTGCCAAATTCTTGGCAGATTTCAATGAATTTTTTCGCATTGACCACCGCAGACTCCACCTTTAATCTATTGCGAATAATCCCTGAGTTTTTAATCAGATCCTCGACCTTATCTTGGGAATAGCTAGCTACCTTGTTCCAGTCAAAATCGGCAAAAGCTTCGGCATATTCTTTTCTTCTTTTAAGAATAGTCTCCCAGCTAAGACCTGCTTGAGCCCCTTCAAGAATTAAGAATTCAAAATGAGTCCTATCATCATGGACAGGGACTCCCCACTCCTTATCGTGATATTGAATATAAAGTTCATTATCTTTGGGTACCCAGGGGCAGCGGACTTTGTGCGGCATCATTTTTCCCTTTTCATCTAAGAAATTTTTAGAATACAGAATTCAGAATTCAGAATCCAGAATCCAGAATGAAAGGCAAATAAGAGAGTTAGCATCGATATCGTTTTGTAAAGGAGTTTATTTAGTCTTTGCTGTATAATTTTAAGTCTTATCATTCTGTATTCTGTATTCTGTATTCTGTATTCTGTATTCTGTATTCTGTATTCTGTATTCTGTATTCTGTATTCTGTATTCTGTATTCTGTATTCTGGATTCTGACTACTGCCTTCAAATTCTGTGTTTTTAATAATTATTCAACGTGTTATACTGTTAAACAAAATCAAAGAAGGCTTCCTCTTGAGCGTCGCTAATTATTTAACGTTTATTCGCATTTTTATAAGTCCCATTTTTCTTTTGGTCTATATTGAACATGAGACCTTTGAAATCAGTGCATTTGCTTTGCCTTACATTCTTCTATTCTTGCTAGGTGTTTCTGAGTTATCAGATGTTTTTGATGGATACTTCGCCAGAAAATATAATCAGGTGACAGATCTTGGTAAGATCTTAGATCCTATGGCAGATAGCATCGCCCGAATTTCAGTCTTTTTGACTTTTACACAAGCGCCAGTAAATTTACCCATGCCGCTGATTTTTATTTTTCTTTACCGGGATTCCGTGGTCAGTACCTTGAGGACAATTTGCGCCTTAAGGGGATTTGCCTTAGCTGCGCGCATTAGCGGCAAAGCCAAAGCTGTCGTTCAAGCCATTGCCGCCTTCCTCATCTTGTTTTTGATGATTCCGCATTCATTAGGTTATCTTTCGCAAGGGACTTTGCATACAGCCAGTACGATAATCGTTGCCATTGCTGGCATCTACACCCTCTTTTCCGGCGTCGATTATATCTATGCCAACCGCGTGTATATCCGCAAACTACTCACGTTGCCCGTGCCCGCTAAAGCTAAAACATCTTCATAAAGTTTTATGGAAATAACTAAATCTCCAGATTATGAAGTTTTAGGGTTAGGCGCTCCCATCGTCGATCAAATTTTAGGTGTCAGTGAAGAATTTCTAACAAAAATTCCGGGATCAAAAGGCGGAACACTGCCTGTTGACTATGTAACGATGTGCAATATCGTAAAAGAAAGCAAAGCTGAACCCCTCTTTATTGCAGGCGGCAGCGGTGCCAACACGATCAAGGGACTCGCTCATTTAGGAAAAAAAGGCGCTTTATTGGGAAAAATCGGCAATGATCCTCTAGGAAAAAAATTTTTACAAACGATTAAAAGCCTAGGCATTGTCTCTCTGTATCTCACCACTGAAACTCCAACAGCGCAAGTCGTTAGCTTGGTCACCCCCGATGGCGAGAGAACGATGCGCTCATTTCTTGGGGCCAGTCAAGAGATGCAATCCGATGATCTTAATCCTGCCGTTTTTGAAGGTGTAAAACTGGTTCATATCGAAGGTTACAGCTTGCAGAATGACCAAGATGGCTCTTTAGTAAAAAAAACCATGGAATTGGCCAAAAATGCGGGATGCCAAATTTCCTTTGATCTATCTAGCTTCGAAATCGTGGAACGCCACAAAAAAATCATTGTCAATTTGATCGCCGACTATTGCCAGATTGTCTTTGCCAACCGTCAAGAAATTAAAGCTTTGGCGCAATGTGAGCCGGAAAAAGGCTGCGATATTCTCAAAGATCTATGCGATATCGCCGTTATCCTGCAAGGGCGCGATGGCTGCTGGGTAGGTCAAGGAACTGAAAAGTTTCTATATCCAGCTATCCCCGTTGTCCCTGTTGATACCACGGGCGCCGGGGACTTCTTTGCCTGCGGTTTTCTCTATGGTTATCTTCAAAGGCGCTCTCTGCAAGAATGCGCCTATTTTGGCACCCTCTTAGGCTCAGCTGTCGTCCAAGTAATCGGAGCTGAACTATCGCAAGAGCTTTGGGAAGAGCTGAAACAGCAGATGTCATGAGGACAGAAGCCAGAATTCAGAATGGTGTTGTTGCATAAATCTGATGCCGTTCTTTCAGAACTCAGCTTTTGCTTATCCTTTTTCCCAGGCCTCTCGCTGCGCTTCGGCCTGGGCTATGTTAAGATGGTCCTTCAGACCATTGAAACCCTCATTTTTTAATGCCCTATTTCATGGCCTGAAAGGCCTTCATGTCATAAGCCCAGGCCGAAGCGAAAGCGAGAGGCCTGGGCTATGTTAAGATGGTCCTTCAGACCATTGAAACCCTCATTTTTTAATGCCCTATTTCATGGCCTGAAAGGCCTTCATGTCATAGCCCAGGCCGAAGCGAAAGCGAGAGGCCTGGGTATATCCAGAGGGAGGATTGAGTTCTGAAAGAACGGCATTAGATTTATGCAACAACACCATTCAAAATCCAGAATAAAAAAAAATTGATGCTAAGCCAGTAATTTACAAAAAACAGCTTAAATTAATAATTTCTTAACATTTATTTGATATAATTTAAGCATGAATTATTCATTATCCAATTATCATTTAACTAAAAAAGAGATTATTCAATCTTGCTTTGCGTCCGAATATGCATTTAGGCATCTAAGCGAGGCTAAAAAGCATCCTCAGTACAAATGGGGACATCGCCTTATTGCAATGATTGAATTTTGCCCCATCCTAGGGCAGATTACCACATTAATCGAGTCCATTATCGCCAAACAAAAACGTAAGACGAAATCTTCAACACAAATAAATTTTTCCATTTCAAAGCCCATTCAGCCTGCTGGAGTTAACCAAAACGTTATTCCTAAAATTTCTTCCCAAGCCACTACTGAACCATCAACACAAATAAATTTATCACTTTTGCCACAGCCCCCTCAGCCGGCTGTAGTTCTTACCAGAAACGTTTTTATTCCTAAAACTCCTTCCAAAGCCACTCAAGTTTTTTTTGGAACTCAAACCGGATGCAATGGAAAAGTTACGATAGATAAAGTCAAACAAATCTTTCAAAAGCTATTAGAAAGAAAAGAGACTGGCGTAACATTTAATAAGAACAACATCGCAGATTCAATTGAAGGCGGAACATGTTCTGCTATGTCATTAGAATTTATCGATAGTTACTTTAAAGCAAAAGGAATCGCAAAACTGTCTCAAGCTTCCGACCCAGCTTTATATGCAGGTTGTATACGATCAATAGGAAAGCAATATAGGGTATCTTCAGAAGAAATGAGAAATAGGCAAGCCGCTTTTAATACGATCGAAGAAGATAAGCAAACAAACTCTCTTGATTTCAAAAGAGCTAAAATTCAGTCGTTAGCTAATTTCCATCAATTTAAGATCGATTTTGCCTCAGATGAAATCGATCTTTTAACTCCTGCTGCGGATCAGGAAATTAAAAAAATGGATAACTTACCTCTCGGGGTATATTTGCTCCGCATTCTGCAGCCTGCCGACAATGAGAAGAAAGAAGAGAAGGGTCACTCTCTGGTCTATATTAAAGAAAAGAGTGTGGGATTTTTCTACGATCCTAATTTGGGAACTCAACAATTGGTGGAAGGAAATCATACCTCCACATTGAATGAGGAGATGAAATTCAGCCTCCAGCAATTTCAAATCAATCTAGCTAGATTTTACAGGTTAATCCCAGAACCACAAGCCGAAGCATAAAAACGCTAAATGCTAAACTAATTGTTATTTTTCGTTCATCATTTAGAATTTATCATTTAGCGTTTCTTTTTTTACGCCGTTTCCAGCGCTGGCACCTTGACTTGTTCTGTGGCATCGAGATTATAGGAAATTTCGCGACGCAAGCGGAATATTCCATAACAGTTAAGAACTAAAAGCATTCCATTGGCTATCGACATAATCGATTGCGCGTGCGCAGTTCCGACAAACGAGGAGAAAGCCAATGCTACAACAGCATAGATAAAGTAAATCGGCCTTCCAAACTTCGGAGAAAGGAATTCCGCGCTCTTGAGTCCCACGCAGAAGTAGGCATTAATGGTAGAGTATCCTAAAACAAATAGGAATATAGGCATGAAAAAATGCATATAGGGGAAATACTGCGCTAAAGCAGTTTGCACAAGCAAGCCTGTCTCCATAGGAGTTTGCCATACCCCGGTGACCAAAACTAACATCACGCTTGTTGTGCAGATGATAAAGGTGTCTAAAAAAATGTCAAAAATCACAAGCGCTGCTTGCTTTTCAGGAATTTTTGCAGAGCTTTCACTGTGAATGACTGAAGCATATCCAACGCCTACATCGCCGGTATAACAGCCGCGACGCACACCTTGAGAAATTGTCAGCATTAAAGTGCTTCCGGCAAAGCCTCCTACAGCCGCATGGCCTGTGAAGGCATAGCTAAAAACCTCTCCAATTACCTGCGGTATGACGTCTAGGTTATGCACTAAAACCCACAATCCCATGCTTACATAAACAACGACAAATATGGGAATGATAGCACTCGAAATACTTCCGACTCGACGCACTCCCCCGCTGCCAGCAAAAATCACAAGAACTAAAAAAATCCCATTGACGACGTAGCGGTTAAGATTGAAATTGTCGACAAGGCTTGTGGACACAACGCTAAATTGATAGACCTCGACACCATAGATGCACAGCAGCATGCACACTAACGCCGGGATCCATTTTTGCTTAAACACCCTTTGCAAAAAATACATAGGGCCGCCGTTGTATCCACCCTGTCCATTCGGCACGCGATAGCGCAGTCCTAAATAAACTTCGGCATACTTTAGCATCATACCGGCAAAAGCTGTCATCCAGATCCAAAAAAGCGCTCCGGGTCCACCTATCTGCGCCGCTGTGCAGATCCCCACGATATTTCCAACGCCGACACATCCACCTACGCACGCAAAAAATGCTTTGAGGGGAGGCACTCCGCCCTTTTCTTGGCCTTCATGACCCCTTAAGAAACTAAAAAATGTCTTTACTACAGTGGGGAATTTGCGAATCTGAACGAAATTGGATTGAATCGAAATAAACAATCCTAGCAGCATGATCATGGGAACAGCGACGTATCCCCATAAATTATCTTCGTAAACTTCTAAAAGGGTAAACATTTGATCTATCATATATATGCTCTTACTTTTGTAAATCTAGATAAGAGCTGACATAGATCAGGGTAGGTAACAAATATCATGCAGCCTTACACCCGACCAGAAGCTCTTCTCGCATTCTCCTTAAGCGAGACAGTTTCAGGGTTTCAGCCCAAAAAACCAACGATAAAGCCTCCAAAGGCACCTTTATCGCTTCGGCGTCAATCCCCCTTCTTAGCAATTGGAACCTTGGATTCCTTGAAGAGAGAGTCATAAAAGACACCCTCTTTAAGCTAAGTACCTGGTTGACGCTCCTCATCCAGTCTTTTTTTTGCAGCTATTTTACTAAACTAATCATTTTAATGTCAACTTAAAAAGCAATAACATTACAATCAATACTTATTTTTAAAGCTTTCACTATTTTTCATTAAAAATTCATCTTTCCAATAATAATTATCTAAAAGGCCGCTACCATCGCGCTTGAGAATATGATAGGAGATATAAAGAGCTTCGATAGATGCTAAGCCGCGTTCGGGATCGGGACAATCCTCTTGCCGGCGAGGATAGGCGGTCCTAAAATCGGCGGGAATGCTGCGTGGGATCAGGCCTGGTATTGTAGAGGCAAAACGCGACATCGACTCGGCATGACGCCAAGTGGCGTCGAGTAAAAAAATGCCTTTTTGAGCGTCTTCGGCTACAAGAGGCGGAGCATCGAGTGTCAATAGGATATAGCCGGATAAATCGGGCAGCGCAGCATTGGGATAGGTAAAGAAAAGAAAATCCGGCCTTGACTCTAACCCGCGCAGACTGCACTTCTTAAGATTTTCGCGGCGATGCCGCAATATTACTGTAGGAAGAAAGGATTGCATCATTATGACTCATAAGTTAGTATGAAACCGCTATAGGATAGCAGATTTTTTAAAATTAAACCAGGACTTAGATCACATGAAGAAATCGTTGCTTTTCTTTATGGTTGCATTGATACAAGGCCTTCCTCTTCTTTTTAGCGATGAACACCGCAAAGCAAGCCTTTCTTGGCTCATCAATTATGAGCAGGCCGTAAACCAATCGCACTCATCAGGCAAACCCATCGTTTTATTCTTCACCGGTTCAGATTGGTGCGGATGGTGCCATAAGCTTGAAGATGAGGTCTTGAATACCTCTGAATTTGCCGAGCTAGCTGGCGATAAATTCATCTTTGTCAAATTAGACTTTCCCATGCATACCACATTGGATTCCACTTTAACGGCACAAAATCAAGCACTTCAGCAGAAATTCGATGTGCGCAGCTTTCCCGCCATAGTCATCTTAGACGATGGCGAACAGCGCATTGGCCTAAGCGGTTATCGTCCAGGGGGCGGAAAACAATATGCAGCTCATCTTTTTAAAATGGTCAATGGCTACACTGCCTACCGCAAAAAATTGCAAAACCTCGACAAACAAAAATTGTCAGGCAGCGACCTTAAGCAGCTTTATGAAAAAGCTCAAGAACTTGGTCTCGATAATGATCTCAATGTCATTGTAAAAGCCGGAATGGACTCTGATGAGGGTCATTTCTTCATGATCGAACGCTATCGCCTGCTTGCCGATGAAGGGCAGGTCCGCAAATCCGAGGCTACGAGCTTACGTCAACGGCTTTTAGAAGCAGACCCCAAAAATGAAAATCTCACCCATTATCAAGTTGCTGTCATCGATTTCGAAGCTAATTGCGACGAATCGGAAAAGGAGCATTTTGGCCCTGAAGCCACCGTAGCTCCTCTTGTCGATTACATCTCCAAATTTGGCTCTCAAGATAAAGAAAATCTGTGGCGCCTAGAGATGATCGTCTCCCAAGTTTACCTCGATAAAAACAACATACCTCAAGCTGTCAAATACGCCAAATCCTCCTATGATAAGGCCCCTTCTTCAGTCCAACCAGAAATTGCCAACGCCATCAAAAACATCAAATCCCAAGAAAAGGCTAAGTGATTGTAAGTAATCGGAAGTCAGTAGCCAGTAGTCAGTAGCCAGTAGTCAGTAGTCGGTAGTCGGTAGAAAGACAGAACACAGAATTACCACAGAGGACACAGAGAAAACAGGGAGAAAAACAGAGTCAAATGCATTTAAAATGCAATGGGGGCATTTTTTTGTGCTACGGTGAACTCTGCCTCGACTTGATGATTTAAGCTATTGCGAGGGCTTTTTCGTTCATTTCCTGGTCGGTAAGAACGATATGGTTTAAGGATTTTTGCAATGCGTTCACTTCCTTGATCAGCTTATCTTTCTGTTCATGAAGCTTGTCATAATCGGTTTCTGCAATGCTGGGCGAAGATGCTGATTGCAGTTTCGTTGTTGTTTCGGCTATTTTTGCGTTGATCTTTTTTAGCTCTTGGTAAATTGCAAAGAGTCGGTGGCATTCTTCAGGCTTTGTTGCGATAAGATCCTGTTTCCTAAATTTCCCCACAAAAGAAGAAAACTCCGGATGATCAAAGTGAGATTTGTATTGTTCTAAGGCTTTTAGCTTCAAATGGCATTGTTTATATTGCCTTTCTGCAGATTCAAAAGTAGATTCTCTTGATAGCTTTGCTCCTAATAAGCCAACACCTGCAACAATGCCACATAAAATAATTAAGGGAATTCCCACGGCAGGAAAAAAAATTCCAGCAATAACTGCTGAGATCCATCCTACAGTTCCTACTATTCCAATGGTTCCGAAAATTTTTGCCATTCTGTCGGCTTTTTTCATCTTAAGATCTTGTTGTTTGGCAATTTTTTGATATTCCGTAATTTTATCAATCAACGCATTGTACTTAACATCGGATGGATTATCCTTCTTCTTAACTTCCTCATTCATCAGAAGATATTCGTCGCCCTTCTTCACTTCTTCAAGAACTTTAATCAATCTAATCTCATTAAAAAGAGAAAAATGAGCCTGCTCGGATTTTAGTTTGCCTACTCCTTTTACTGCAGAATCGAGTGCTTGCTCCACTTCTTTAGCTTCTGTTTCTTTGAGTGGGTGCGTTTTTAGGTAATCTTTTGCAAAACGCGTGAAAATTTCTAAGTTTTTGATTTTTTCTTTGTTAAGAGGTTTTGAGCCTTGGCTGATGACAATTTTCCCGCCCATTTCGAAAGAGATATCCACATTTGATTTATCGGCGCAAGCGCCGAGTTTCTCCATGTTTTCCTGAATCAATTTTAAAATGCGAGGATCGGAGTCTTGTGTGTTTTTAGTAGATTCCGCTAATTGGGCAAAGACTTGTTGATAGGAAACGTTTTGTAAATTTGTTAAAGAAGTCATAACAACTCCATTAAAGTAATAAAACGCATCTATCGTAATTATAACAGAAGAGTTATTTAAAATAAAAAATCGCCCCTCCCTGCCCTCTCTGTGTCCTCTGTGGTGAAAAATGTTTTAATATTTAAGAAGCTTGATCCCAGCGTGTTACGCGAATCAATTCTTCCGGGATTTCAAATAGAAATCGGGATGGCTTGCTGGCATTGTCCTTACCCATGCGTTTGCGCTTGCACGCCATCGAAATGGTGAGAAACTTCATAGCGCGTGTGATCGCCACGTACATCAATCTGCGCTCTTCTTCGATGCCGGTTTCTTTCAAGCTTTTTTCATGCGGGATGATGTGGTCTTCCATGCCCACTAAGAAACAAAAAGGAAATTCCAGCCCTTTAGCACTATGAAAAGTTAATAGATTGACTTTGTCATCGCCAAGTTTCTTTTGCCTGGCAAAATTGCCTTCTTCGTTAGCAAGCGGAATAGTTGTAATAAAATGATGCAACGATGGCTTTTCCTCCGAATGCTTGGCCAATTGCTCCTCATAATCGGCCATTGCCGATACAAATTCTTGCACGTTCTCCCATTTAAAATCGCGCATCTGATCGCTTTTCACTTCTTCGCGTACAGCTTTTTGATAATCAATTCTTTCGATCAGCCACCGCATCGCCTCATGCAGAGGAGTTGCGGAAAAGCGCTGCTTGGCCCCTTCGATTACAGCAATAAAGTCAGACAAGCCATTTAAGGCTTTTTGCGATAATTTTTCTTTTAATCCGCTTAAATGTTCCTGTGCAAGCGATACCCCTTTTAAGACATCCCATAAGGGAACATCCTTGGAACGATTCCACGCCGTTAAAGCATCCAAAGCGCCTTCGCCGATGCCTCTGCGCGGCTGATTGATAATGCGCAGCAGCGCTTCCTGATCCCTGGGATTGACGATGACGCGCAGATAGGCCAAAAGATCTTTGACTTCGCGCCGGTCATAAAATTCCACTCCTCCAAACACTTGAAAGGGAATGCCACGCATCCAGTGCTCGCCATCTTGCCAGGGTTGCTTAAGCAAAGCGAGCTCAAGCTGGCGCGACAAAGCATTGGAACGATATAATATAGCGATATGTTTCCAGCAAACTCCTTGTGTTTCTTTGAGTTTAGCGATGCGATAAGCTATCGCCTCAGCTTCATGGATTTCATTAGGGGCATGAAAAACTTCGATAAGGGAGCCGTCGCCGCGGGTGCTCCATAGGGCCTTATGGTAACGCTCTTTATTGTTCATGATCACGGCATTGGCAGCTTTTAAGATAGCGTTGGTCGAACGATAATTTTGCTCGAGTTTGATCACGGTGGCATTATCAAATGATAAAATATTTTTGACTTCAGCGCCTCGCCACCCATAAATCGACTGATCATCGTCGCCTACAACACAAAGATTGTGATGTTTGGCAGATAAAAGCATCGCTAAACGGTATTGAATCGGATTAGTGTCTTGATATTCGTCGATCATGATATATCGGAATCTATCCTGATATTTCTCTAAAATTTCAGGATGTTTTTCAAACAGATCGACGGTGAGCCAAAGGAGATTGTCAAAATCAACGGCATTGTAAGCGCGCATGCTATCTTGAAGGCGTTTATAGACTGTTCGTACGAATTCATCGTGCCAGTCCGATCCAGTGCCTTTGATCTCTTCGGGCTTAAGGCCTCGGTTTTTGGCGTGAGTGATCGCAGCCGTAGTTGCTGCTAAAGAAGGCAGATCGCTTTCGCGCTCTAAGATGTCTCTTGCAATAAGAGTAACTAGTCGCTGCACATCGCGCTCATCATAAAGGCTGAACTGCTGCGTATAGCCAAGCTTTCCAATTTCAGAGCGCAGCACTTGCATGCAGAAACTATGAAAGGTACAAAGCGTGACTTGCTTGGCGGCGGGGCCTTGAATGGCTGAAGCGATGCGGTGGCGCATCTCGGCTGCAGCCTTATTGGTAAAGGTTAATCCAAGGATAGATTTAGGAGAAATGCCGAGGTTTTTGACCAGATGCACCATGCGCATCGTGAGCACGCGAGTCTTACCGCTGCCGGCTCCTGCTAGGATCAAGACGCGTCCATCGACAGTATGGACTGCCTGCAGCTGCGGAGGATTTAATCCTTCGAACTCGGAATTCATTCCTCATCCTTATCCTTTATTTGGCTTACCCACTAAGCGGATTAACTCTTCCAGGATATCAGGCATTTTGGCTTGATACGCTTCGGTGCGAGGCTTGACATTCAAATCGAGGCCGGGGATGAGTTGAACGCGGCATCTTCGAAAGGCTTCGCGGACAATGCGCTTAAATCGGTTTCTGTCATGGGCTTTACCGTAGCGTTTGGATACGGTGATACCCAGCCGAGTCCGCGAGC